>NZ_JBDJKZ010000002.1:0-365703 GCF_039673115.1 Stenotrophomonas sp. TWI1183
AACCGGGGGGTGTTTGCGCGGGCGGGGGCCCCCCACCTCTTCACTCCCACATGGGGGGGGTGGCCGCCCCGCGCCCGCCACTACCTGTCATGCGTCGTCCCGCGTCACCCGCGCAGGCTAAGCAGCAGGTCGCGCAGCGGGGTGAACACGATCGCCATGCCGGCGAGCACGCCGACGCTGTTGGCCAGCGCATCCATTGGATCGGCCATGCGGTTGACGGTCAAAGCGCCCTGCGCGAACTCGATGCCGATGCCCAGCGCGACCAGGCCGACCGCCGCCCAGACCAGGGCTGCGCGGCGCTGGTAAATCTGCACGGCCGATGCGGCCAGCAAGAAATACGCGAGGAAGTGCTCGACCTTATCGCTGTTCTCCGGCAACGGGATCGGCGGCGGCGGGATCAGGCAGACCACGAGCGTGCCCAGCACCGCCAGCCACCACAGCGCCAGCCATGCCCGCGGCCAGCGCAGCGGCTTCAGCAGCGTGGTCGCGGCCACCTTACAGGCGCCAGGTCAGATCGCCGAGCTCGAAGGCGGCTTCGAAATCGACGTCACGCTGGAAGCCCATCACCTGGAAGCGCTCGCCCATCTCGGTCGGCAGCGTCAGCTTTTTCACCTGGTCGCGCAGCCGCACGCGGCCGATCTCGTCGGTACGCGCGTCGGCCTTTTCCAGCAGCGCATCGAGCCCGTTGCCGAGCAGGAAACTGGCCTGGGTGCAGTAGCCGGCCAGCTCGAAACCGGCGCCGGTGCCCGACTCGGCCAACGCGGTGAAATCCACCGACGCGGTCAGGTCCTGGAGGCCCGGCCAACGGTACAGGTCGTTGTGCACGTGGTGGCGATAGAACGCACGCACGGTGCCCTCGTCGCGGTCGTCCTGGTAATACTCGTTGCGCGGGTAGCCGTAGTCGACGAACAGCATCGCACCGCGCTGCAGGCCGCCGGCGATCGCCTGGATCCAGTACGGCAGCTGCGGCAGCAGTTCGGAGCGGTAACCATCGGCGAAGGGCTTCTCGCGGTAATGCTCGACGTGGCGGACCGCCGCCGTGAGCATCGCATCGGCCGGCTGCGCGCCCCGCACGAAGGCACCGTCGGCATCCAGCTCCACGGTTTCTTCATAGACCATGCCGTCGCGGGCGAGGAAGCGCGGCGTCGGCAGCGCGTCGATCACTTCGTTGGCGAAGACCATGCCGTCCCAGTCGTCATCGAACGGGCGGTCCAGCCATTCCACCTGGGCGAACACCGGCGGGATCAGCGCCTTCTCCAGGCGCTCGCGCTGGCGCTCGCGCAGGTCGGCGCTGGGCTCCAGGATCGCGTAGCGCTCAGGCAGCGCGTCCAGTTCCAGCATGCGCTTGAGCAGCACTTCGGCGAAGGCGCCGCTGCCGCCACCGACTTCCATGAACCGCGCTTCCGGGCCGAGCTGCTGCATCACCGGGGCGATCGCGTTGGCCAGGGTCGCGGCGAACAGCGCGCCGATTTCCGGCGAGGTGGTGAAGTCGCCGGCCGCGCCGAACTTGCTGGCGCCGGCGCTGTAGTACCCCCAACCGGGCGCGTACAGGCTCAACTCCATGAAGCGGGAGAACGGCATCGCGCCGCCGTTGGCGAGGATTTCAGCGCGCAGCGCCGCAGCCAGCTCGTCGCTGTGGGCCAGGGCGTCGGATTCGGGGAGGGGCAGTGGGGAATGCATGGCGCGGGCGATTGCGGTGACAATGCACAGCATAGCCTGAGCAGGGAGTACCCCCGATGACCGATACCGCGCCCGTGGCGCTGATCACCGGCAGTGCGCGCCGGATCGGCGCGGCCATCGCCCGCCAGTTCCACGCCTGTGGCTGGTCGGTGGTGCTGCACGCCCACACCTCGACCGCCGAGCTGCAGCAGATGGCCTTCGACATGGACATGCTGCGCCCGGGCAGCGTGCTGGCCCTGCAGGCCGATCTGCGCGATGCCGAGGCCCTGCCCGACCTGGTCGACCAGACCGTGGCCCAGTTCGGCCGGCTGGACACGCTGGTCAACAACGCCTCGAACTTCTACCCCACCCTGCTCGGCCAGATCACCGCCGCGCAGTGGGACGACCTGTTCGCGGTCAACGCACGCGCGCCCCTGCTGCTGGCCCAGGCCGCGGCGCCGCACCTGCGCCGCCAGCAGGGCAGCATCGTCAACCTGACCGACCTGCACGGCACCCAGCCGATGCGCGACCACCCGGTGTACGCAGCGGCCAAGGCAGCGCTGGAGATGGTCACCCGCTCGCTGGCGCTCGAGCTGGCGCCCAAGGTCCGGGTCAATGCGGTCGCGCCCGGGGCGATCCTGTGGCCGGAACAGGGCAAGGATGACTTCGCGCAGCAGGCGCTGCTGGCACGCACGCCGCTGGCACGCACCGGCACGGTGGAGGAGATCGCCGAGGCGGTGTACTGGCTGGCCACCGATGCCGCGTTCGTCACCGGGCACACCCTGCGCGTGGATGGTGGGCGGACGTTGTCGTAAACGCCGGTTGGACCGCACGCTGGGTCGCGTGCAGGCCCCGTACCGACCAACGGTCGGTACCTACCGCATCGATCAGCCGGGCAGTGTCGGAGTGCCGGCCAGCGGCCGGCACCACCCGTGCATCGATCAGCCGGGCAGCAGGTCCATCGTGTCGAACGGCTCGCCGAACTGCCGATGCGCGCGCCACAGCGCATCCAGGGTCAGCCCGCTGACCGGATCGCGGAAGTCCGGCGCGATGTCGGCCAGCGGCTTGAGCACGAAAGCGTGCTTGAGCTCCGGGCGCGGGATGCGCAGGTGGCCGGGGCCTTCCACGATCAGATCGCCGTAGAACACCACGTCGATGTCCAGGGTGCGGTCGCTGAAGCGCGGGCCGCTGCGGTCGCGGCCGTGGGCGTCTTCCAGCGCATGCAGCCAGTCATCCAGCGTCTGCAGCGGCAGATCGGTCTGGATCGCCACCGCGTTGTTGAGGAAATCCGGGCCATCAAAGCCCACCGCGGCGGTGCGGTAGGCCGGCGAGACCGCGATCGCGCCGAAGCGCGCGCGCAGGGCCTCCACCGCGGCGTGAAGATGCTGTTGCGGCTGCAGGTTGCTGCCCAGGCTCAGGAGCGCAGTGATCATGGTATTCAGCGTACGTGGGGCGACTCCACACGGGGGCAACGGGGCCAGCGCATAGAATCGGGGTGCACATCATAGGACACCGACATGACCTATTGCGTCGGCATCGAGGTGGACGAAGGCCTGGTCTTCGCCGCCGACACCCGCACCAACGCGTCGCTGGACGACGTGCGCGTGCACCGGAAGCTGCACGAGTTCGAGTTCCCCGGTGAAGCGGCCTTCGTCATCATGGCCGCCGGCAACCTGGCGACGACCCAGCTGCTGATCTCGCGGCTGCGGCGCGACGTGGAGGAGCAGCGGCCCGAGAACCTGCGCGCTTACCGCCATCTGTTCGAAGTGGCCGAATACGTGGGCCGCGTGCTGCTCGACAGCCAGGTCAAATCCAGCACGCATGAGGCCGGGCAGGATGGCATCGTGACCCAGGCCACGCTGATCCTGGGCGGCCAGATCAGCGGCGAGCACCCCGGCCTGTACATGATCTACCCGCTCGGCAATGCCATCGCGGCGTCGCCGGAAACCCCGTTCCTGCAGATCGGCGAGTCCAAGTACGGCAAGCCCATCCTGGACCGGATCCTGCGCCCGCAGACCCGGCTGGAAGACGCTGCGCGCACGGCGATCGTGTCGCTGGACTCGACCATCCGCTCCAATCTGTCGGTCGGGCTGCCGGTCGACCTGGTGCTGATCCGCAGGGATGACCTGCGCATCACCCAGCGCATGCGCCTGGCCGGCGACAGTCCGCTGTACGCGGAGATCCACGGCAATTGGTCTTTCAGGCTCGAACAGGCCGTGGCCAGCCTCCCACGGTTTCCGTGGGAGACCTGATCAGGCGGTTTCCAGCGCCTCGGCGACCGAACGGAACACCTGCTGCATTTCCAGTGGTTTGCGCAGCACGTGCACGTTGATGCCCGGCGGGAACACCGCCAGCGGTACCGTGACGTCGGCTTCTTCCAGCACCAGCGCCGGGCCGTGATAGCCCAGCGAGGCCATTTCGCCGAGCAGATGGCTGGCCGAGAGCAGCTTGGAGCCCGCATCGGCGATCACCAGCGCGGGCATGCTCTCCTGCTGCATCCAGCGCAGCGCGGCAGCGCCATCGGAGGCCAGCTGCAGGTGATAGCCCTGGCTGGAAAGCGCATTGCCCAGCAACGACAGCCGCGTGGCCTCGCCATCGACCACCAGGATCGACTGCCCCGTACCGGCGGTGATCGGCCCATCGACCGCCTCGGCCGCATCGACGATCACCTGCATCGGCAGCAGGACATCGAAGCGCGTCCCGACGCCCGGGGTGCTGTCGACCTGGATGGTCCCGTGCGCGCCTTCGATGATGCGCTTGCAGGAAATCAGGCCGAGCCCGGTGCCGGTCGCCTTGGTGGTGAAGAACGGATTGAACAGGTTCGACAGCGTCTGCGCGTCCATGCCGATGCCTTCGTCGGACACCGTGATGCGCAGCCAGTCATCGCCATGGGTATCGGCGGCCGCCGCAGCGCGCAGGGTCAGCCGGCCACCGTCGGGCATCGCCTGGATGGCATTCAGGGACAGATTGAGCAGCACCTGCTGCAGCTCGGTGTAATTGGCATCCACCGCCAGCCCGTCGGCCACCTCCAGGTGCAGGGTGACCTTGGCCGGCAGGTTGCTGCGCAGGAGCAGCTCCACGCCTTCGAACAGGTGGGCCAGGCAGATGTGCTCGCTTGGCTTGCGCGAACCGCGCACGAAGGACAGCATCGACTCGGCCATCTCGTGGCCGCGGCGGCCGCACTCGGCGATGATGTCGGCCAGATGGTGCAGCTGCGGGTCGTCGGTGCGCGCCTTGAGCAGGTCCGGCATGATCAGCAGCGGCTGCAGGATGTTGCGCAGGTCATGGCTCAGCCCGGCCGCCAGCAGCGACAGGCTTTCCAGCCGCTGGGCGCGCATCAGCTCGGCTTCCACCCGCTGGCGGTCGATCGCGCTGCGCGCTTCGCGTACCGCGCGCGCCACCGCCGAGGGCAGGCGCGCCGGCTGGTGCTTGATGATGTAGTCGTTGGCACCCTGGTGCAGGGCGGCCACGGCGTTTTCCTCACCCATCGTGCCGGACACGAAGATGAAGGGCACGTCCGGCAACACGGCGCGCACGATCTGCAGCGCTTCATTGCCGGAAAAGCCGGGCATGCTCAGGTCCGACAGCACGATGTCCGGCGCGGCGCGCTCCAGCGCGTCGCGCAGTTCCTGCGCGCTCTCGACCCGCTCGAAACTGGCCTCCAGGCCAGCGTCGAGCATCTGCTCGCACATCAGTTCGGCGTCTTCCGGCGAATCCTCGATCAGCAGGATCCGCAGGGCACCCAACGCAGGGCCGGTGAGCGGCATGGGCTTACTCGACCTCCGGTGCCTGGTTGATCAGACCCCAGAACTTGCCCAGGGTCTGCACCGCACCAAAGAACTGGTCGACATCCACCGGCTTGACCACGTAGGCGTTCACGCCCATATCCCAGCTGCGCGCCAGGTCGCTTTCTTCGCGCGAGGAAGACAGGATCACCACCGGCAGCCGCTTGAGCTCTTCGGTGTTGCGGATTTCCTTGAGCACTTCCAGGCCATCCATGCGCGGCATCTTGATGTCCAGCAGCAGCACCGCCGGCAGGCCTTCCTCGCGGTTGGCGAAGGCGCCACGGCGCAGCAGGTAGTCCATCGTTTCCACGCCGTCTTCGACGTGCACGATCGGATTGGCCAGGCGGGCCTCCTTCAGGGCGTCGATGGCCATCTCGGCATCGGCGGGGCTGTCCTCGGCGAGGAGGATGGTGCGGAGAGCGGTCATGCGGCGGAGCCCTTGTTGATTGCGTCGAGCGCGGGTGGAAGAACGAAGTGGAACGTGGCGCCCTGATCGACCGCCGACTCGGCCCAGATGCGGCCGCCGTGGCGGGTCAACACCCGGCGGACGCTGGCCAGGCCGATGCCCGTACCCGGGTAGTCGCTGGCCTTGTGCAGGCGTTGGAACACCCCGAACAGCTTGCCGGCGTAGGCCATGTCGAACCCGGCGCCGTTGTCGCGCACGGTGAACAGATGGCTGCCGTCAGGCTGGAGTTTGTAGTCGACCTCGATCCGGGCCGGCTCGCGGTTGGAAGAATACTTGATCGCATTGCCGAGCAGATTCAGCCAGACCTGCCGCATCATGTTTTCATCGGAAACAATGATCGGCAGCGGCGCGATCTTCCAGTCGACATGGTGCGGTACGCCGGTACTTTCGGACTCGCTCTGCTGGTTGGCATCGAGCATCGCGCGGGTGTCGGCGACCAGCGACTGCATGTCCACGGCCTGCAGGCGCATCGCCGCCCGGCCCAGGCGCGAATAGACCAGCAGATCGTCGATCAGGGCGGCCATGCGCTTGGCCGAATTGGAGATCACACCCAGGTAGTGCAGCGATTTTTCATCCGCGCCCTCGCCCAGGTGGCGGGTCAGCTTGTCCGAGAAACCGGCCACGTGGCGCAGCGGCGCGCGCAGATCATGCGACACCGAATAACTGAACGCTTCCAGCTCGCGGTTGACCTCGGAGACCTGCTCGACCTTGCCTTCCAGCTGCCGGTTCAGTTCTTCCACGCGCAGCTGCACGGCGCGCTGGACGGTGACATCGCTGACGGTCATCAGCACCACTTCGTCATCCTTGTCCGGCAGCGGCATGCGCCGCGCGTTGATCAGCATGATCCGCACCACGTCATCGGCGGTGCGCTGCTCGTGCTCGTAGTCCCACAGCTCGCGGCCGCGCAGCAGCACGTCGGTCAGGCGCTGGCGGACCACCGCATCGGCCCAGGCACCGTCGCCGATGCTGTCCAGCGGCAGCCCTTCGGCCGGGGCCTCTTCGTCCAGGCCGTACAGCTCGCCGAAGGCCGGGTTGTGCATCTGCACGCGCAACGCGCGGTCGAGCAGCACGATCGGCTCCCGCACCGTGTGCAGCACCGAGGCCGCACGCTCGGCCGCACGCAGCGAGGCACGTTCCGCGCTGAGGCGGTGGCGGATCTGCCGCTGCAGCAGCCACAGCACCAGGCCAAGCAGCAGCAGCTGCACGATCAGTGCCGACCAGGAGACGAGCTCGCCCTGGCGCTGCTGCGCGGCGAACAGCTCCGAGCGCTTGGCGAGCAGTTGTTCTTCGGTAGCCTGCAGTTCCTCGACCAGGCGGCGGATCGGATAGCGGGTGGTCAGGTCGGCCACCAGCTGCCGCTGATCGGCGTCGGGCGCGGAACGGGCCAGCTGCTTGGCCAGTTCCATGCGGCGTTCAAGCATCGACTGGATGCGACCGATCCGGATCAGCTGATCGGGATTGTCGCGGGTCAGTTCGGCCAGCCGGGCCAACCGCCCGGGAATATCATCGGCCTGCGCCAACCGCTCGCGCAGGCCCGGCGCGTCGATGCCCTTGGACATCGTCAACGCAGCGGACTCAACATCGCGTACGTCGGCCTGAAGCTGATAGACGGCCACGCCGACATCCTGGGTGTGGGTGACCCAGTTCATCGCATCGATGTTGTCGTTGGCCAGTTTGCGCAGGGTGAGCCACGGCACCACGATGATGGCTACCGCCGCCAGGGCCAGGGCCGGCAGACGCCAGCGGTCCCAGATTTGATCACTGAACACCAGCGCCATAGTCCCTCTTCAGCTCGATGCCAAGACCGGCCGTGCCCAGGCACCGGGAGGTCCGGGCCGTGCACCGCGCCGACGATGGCGAAGCGCTGAATATACTCCACCCCTTTGTGAATACGCAGGCAATCACCTGTCTGAACGCACCCCGGGGAGGCTCGGAGGGCGCGCGACGCCTGCCAGGCGGAGAGGGAAAGCGCCCAAAAAAAAGCGCGCCCGAAGGCGCGCCCTGTTCAACATTACGGCCGGACTCAGCGCTTGGCAGCGGCTGCGGCAACCTTCAGGCCAGCGGCGTCGACGCGCTTGACGCCCTTGATCTGCTGGGTCACGCGGACGGCCTTGTCATGCTCGGCCTGGCTGGCCACGGTGCCGGTGAGGGTGACCACGCCATTGACGGTCTCCACCTTCACTTCGGTACCCGGCACGTTCTTGCTGGTCAGCAGGTCGGTCTTGACCTTGGTGGTGATCCAGCTGTCGGTGACCGGCTCGGCCGAATCGTGCGTATCGGCATGGGTCATCGCGGCATGATCGGTGCTCTTCGGCGGATCCTTGGCCATCGCGGACGAGGTGCCCAGCACCATGCCCAGGGCCAGCGAAGCAGCAAGCAGATTACGGGTCGTGTTGGTCATGTTCGAATTCCTTTGCGGATGTGGGACCAGTGTCCGTGCAGGGCCGTGGACGGGACGTGCGCACCACATAACGTCGCCGTGAACCACTCAGCTTGCTGCCGAACCGTTCAGATTTCCGCCCCACGCGTGCAGCCGTTACGCTGTCCTGCCCCGTTATGTTGGAGTGCACCATGGCCGCCGTACTTCAGGTGGGACTGATCGGCTACGGCCTGGCGGGGAGCATGTTCCATGCGCCATTGATCCTGCACACGCCCGGGCTTGCCCTGCACAGCATCGTCAGTTCGCAGCGCGATCGGCTGCTACGCAGCTTCACCGATGTGCGCCTCTGCGACGATCCGCAGCAGCTGTTCGATGATCCTGCGGTCGACGCCGTCGTCATCGCCACACCCAACGATGCGCACGCACCGCTGGCGCGCGCCGCGCTGGCCGCGGGCAAACACGTGCTGGTGGACAAGCCGTTCGCCCTCTCGGTGGCCGAAGCCGAGGCGGTGGTGCAGGCCGCACGGGAGGCCGACCGTGTCGTCACCGTCTTCCAGAACCGTCGCCACGACGCCGACTTCCTCACCCTGAAGCAGGTGCTCGCCGAAGGCCGCGTCGGCCGCGTCGCCGAATGCCATTCCCACTTCGACCGGTTCCGCCCGCAGGTGCGTGACCGCTGGCGCGAGAGCGATGCCCCCGGCAGCGGCCTGTGGATGGATCTCGGTCCCCATCTGCTCGACCAGATGCTGCAGCTGTTCGGCTGGCCCGGCGCGATCAGCGTGGACCTGATGGCGCAGCGCGAGCACGCGCTCGGCAACGACTACTTCCACGCGGTGCTGCACTACCCGCGCCACCGGGCGATCCTGCATGCCGGTTCGCTGGTCGCCGCCTCCAGCCCTCGCTTCATCGTGCATGGCGATGCCGGCAGCTACCTCAAGGAGGGGCTGGACGTGCAGGAAGATCAACTGCGCCGCGGTGTCGCGCCGGGTGCGCCGGGCTGGGGGCTGGACCCGCAGCATGGCCACCTGGTGCGGGTCGATGCGGACGGACACACCCAGCGCAGCACCGTGGACAACGTGCCCGGCGATTACCGCGCGTTCTACGCGGCCTTCCGCGATGCGATGCTGGGTACGGGCGAAGCGCCGGTCAGCACCGCGCAGGCACTGCAGCTGATGCGCCTGCTGGAAGCGGGCGCAGAGAGCGCACGCAGCGGGCGGCGGGTAACCCTGTGAGTCGGTCACGCCACGCCATATAGATCCACGCCCTGCGTGGATGCGGGCCGGACGATCACGTCCCGTCGGCCCGCATCGGTCGGCCTCAGGTCGACTTGATCGCGTGGCCGCCGAACTCGTTGCGCATCGCCGCCAGCAGGCGATCGCTGAAGGAGTTCTTCTCGCGCGAGCGCAGCCGCTCAAGCAGGGACAGGGTGATCACCGGAGCCGACACATCAAGGTCGATCGCTTCAGCGACGGTCCAGCGGCCTTCGCCGGAGTCATCGACATGCGGCGCGATACCGTCCAGCTGCGGGTTGCGGCCCAGCGCATCGGCGCTGAGATCGAGCAGCCACGAACGCACCACGCTGCCGTGCTGCCAGGCCTTGGCCACCTGCGCCAGATCGAGGTTGAACTCGGTCTTGTGCTGCATCAGCGCGAAGCCTTCCGCGTAGGCCTGCATCATCCCGTACTCGATGCCGTTGTGGACCATCTTGCAGAAGTGCCCTGCCCCGCTCGGGCCGACATGCGCCCAGCCGCGGTCTTCACCCGGTGCCAGCGTGCGGAAGATCGCGCCGATCCGTTCGACCGCGGCCTTGTCACCGCCGATCATCAGGCTGTAGCCCTCCTGCAGGCCCCACACGCCGCCGCTGGTGCCGCAGTCGATATAGGTCACGTCTTCGCCCTGCAGCTGTTCGCTGCGGCGCATGGAATCCTTGTAGTACGAGTTGCCGCCGTCGATCACCACGTCGCCTTCGGACAGATGCGGCGAGAGCGAGGCCAGCGTCTGGTCGACGACGCCGGCCGGCACCATCAACCACACCACGCGCGGCACCGGCAGCGCGGCAAGCGTATCGGCGATCGAGGCGCTGACCTCGAAACCACGCGCGGCCGCCGCGGTGCGTGCGGCCTCACCGGGATCGACCCCGATCACGCGATGACCGCCGCGGTGCAGGCGCTCGGCCATGTTGGCGCCCATGCGGCCCAGTCCAATCATTGCAATATCCATGACTCACCTTTGCTCAGCTTGCGAATACGGTTGTGTAACGGGAGAGACCGGCGCGGCCGCGCACTGCTGCAGCTGTGCGTCGATCCAGCGCCGGTACAACGTGGTGTGCAGATTGTGCAGCCCCAGCTCGATCGCGAACGGCGTCCGCGGATTGCGGTCGAGCAGGCGCGCGATGTGATATCCGATAGGACGTATACCGCGTGGATGCACGTAAATCAGGAACCCCTGGTAGAACGGATCGTCCAGCAACGCGTCCAGTTCCTTCAGCAGCGGCTGCTGCGCGGCCGGCACTTCGCGCCGCAAGATCGGATCACGCTCGATCAGCAGGCGCTCGAAACGGCGCGGGCCCGGGCCCGGCATGCGCTGGGCCAATGACCAGATGCGCCGGTTGATCCGGTCGTAGTACGCGAAGCCGTCATGCTCGCGCAGCGCGCGCGCCGCCGCATCACTGACATCGACCACCACGAAGTTCTCGGCCTGGTTGTTGATGTCGTCCAGGTAAGCGCGGTCGAACACGTGCTCGATGAAGCCGGGCGTCCCCACGAACGCCTGCCGCCCGCGCTGGGCGGTCTTCGTTGCCTTCCCATCGGCCAGGAACGCACCGGCGTGCCGGCCGAGCAGGATGCTGTCGGTCTCGTGCAGGGTCAGGAAGGTGCCGATGGACAGCTCTTCAGCCGAGAACGCGCGATCGAACGCGGCATCGCCGTACAGCTCGCGCTGGGTCGCCAGCTGCGCGACCTGGCGGCCGACCCCGCATTCCGCGCGCACGCGGCCGTCGTAGAAGGTCTGCAGTGCCGCGCTGTTGGCCTCGGCCGGCTGATAGCCGCGGCCGAAGCTGCGGAAGCGCTCCCAGCCCTTGGCCTGGGCGCCGCCGGCGCCGAAGCCGATCCAGCCCAGCTGCAGCGCCGAGAAGCGGAACCCCTCGTTGTCCTGCAGGGCGGTGGTGGCACGGCGGGTGGCGGCGCCGAGCTTGAACGCGTAGGCGCACACCGTGGCCGGATCATCGAACAAGGTGGGCAGCCAGGCCTGCCGCTGCGCCTCCGACCATTGACGCGGCAGCTGCACGCGCAGGTCGCCGTGCGCCTGCGCCTGGCGCAGGTCGGCGCGCTCGCAGACCGGTCCGCCCTGCACCATCGGTGCCTCGATATCAGCGGCGCTGATCCGCCAGCCCAGCTCCTCCAGCACGCGCTGCGCGCAGGACGCCGCACTCCACGCGCTGGCCGCGGGGATCAGTCCCAGCAGCGCGCCGAGCACGCAGCGGTGCCAGCGCCGCGATCCTGCTGCCATGGCCTGCCGCACCCCCGCCCGCTCAGCGCAGCGATGCCGGCGTATCGCTCACCACCGTGGTGGGCGGCGTCTCCACCGCTGCAGCGGGCGCCGCGGGCGGGGCGGCGGCCGGCGTCGGCTCGGGCACGGCGGCGGCCGGCAGGTACTGCTGCAGACGCTCGAAGAAGCGGCGGTAGAAGGTGGCGTCCTGCACAGTGCTGCTGGCCACTTTCACCAGCGAGTCGTCGTTGCTGCCGAACGGCAGCGAGACCGAGCCCAGCGCACCCACGCCGACACTGGCCGAGGTCGGGCTCTTCTTCAATGCGTAGCGGTCCTGCACGGCGCTGACGAAGACCAGCGCCTGGTCGCCGCGCGGCGCACAGGAAATCCGCAGCACCAACTGCTCGTGCTCCTCATCCTTGGGCTGGAAGTTCTTGTTGCCCTCCACCGCGTCATCGCCGGCGCGGGCGATCGCATAGCCCTGGCTGAGCAGGGTGCGTCGGGCGGCTTCGCAGGCCTGGGCCGGCGGGCCGGGGACGGTGCGCGAGTAGGTGTCGCCGGAGTCGAAGGACTCCCGGATCAGGGTACTGTCGGCGGCGCGGCCGCCACAGGCGGTCAACGCGGCGAACACCGCCAGCAGCGGGATCGAACGTACACGACGAAAGCGCATGGCCGCTCCTGCGGAAATCCAGCCTCCAAGGATAGACCTGTGCGCGTTGGCAGGAGGTGGATACGCACAGGCCGCCCCGGAGGGCGGCCTGTGGAGTTGTCACCTGTTCAGCTGGCGGCCGCGGAAGCGGTCAGTCCGCCCAGCGGCCGACGGCGGTCGACTGCGGCAGGACCTGCGCCGACAGCGGACGGTCGGCCTCCAGCAGGTTGACCGCATCGGCGAGGATCGCGGCCGACTCGCGCAGCAGCGGATCCGGGCGCTTCTCGGCCGCCTTCTCGCGGGCGGCATCCTTGACGATGTCGCGCTCGTTGCCGGTCAGGCCGTCGTCATTGCTGTCATCGGCCAGCGGATCCAGATCCAGGCCCAGCTGCTTGCGGATGGCCTGGCGATCGGTGCGCTGCTTGTCCTGCTTCTCACGCTCGGCGCGGCGCTCGGCCTCGTTGAGCGAGATGTACTTCTTGGCCTTCTCGGCGCGGAACTGCTCGACATCCTCGTTCCACCACTGGAACTCCTTGTCGGCGGCGATGCGCGTGTCGTGGCGGCTTTCCAGCTTGGGCAGCAGCGGACCAAAATTGCCGTACTGGGTGTGCGGCACGGCAGCGATGCGGGTCCACGGCAGGGCGTTGTCGTAGGTGCTTTCGCCGTACTCGCTGGCGTCCACGCTGGCCGGGAAGGCCAGATCGGGCACCACGCCCTTGTGCTGCGTGCTGCTGCCGCTGACGCGGAAGAACTGGGCGATGGTCAGCTTGACCTGGCCGAAGCGCTGGGTCTCGCCACTCGGCCAACGGTCGAGGTCGACGATGTTCTGCACGGTGCCCTTGCCGAAGGTGGTCTCACCGATCACCAGGCCACGGCCGTAATCCTGGATGGCGCCGGCGAAGATTTCCGACGCCGAGGCCGAGCCGCGGTTGATCAGCACGGCCAGCGGACCGTCCCACGCCACCACTTCACTGCGGTCGCTGTTGACGGTGACGCGGCCACCGGACTCGCGCACCTGGACCACCGGGCCCTGTTCGATGAACAGACCGGTCAGTTCGATCGCTTCATCCAGCGAACCACCGCCGTTGTTGCGCAGGTCCAGCACCACGCCGTCGAGCTTGTCGGCCTTGAAGCCGGCCAGCAGCTTGGCCACGTCGCGCGTCGCCGACGCGTAGTCCGCGGCATTGCGGCGGCGGCCTTCAAAATCCTGGTAGAACGTCGGCAGCTTGATCACGCCGACCTTGCGCGCCGGCTCCCCATCCTTGGCCGGGATGGTCAGGGTTTCGCCCTTGGCGGCCTGTTCGGCCAGGCGCACCTTCTGGCGGGTCAGCACCAGGGTGTGGTGCTTGCCGTCGACGCCTTCCTCGGCCGGAATGAACTCCAGGCGGACCTGGGTATCGCTCTTGCCGCGGATCTTGGCCACCACGTCATCGATGCGCCAGCCGATCACGTCCTCGAGCGGACCGGACTTGCCCTGGCCCACGCCGACGATGCGGTCGCCCGGCTTGAGCGTGCCATTGACCGCGGCCGGGCCGCCGGCGATGACCTCGCGGATCACCACCATGTCGTCCTGGCGCTGCAGCTGCGCGCCGATGCCTTCCAGCGACAGCGACATCGCCTGGTTGAAGTTCTCGGCGGTGCGCGGGGTGAAGTAATCGGTATGCGGGTCGACGGCGCTGGTGTAGGCGTTGAGGAAGAACTGGAACACGTCCTCGCCCTTGAGCTCATTGACCGACTTTTCCAGCGTGGCGTAACGCTTGTCCAGCGTCTTGCGGATCTCGGCCGGCTGCTTGCCGGCCAGCTTCAGGCGCAGCCAATCGTTCTTGACCGACTTGCGCCACAGATCGTCCAGTTCGGCGCTGCCCGCGGCCCATGGCACGTCCTTGCGGTCGTACTCGAACTTTTCGTCGGTGCTGAAATCGAAGTCCTGCTTCAGCAGCTTGCGCGCATAGCCGACGCGCTCGCCCACGCGCTGCTTGTAGACCGCGAACACCTGGAACGCCGGCTCCAGCTCACCTCCGCGGATGGCGGTGGCGATGTTGGCCTCGAACGGCGCGAAGCGGGTGATGTCGGCCTGGGTGAAGAACTGCTTGCTGCTGTCGAGCGACTCCAGGTAGCGCTTGAAGACGTCCTTGGAGGTCGCCGCATCAAGTGCGCGCGGCCGGTAGGCGTATCGGCTGTCCGAGAGCAGTCCGTAGACCAGCTTGGAGGTGGTCACCTGGTCGGCCGTGGCGGCCGAGGGCAGCGCGGGCGAATCGGCGTAGGCGGCCAGTGCCATCGGCGCGGTGAGCGCCAGGGCCATCAGGAATGCGGGGGCTTTGAATTTCATGGACTAGCTCGTGGCACCTTGCCAAGGGAGAGACTGCGTGCATTACAGACACCACGACAGTGCCGAAAGTTGCCGCGTTTGTCACCGGGGCCTTCAGCCTACCGAGGCCGTTGGAGAAATTTGTGAATACCGGCGGGATCGGCAGGCAGGCACAGGCCTGCGGCCATCCGCGGTTCAGGGCCGCAGCCGGGGGAAGACAGGGGGAATGACAGAACGGGCCCCGAAGGGCCCGTTGGATCAACCGGCGACGCCGGCGTCGGCCGCCTGGCGGTCGGCGTGGTAGGACGAGCGCACCATCGGACCGGAGGCGACGTGGCTGAAGCCCAGCGCGTTGCCGTACTCCTCCAGCGCCTTGTATTCCTCGGGCGTCCAGTAACGCAGCACCGGGTGGTGGTGGGCGGTCGGCTGCAGGTACTGGCCGATCGTGATCATGTCCACGTCGTGCTCGCGCAGGTCGCGCAGCGTGGCCTGGACCTGCTCGAGGGTCTCGCCCAGACCGAGCATGATGCCGGACTTGGTGGCGATCTCCGGATGCTGGGCCTTGAACTTCTTGAGCAGGGTCAGCGACCACTGGTAATCCGCGCCCGGGCGCACGTTGCGGTACAGGTCCGGCACGGTTTCGATGTTGTGGTTGAACACATCCGGCGGATTGGTCGCCAGGATCTCCAGCGCGCGCTCCATGCGGCCCTTGCCACGGAAGTCCGGGGTCAGCACTTCGATCTTGGTGTTGGGCGACTTGGCACGGATGGCGCCGATGCAGTCGGCGAAGTGCTGGGCACCGCCGTCGCGCAGGTCGTCGCGGTCCACGCTGGTCACCACGACGTACTTCAGGCCCATGTCGGCCACGGTCTGGGACAGGCTGGCCGGTTCATTGGCGTCCGGCGGCTTCGGCCGGCCGTGGGCGACGTCGCAGAACGAGCAGCGGCGGGTGCAGACCTCGCCGAGGATCATGAAGGTCGCGGTGCCGTGGCTGAAGCACTCGTGGATGTTGGGGCAGCTGGCTTCCTCGCAGACCGTGACCAGGCGGTTCTCGCGCAGCTTGGCCTTGAGGTTCTGCACGGCGTTGCCCGACGGAATCCGCACGCGGATCCACGACGGCTTGCGCAGCACCGGCGCGTCGGCGAACTGCACCGGCGAGCGGCCGATCTTGTCACCGCCGATCTGTTTGACGCCCGTCTGCAACGGGGCGGCGGACGGCGTGTCGCCCTGCACAACCTGCAGGGGAATGAGGCGAGCGGTGGTTTCAGTCATGGCCTTGGTCGGCGGCGTTCACGCCGCGTCAGTCAAATCGGGTAATTCAGCGGCCGGCTCGAGGGCCAGGCCGAACTGGCGGGCCAGATGGCCCAGCAGCACCGGCGTGACGGCCGCCATGCCGGACGGTCCCCCCAAGTCTACCACCGAGGTCACCTGCAGCCCTTGATAGCCACAGGGGTTGATCCGGCGGAACGGTTCCAGGTCCATGGACACATTGAAGGCCAGGCCGTGGAAGGTGCAGCCGCGGCGCACGCGGATGCCGAGGGCGGCGACCTTGGCCCCGCCCACGTAGACGCCGGGGGCGCCGTCGAGGCGCTCGGCGCCGATGTTCCATTCGTCCAGGGTGTCGATGATGGCCTGCTCGATCCGGCAGACGTAGTCGCGCACCCCGATGCCCAGCCGCCGCAGCTGCAGCAGCGGGTAGATCACCAGCTGGCCGGGGCCGTGGTAGGTCACCTGGCCGCCACGGTCGACATGCAGAACGGGAATATCGCCGGGGGCGAGCACGTGCTCGTCCTTGCCGGCCTGGCCCAGGGTGAACACCGGGTCGTGCTCGACCACCCACAGTTCGTCGCGGGTGGCATCGGTGCGGGCATCGGTGAAACGCTGCATGGCGTGCCAGACCGGGGCATAGGGCTGGCGGCCGAGGTCACGCACGAGGGCCGGTTGCGGCGCCCGGTCGCCCGGGGCCGCGGCGGTGGCGCAGCTGGCTACAGCGTCCACTTCACTTCCGGGTGGTCGCGTAGCGCGTTGTGGGCGGCATCGTACTGTTCGCGGTTGTCGGCCTTGAACACCAGTCGCACGGACACGTACTTGCCGTTGGACGAGTGTTTCCAGCTGACCCGTTCGGTCAGTACTTCCAGGCCGGCGAGCTCGAGCAGGCGCGGCAGTTCGCGTTCCAGGTCGTTGCCGGCCGCGCCCATGGCGCTGAGTTCGAACTGGCCGGGGAACTGGAAGCCGTGGTCGGGGTTGTCAGACTTGATCTCCATGTCCGGGATTATGGGGATGCCCGCGCCCGAACCCAAGCATTGCTTGATCGTGCGCACAGCGGTACCGAACGGCACGTGAAAACGCCTGTATCGCCACTGATACGCAGCAGTGCGTGCGCAGTGCTGTTCACAGGATCACGCTCTGACTACGCTGTACCAGCTTAAGAAAGAATAAATCCCTGTCTGGTATCCCATGTCCTTGAAGCCCTTCGCGCTGCCGGCCGCGCTTGCCGGTGTCCTCGCCCTGGCGGCGCCTGCCGCCCAGGCCGCCTCCCAATGCGGGCCCGATGCGATGCGCGAGCATCCGCCGCAGGTCAACTTCCGCGTCGACAACGATCTGTTCGGCGGCAAGGACCAGGATCAGGGCTATACCAACGGTGCCCAGATCACCTTCGTGTCCCCGAACCTGGTCGACTACACCGACGATCCGTGCCTGCCGCGCCTGGCGCGCTGGGTCAACAGCCACCTGGAGCGGCTGCACCCGGGCGAGTTCGAACAGCAGAACATGATCTTCAGCCTGGCCCAGGGGATTTTCACCCCGACCGATTTCACCCGGAAGGACCTGATCGAAGATGACCGCCCGTATGCGGGCGTGCTGATCGGCAGCTTCGGGTACAACGCGCGCCGCGGCGACCGGCTGCAGACGACGCAGCTGGCGTTGGGCGTGGTCGGGCCCTGGGCGCAGGGCGAAGAAGTGCAGAACGCGGTGCACGAGCTGCTGGGCGATGAGAAGTTCCAGGGCTGGGACAACCAGCTGCACAACGAGCCGGTGTTCATGCTGACCCACGAGCGGATGCGCCGGTGGCCGGCCGATGCCACGGAGAACCTGGGCGGCTGGGGCTGGGATGCGATCAGCCATTACGGCGGCGCGGTGGGCAACCTGGCCACGCACCTCAATGCCGGTGGCGAAGTGCGCTTCGGCTGGAAGCTGCCGGACGATTTCGGCAGTACCCCCCTGCGCCCGGCCGGTGAGAACACGGCGCCGACGCGCGGGGGCAAGCCGAGCGGGTGGTCGTGGCATCTGTTCGCGACGACCGATGCGGCGTGGGTGATCCGCGATATCACGCTGGATGGCAACACGTTCCGCACCAGCCACAGTGTCGACAAGCGGCATGTGGTCGGCCAGGCCGGGTACGGGCTGGCGGTGATGCGCGGGCGCTGGAAGTTCGCGCTGGCGCGCTACCACAGCACGCGCGAGTTCGATGGGCAGCGCGAGGCACCGGTGTTCGGCAGCTTCACGATCAGCCGGTCGCTGTAACGCCGCCAGTACGAGACGCCGGCCAGCGGCCGGCACTACCGGGCAGCCAAAAAGGGACGCGCAAAAAAAAGACCGGCTTTCGCCGGTCTTTTTTTACTGCGGTCGGGCCGGATTACTCCGATTCCCACCACATCCAGAAGCTGTCCCACAGGCGCTTGAAGAAGCCGGCTTCTTCGACGGCGGCCACGGCGACCAGCGGCGCCTGGGCGACGACCTGGTTGTCCAGCATCACCTTCAGCGTGCCGACCTGCTGGCCAGCGGTGAACGGGGCTTCGAGGGTCTTGGGAACGTCGATGCTCGGCTTGAGATCGTTGTAGCGGCCGCGCGGGACGCTGACCAGCATCGGCTGGGCGACGCCCAGCTGCAGCGTGGCGGTCTTGCCCTTCCACACCTTGTGCTCGGCCACGACCTTGCCCGGCTCGTACATGCGGTGGGTTTCGAAGAAGCGGAAGCCCCAGTTGAGCAGGGCCAGGCTGTCATCGGCGCGCTGCTTTTCCGAACCGCCCCCGAGGATCACCGCGACCAGGCGCTGGTCGCCGCGCTGGGCCGAGCTCATCAGGCAGTAGCCGGCTTCGGAGGTATGGCCGGTCTTGATGCCGTCCACGCTCTGGTCGCGCCACAGCAGCAGGTTGCGGTTCGGCTGGGTGATGTTGCCGACGGTGAATTCCTTCACCTTGTTGTAGGCGTAGGTTTCCGGGTAGTCACGCACCATCGCGCGGCCCAGCAGGGCCAGGTCGTAGGCGGTGGTGTGGTGGCCCGGGGCGCTGAGGCCGTGCGCGTTGACGAAGTGCGAGTCCTTCATGCCGATCTTGGCGGCGTAGCTGTTCATCAGCGAGGCGAAGGCTTCTTCGCTGCCGGCGACGTGCTCGGCCAGGGCGATCGCGGCATCGTTGCCGGACTGGATCGCCATGCCCTTTTCCATGTCTTCCAGGCGTGCGGTCTGGTTGACCGGGAAGCCGCTGTAGCTGCCGTCGGTGCCGGCACCGCCCTCGCGCCAGGCGCGCTCGCTCATCATCACCTGGTCGTCGGTACGGACCTTGCCGTTCTTGACCTCGGCGGCGACGACATACGAGGTCATCACCTTGGTGATGCTGG
Source organism: Stenotrophomonas sp. TWI1183 (assembly GCF_039673115.1). Classification (NCBI taxonomy): domain Bacteria; kingdom Pseudomonadati; phylum Pseudomonadota; class Gammaproteobacteria; order Lysobacterales; family Lysobacteraceae; genus Stenotrophomonas; species Stenotrophomonas sp. TWI1183. Next base: position 19,351 of record NZ_JBDJKZ010000002.1, read on the forward strand.
CCGGGGCCAGCTGTTCGTGCACGTTTTCACCGGCCAGGACCTGCCCGGTGGCGAAATCCATCAGGATCCAGGCCTTGGAGATGCTGGGCGCGGGTGCCGGCGGCGTGGCCACGGTGGCCGGAGCGGCGGCGGCGGGAGCAGGCGCCGGTGCCGGGGTCGGCAGGGGGGTCTGGGCGGAGACCATGCCCACGAACAGGGTCGTGGCCATGGCAGCGGCGGCAAAGCGGAATTTCATCGGACAGCAAGCTCCTGGAGGGCGCCAAGGGGGGGGGATGAGGGATAACGGCCATTGTAGGGCCAAGGAGCGGCGGCACGCGCTGGCGTGCCGCGGGCAGTGGAAGGCTCAGTCCTTCACGATCTGCGGCGCCCCGAAGCCCAGACCGGCAATCCGGCCGGCAAGTTCCGAGGCACTGGCATGGTCGGGGGCCGGCACGCGCAGGCGCCACAGGGTGCGCCCGCCACTGACGATGTCGCTGATGCTGGCCCCGGCGATGCCGGCCGAGGACAGCTGGCCGAGCGCGCGGGTCGCATTGTCGCGGCTGGCGAAACTGGCGACCTGCAGCAGCACGCTGCCGAGCACCTGCTGGGACAGGCTGGCGCTGGGGGCCGGGCGCGCGGCGGGCGCGGCGGCGGGCAGTGCGGCGACCGCCACCGGGGCGCTGTTCACGCTGGCGGCCTGGGTGGTGGCCGGCTTGCCGGTGGCCACGCGTACCCCGTTGTCGCGCATCCAGTGATCGAAGTTGTCGGCGTTGCCCGGCTTGGCCGAGTCGGCCACGCGGTAGCGGTACTGCTCGCCGGCCGGTTTGGCCGCGGTGGCCGTGGCCGTGGCCGTGGCCGTGGCGGCCGGCAACTTGCCGACCAGGGCATCCATGTCGCTGGCGCGGCGTGCCGCGGTGGCGCTGGCCGTCGTCGCGGCAGCCGCAGCGGCGGCGACCTCGCGGCGTTCGCGGCGGCTGGGCTTGTCGACCATGAGGTTGTCGTCGCCCGGGGCCAGTGCGCGGACTTCCACGTTGCCGGTGCCGCGCTGGGTGATGCCCAGGCGCACGGCGGCCGCGTAACTGAGATCGACCACGCGGCCGTCATGGAACGGGCCACGATCATTGACCCGCACGATCACCGATTCGCCGTTGTCCAGGTTGGTGACCCGGGCGAAGCTCGGCAGTGGCAGCGTCTTGTGCGCGGCGGTGAAGGCGTACATGTCGTACACCTCGCGGTTGGAGGTCAGGCGGCCATGGAACTTGGCGCCGTAATACGAGGCGGTGCCCTTCTCGGCATAGCCGCGGGTCTTGTCCATCACCTGGTACTGCTTGCCCAGCACCACATACGGCGATTTGTTGCCGACCGGCGACCGCGGCAGATCCACGACCTCCGGCTCGGGGATGCAGGCCACGTTCGGGATGTAGGTGGGGGTGCTGTCATTCACGCCCGGCTTGTACAGCCCGCCGGCGCGATAGTCGCCGCGCGTGCTCGGGTCTTCAGACGCGGCTTTGTACGGCGAGCCATCAGGACAATGCGCCGGACGCCCGCCTTTGCCCTGCACCACCGCGCCGGACGGCTTGCTGCTGCCGGAAGCGGTGCCGCCCCCGGGTTTCTTCGGCGCACTGCTGCAGGCGGCCAGTGCCAGTATCAACAGACCCGGGATCAGCCATCTGGAGCGTGCGATCGTGTTCATGCCGGCGGCAACTCCTGTCCGGCGATGGCCTGGGACAACTGGTACACGGCCATCGCATACATTTTCGAGAGGTTGTAGCGGGTAATGGCGTAGTAGTTCTGGAAGCCCAGCCAGTACTGCTTGCCGGTGCTGCCTTCCAGCGTGATCGGGGTGGCGGTCAGGCCGGCCGCGACCGGAACGCTGGGCTGGTAACCGCGCTGGGCCAGCTCGGAGAGGCTCCAGGTCGGCGCCCACTCGGTCGGATTGAAGGGTTCGCGACCCGCCTGCAGCGTGGCCGGCACGGCGACCGGGCCACCGCGGACCCAACCGCCCTTCTTGACGAAGTAGTTGGCGATCGAGGAGAAGACGTCGTCATAGCTGTTGAACAGATCGCGACGGCCATCGCCGTTGCCGTCCACCGCGTAATCGAGATAGCTGGAGGGCATGAACTGGCCCATGCCCATCGCGCCGGCGTAGCTGCCCTTGATCGCGGTGATGTCGAGCTTCTCATCGCGGGTCAGCGCGAACAGGCGCGCCAGTTCGTCGCGGAAGAACAGCTCGCGGCGCACTTCGCGTTCGAGCTTGGCCGGATCGCCACTGCGCGGGTATTTGAAGGCCAGCGTGTACAGCGCATCCAGCACGCGGTAATTGCCGGTGTTGCCGCCGTAACTGGTTTCCACGCCGATGATCGCCACGATCACCTCGGCCGGGACACCGGTGCGCTGCTGCACGCGCATCAGCTCATCGCGATGCTGGGCGAGGAACTTCCTGCCGCCTTCGATCCGCGCCTGGCTGATGAACATCGGCCGGTATTCGTTCCACGGTTTGACCCGCTCGGCCGGGCGCGACATCGCCGCGATGATCGGGTCGCGGATCTGCGCCTGGGCCAGGGTCGCCTCGATGTGCGCGGCGGGAATGCCGTAGCGGGCCGCGGTATCGCGCACGAAGTTGGCGCGGGCCACCTCGAACGGGACCGGGGTCAGATCGACCGGGGCCGCGTTGGCACCCGCTGCCTCGGGGGCGGCTTCGGCCGGCCCTTTGTTCCCCGCAGCGGGAGTGACGGGAACCCCCGAGGCCTGCGGCGACGGTGAAGGAGTCTGCGGCTGGGTCGCACAAGCGACCAAACCGAGCGTGAGCATGCAGGCCAGGGAGCGTCGAATCATCGCGGCAGGTTAGCAGGTCATGGATGAATTAAAACCCCTAACACCATGAATCTCAACGGATTGCCTGAGTTTTACCGACGCCGTTAAGGCCGCGTGTAGGACGCGCCGGCTCACTTCCCCATTCATGTTGATCTTCACGCACGACGACCGTGCGGTGGAACGGGAACGCGCTCGCGCCTCCGGCAAGGTTGCCGGGCAGACGCCACGACCGGCAGGGGCGCCGACGCACGTCTCACTTTGTGCGCTGGCAACACCGGGCGAAGAGGTCTGCCGGCTGCGTCCCCATCCCCGCGGACGCAACCGGCCAAACCGGACCCGATCGGCAGCGGCGCGGCGCGCATCTCCCCAGCGCGCGCCTCGCCCTCTCTACCTGTGAGGTCAACTACTCCCCGCCAGACTCCCCCTTCGCGATGCTTGGCTCAGCGCGTCGTTGTTGGCGGGCCGCCATTGTGCAGGCCGTTTGCGACAAGTCCATTGATCGAGATCAAGTCACTTCATATCTGTGCGCCACTTCTCACTTTTGCGGCGACAGCTTGACGATGCCTGCACGTGGAAGCGTTTTCGCCTGGGCGCGTGCGCAATGCATGGCGGATGCCGGCCTCACGTCGAATGCACCGGCTGATGCTGCCGCGCGGCCATCACCAGCCCGAAGCTGGCCAGCAGCGATACCGCCGACGTGCCGCCATAGCTGATCAAGGGCATGGGCACGCCCACCACCGGCAGCAGCCCGGAGATCATGCCGCCGTTGACCAGCACGTAGACGAAGAACACCAGGCCGGTGGTGCCGACCAGCAGCCGCGAGTATCCACAGCGCGACTGGCTGGCGATCCACAGGCAGCGCGCGGTGACGAACAGGAACAGGCTGAGCACCACCGCCACCCCGACCCAGCCGAACTCCTCGGCCAGCACCGAGAAGGCGAAGTCGGTGGTGTACTCGGGCAGGAAATCCAGCGTGGCCTGGGTGCCCTGCCCCCAGCCTTTGCCGTGCATGCCGCCCGAGCCGATCGCGATCTTGGACTGGATGATGTTCCAGCCGGTGCCCAGCGGATCGTTCTCCGGATACAGGAAGGTCAGCACGCGATCCTTCTGGTACTGCCGCAGCAATCCGAACCACGCCAGCGGCGCCGCCACCGACAAGCCACCCAGCGCCACCGCCATCCACCACCAGCGCAGCCCGGCCAGCAGCAGCGCGAACACGCCACTGGCGGTCACCAGCGTCGCGGTGCCCAGGTTGGGCTGCAGCAGGATCAGCACCGCCGGGCCACCGATCAGCACGGCGGCGGTCAGCACCGCGCGCGGCCGCGGCGGCAAGGGCTGTTTGTGCAGGTACCACGCCATCATCATCGGCAGGCTGAGCTTGAGCAGCTCGGAAGGCTGCAGATAGAACACGCCCAGGTTCAACCAGCGCTGGCCGTACTTGCCGGTGCCGACCACATACACCGCCAGCAGCGGCAGCAGGGAGAGCGTGTAGATCCACGGCGACCACACGCGCAGTTCCACCACCGGCAGCCGCGACAGCCCCCAGAGTGCGGCAAGGCCGGCCCCGTAGCGCATCGCCTGCGCATTTACCGGACCGTCCACGCTGTGAAGCACGGCCAGGCCGGCCACCATCAGCAGGCACAACGCGCCCAGCAGCGGCAGGTCCAGCGTGCGGAAAAAGAAACGGAACACGGCGCGTGCGCGCTGCAGTAGTTCGACCATGCGGACGACTCCTGTGGATGACGCGACGCACAGCAGGAGGCGACACGGCGAACAGAAAGCGGGCCCGACAGGCGGGCCGGCGCGAGCGCAGGACCGTAACACGCGTGGGCACCGCAAACCTTAGCCGACACGTACCGCCGATCACGGCGTACGCATCGCGTGCGCTCAGCCGTAGCCGCCGTGCACCGGGTTGTGGCGACGTACCGCCATCACCAGGCCGAAGCCGGCCAGCAGCGATACCGCCGAGGTACCGCCGTAACTGATCAAGGGCATCGGTACCCCGACCACCGGCAGCAGGCCGGAAATCATGCCGCCGTTGACCAGCACGTAGACGAAGAACGCCAGGCCGGTCGCGCCCGCCAGCAGACGCGAATAGGTATCGCGCGACTGCGAGGCGATCCACAGGCAGCGCCCGATCACCACCAGGTACAGCGCCAGCACGATGGCCACGCCGATCCAGCCGAACTCCTCGCTGAGCACGGAGAAGGCGAAGTCGGTGGTCTGCTCGGGAATGAAGTTCAGGTGCGACTGCGAGCCCTGTCCCCAGCCCTTGCCGTCGAAGCCCCCCGAGCCGATCGCGATCTTGGACTGGATGATGTTCCAGCCCGCGCCGAGCGCATCGCTCTCCGGGTCCATGAACATCATGATGCGGTCCTTCTGGTACGGCCGCAGCAACCAGAACCAGGCCACCGGCGCGGCCGCGGCGACACCGCCGACCGCCACGCCGACCCACCACCACGGCAGGCCGGCCAGCAGCAGCACGAACGCACCGCTGGCGGCGATCAGCACGCCGGTGCCGAAGTCCGGCTGCAGCATCACCAGCCCGGTCGGTACGCCGATGATCACCGCGCTGGTCAGCACCGTGGAGAAGCGCGGCGGCAGCGGCATGCGATGCAGGTACCAGGCCACCATCATCGGCAGGCTGACCTTGAGCAGTTCGGCCGGCTGCAGGTAGAACAGTTTCAGATCCAGCCACTGCCGGCCGTACTTGCCGGTGCCGAGCACGAACACGGCCAGCAGCGGAATCATCGAGACCGCGTAGATCAACGGCGTGGCCGAGCGGATGCGCAGGATCGACACGCGCGAGATCGCCCACATCGCGGCCAGGCCGACCGCGAAGCGCGCACCCTGCGCGAACACCAGCCCGTCGCCGCCGGCGCTCTTGAGCACCGCCAGGCCGATCAGCATCAGCGCGCCCAGGGCCAGGCACAGGACCCAGTCCAGCGAGCTGCTGAAGCGGACGGCCATATCGACCGCCCAGCGCAGGAAGACCTTCATCGTGTCCGCTCCGGTGCGGTCGGCGGCGCGGTGGCACTCGGCACGGGGGCGCCGGGCAGCGGCGCCGGGGCGGGCTCGGGCGCGGCAGGCACACCGACCATGACCGGCAGCAGCTCCAGCGCGGCCACGGCGGCATCGCCCGCTTCGCGTGCCGCACCATCGCCCCCGTCGAACGCCGTGATGCCGATCGCGGTGGTGCCGCGCTCACTGTCCAGCGGTTCCAGGCCATCGGGCATCTTGCCGAGCAGCCAGGCGTCGAAGATCTTGCGGGCGATCGGTGCTGCCGCCGAGCCACCGTAACCACCGCCCTCCACCGCGATCGCCACCGCGATCACCGGGTGGTCGGCCGGTGCGAAGCCCACGAACAGCGCGCGGTGGCGCAGATGCAGCGGCAGGCTGCGCGGGTTGACCGCCGCGGTACCGCGGCGGCTGATCACCTGCGCGGTGCCGGTCTTGCCGGCCATGACATACGGGGCTCCGGCGGCAGCACGCGCACCGCTGCCGCCCGGCTGCATGGTGCCCATCATGCCTTCGCGCACGGCCTGCAGATTGCCCGGCGTCGGGCTGATCGGCTTGCTCTCGCCCGGCGGCGTGGCGGTCCAGTCCGCATCGAAACCGGCGCGCTGCTGCATCACCAGGTGCGGCTGCCGCAGTTGGCCATCGGCGATGCCGGCCACCCCGTGCACCAGCTGCAGCGGCGTGACCTTCCAGTCACCCTGGCCGATGCTGACGTTGACGGTGTCGCCGGGATACCAGCGCTCTTTGCGCGCCTTGAACTTGGCCGCCGGCGACGGCAGGATGCCGCCGATCTCGCCGGTCAGGTCGATGCCGGTCGGCGCACCGAACCCGTAGTAGCCCATGTAGTGGTCGAAGCGGTCGATGCCCAGATCCAGCGCCAGCTTGTAGTAATACGTATTGACCGACTGGGTGATCGACTTGCGCAGATCGGTCCAGCCATGGCCGCCACGGTTGGCATCGCCCCAGCCGCGCGAGGTGCCCGGCAGATAGAACATGCCGGTGGAGAGAATCTTGTCTTCCGGCCTGCGCACGCCGCTGTCCAGGCCGGCCAGCCCGATCAGTGGCTTGATGGTGGAACCGGGCGCGACGCCGCCAAGCACCAGGCGGTTGAACTGCGGCCGCGAGGGGTTGTCGTTGAGCGCTTTGAAGTCGGCGTGCGAGATGCCGTTGACGAACAGGTTGGGGTCGTAGGACGGCAGGCTGACCATCGCCAGCACTTCGCCGGTGCGCGGGTCCATCGCCACCGCCGCGCCCTCGAACTCACCGAAGGCGGCGACCATCGCGCGCTGCAGGTCGGCATCGATCGACAGCCGCAGATCGCTGCCCGACTGCGCCGCGACCCGGCCGATGGTGCGGATCGCCCGGCCCTGTACGTTGGTCTCGACCTGCTCGTAACCGACCTTGCCACGCAGCTGCTGCTCGTAATAGCGCTCCAGCCCGGACTTGCCGATGTGGGTCAGCGCGGCATTGCCCTCGCCCAGCATCTCCAGGTCCTTGTCATCGACCCGGCCGACGTAGCCGATGATGTGCGCGAACAGATCGCCATACGGATAGCGACGGGTCAGGTACGGCTCCAGCTCCACGCCGGGGAAACGCCAGCGGTCCACCGCGAAACGCGCCATCTCCTCATCGGTGACGCGCAGCTTGAGCGTGACCGGCAGGAAACTGCGGCGTGCCTTGCGCGACCGGTTGAAGGTCTCGATGTCTTCCGGGCTGAGGGCGAGGATCTTCGACAGGCCCGCCAGCGTGGCGTCCATGTCCTTGACCTTGTCCGGGGTGATGTCCAGGCGGAACGCCGGCACGTTCTCGGCCAGCAGCCGGCCGTTGCGGTCGTAGATCATCCCGCGCCCCGGCACCACCGGCCGCGGCTTGATCCGGTTGGCCTCCGAGCGCGTGGCGTAGATGTCGTGGTCCATCACCTGCAGCTTGAAGTACCAGCCGCCGAGGCCGAGCAGGCACACCAGCACGCCGAGGAAGCCCAGCGCGGCGCGGCGCCGGAACTGTTCTGCCTCGGCATGCGGATTCTTGGCCTGGCGGCGCATGTACATGTCAGCGCCCGCGTCGCCCGAAGCGCAGGGCGTCCAGCAGCACGAACACCAGCGGCCACAGCGCCATGCCCAGCAGCGGCGCCCACCAGTACGACCACGGCAGGGTCGGCTCGCCGACCACGATGTGCACCACCGCGCTGACGATGCGATCGTTGAACAGCAGGCCGCCGATCGCCAGGATCTGCTGCGACATCGGGAAGAAGCGGATGCGCGCGCGGAAGCGCTGGAGGATGAAGGTCAGGATCACCAGCCGCAGCGCCTGCTCGCCGAGCACGCCGCCATAGAGCAGATCGGCGATCACGCCGCTGGCGAAGGCGATGCCCAGCCCGACCCGGTCCGGTGTTTCGATCACCCAGTAGGCCAGCACCAGCGCCAGCCAGTACGGGCGCAGCGGCTGCAGCAGGGCCGGCAGTGGCAGCAGGCCGAGCAGCAGGGCCACCACCAGGCTGGCCGGCAGCACCCAGGGTTTGTCGCGCAGGCGGCTCATGGCCGGTTCTCCACGGGTTCGGGCTGCCGAGCATGGCTCGGCACTACCGTGGATTCGGCTGCGGCACGCCGCGGAGCGGTCACCGGTACCGGTGCGGCCGGACCGGGCCGGTTGGCCTGTGGTGCATTGGCGGGCGCCGCCGCAGGTGCCGTCGTGGCCGGGGATGAACCCGCCGGGGTGGTACTGGCCGGCGCTGCAGTGCCTGTGGGCGCGCCCTCCTGCAGCGGCGCAGCGGCCGGTCCACCGGCTTCGCTGGCATCACGGCGCAGGTTCGGCGGGATGCGGATCGCCTCGCCCGGGCGCAGCAGCAGCACATCGCGGCCGCGGTCGAGCTGGGCGGCCGGCTTCAGCTCGCCGACCAGGAAGGCATGGGTGTCATCCGGGCGCAGCGCGGTGATGCTGCCGACCGGGAATCCGGCCGGGAAGCGCCCACCGAGACCGGAGGTGACGATCTCGTCGCCCACTTCCACCCCGGCACTGAGCGGAATGTCGCGTAGCTCCAGGGTGTCGCCACGGCCGTAGACGATAAGGCGCACGCCGTTGCGGGCCACGGTGACCGGCACCGCGTGGTCGGGGTCGGTGAGCAGCAGCACGGTCGCGCTGTTGCCGGTGGTGGCGATCACCTGGCCCATCAGGCCACCGGCATCGATCACCGCCTGGCCGACATGCACGCCATCGCGGGTGCCGGCGGCGAGCACCAGACGCTGCCGCACCGGGTCCAGGTCGATATCCAGGATCGGGGCGAGCTGCACGTCCAGGCCACTGCGTTCGGCCACGTTGAGCAGCTCGCGCAGCTGGGCATTGTCCAGCGCCGCGGTCTGCAGGCGGGTCAGCCGCGCATTGGCGATCAGCAGCTGGTTGCGCAGTTCGCGGTTCTCGGTGACGAGCTGGCCGTGGCTGGCCGCGTTGTCCTTGACCTGGGTGCCCAGGCGACCCGGCAGGCCGGCCAGCGCCCACACCGGCTGCACCAGCACGTTGGCCTGCGCGCGCAGGCGCGACAGCCAGCCGGCCTGGTCATCGAGCACGATCAGGGTGATGGCCAACGCCAGGTATGCGAGCAGGCGCAGCGGACTGGCGGCATCGCCCTGGCGGGAGGCTACGGGAGGACCGGCGTAAGGCGGCACAGGCGTCGACTGGGAAAAGTGTGGATGAAGCGCGCGGAACGAGAGCGCAGCGGGAACAGCATGCGACAACGCCCCGGCGGGGTGACGCCCGGTGAGCGGGGCTCACCGGAGGCATCACGCCGCAGAGGCGTGTCTACGATACACGGCCGGTACGGCTCACTCCGGCGCAAAGAACTCGTTGCCGTGCATGTCCACCAGCTCCAGCGCACGACCACCACCGCGGGCCACGCAGGTCAGCGGGTCATCGGCCACCTGCACGTGCAGGCCGGTTTCCTCGGAGATCAGGCGGTCCATGTCGCGCAGCAGGGCGCCACCACCGGTCAGCACGATGCCGCGCTCGGCGACGTCGGCACACAGTTCCGGCGGGGTCTGCTCCAGCGCCAGCTTGACCGCGCTGACGATGCCCGACAGCGGCTCGTGCAGGGCTTCAAGCACCTCGTTGGAGTTGATCTTGATCATCTTCGGCACGCCCTCGGCGAGGTTTCGGCCGGAGATTTCCATCTCGATCACTTCCGCCTGCGGGTAGGCGCAGCCGAGCTCGACCTTGATCCGCTCGGCGGTGGCTTCACCGATCAGCATGCCGTGGTTGCGGCGCACGTAGTTGGTGATCGATTCGTCGAAGCGGTCGCCGCCGATGCGCACGGAGGCCGAGTAGACGATGCCGTTCAGCGAGATCACCGCCACTTCGGTGGTGCCGCCGCCGATGTCGATGACCATCGAGCCACGCGCTTCGGTCACCGGCATGCCGGCGCCGATCGCAGCGGCCATGGGCTCTTCGATCAGGAACACATCGCGGGCACCGGCCTCCTCGGCCGATTCCTTGATCGCGCGGCGCTCGACCTGGGTCGAGCCGGCCGGCACGCAGACCAGCACGCGCGGGCTCGGGCGCAGGAAGCGCGACTTGTGGACCTTCTTGATGAAGTGCTTGAGCATCGCCTCGGTGTAGGTGAAGTCGGCGATGACGCCATCCTTCATCGGGCGGATGGTGGTGATATGCCCCGGGGTACGGCCGAGCATCTGCTTGGCCTCGGCGCCCACGGCAGCCACGGAACGGGTACCACCGATGGCACGGTCCTGGCGCACGGCCACGACCGACGGCTCGTTCAGCACGATCCCCTGCCCACGCACGTAGATGAGGGTGTTGGCCGTGCCCAGGTCGATGGACAGGTCATTGGAGAACATGCCACGCAGTTTCTTGAACATCTGGGAGTTGATCCTGAGGGGTGTCGCGCCCAACGCGGGATGGCGAAAAAATGGGCAGAATTCGAGGTCGACAAGCCTAGCAATCCCCCTGTGCGCGAGCAAGGACAAATCTGGCCGAAAGCCAGCCTTCACGGCCATTCAGGCCAATCCGGACAGCCCGGGTTCTGGCCCAAAGCCGCCTCACCCGTTAACCTTTGCGCCGCAGGGCGCCGCGAGGCGCCGTTTCGTTGCCCGCCAGACGGGCCTCAAACTCCCTTCCGCATAGGCCTTACTCGATGTCCGCTTTGATCTGTGGTTCTCTTGCCTTCGACACCATCATGGTGTTTCCGGACCAGTTCAAGAATCACATCCTGCCGGACAAGGTGCACATCCTGAATGTGTCGTTCCTGGTGCCGCGCATGCGTCGTGAATTCGGCGGTTGCGCAGGCAACATCGCCTACAACCTGTACCTGCTGGGCGGCGAGCCGATCCCGATGGGCACCGTGGGCTCGGACTTCGGCCCGTACCGCGAGTACTTCCAGGGCCTGGGCATCGACCTGAGCCGGGTCAAGGTGATCGACGAGCTGTTCACCCCGCAGGCGTTCATCACCACCGACCACGACAACAACCAGATCACCGCCTTCCACCCGGGCGCGATGATGCGGTCCTACGAGAACCACGTGAAGGACGTGCCGGGCGTGACCCTGGGCCTGGTCGGCCCGGACGGGCGCGAGGGCATGATCCAGAACTCGCAGGAATTCTTCGAAGGCGGCGTGCCGTTCATCTTCGACCCGGGCCAGGCCATGCCGCTGTTCAACGGCCCGGAGCTGCGCACCTTCATCGAACAGGCCGACTACGTCGTGGTCAACGACTACGAGTCCAACCTGCTGCAGGAGCGCACCGGCTGGGATGAAAAGGAGATCGTGAGCCGGGTCAAGGCCTACATCACCACCCGTGGCCCGAAGGGCGCGGTCATCCACACCCCGGAAAAGACCTATGACATTCCGCCGGCGCACGAGCGCCGCGTGGTCGACCCGACCGGCTGTGGCGACGCCTTCCGCGCCGGCCTGATCTACGGCATCGAGAAGGGCTACGACTGGCTGACCATCGGCCGCATGGGCAACCTGATGGGCGCGCTGAAGGTCGAGCACCCGGGCACCCAGAACCAGCGCTTCACGTTTGATGAGTTCAATGAGCAGTTCAAGCAGCAGTTTGGTTACGCGTTGAACGCGTAACCAAACTGCCCGCGCATCCCACCTTATCCCCCCGCCTTCGGCACGCCCCCTTGAACATCAAGGGGGCTCTCCACCAGAGGGTGAAGCGCGAGGCGATGGGGGGGGGGTAGAGCCAGGCCATGCCTGGCTGCTGTTCGGGTCCACCGTCAGCAGAGCATGCGGCAGGCCTTGTCCGGTGCGATCAGGCCGAAACCCGCTTCCCTTCCCACGCCGCCAGCACCTCGCCGCAATCAGCCAGATGCCAGCAGGCCAGGCCCGGCCACGGGTTGTCCGGCGTGTTGACCAGCAGGGTGCGGGTACCGGCGGCGCGGCCGCATTCGAGGTCGAAACGGTGATCGCCGACCATCACCATCCGGGCGGGAGCTGCCTGCCAGCGCTCGGCGAAATACCGCAGCCCGGCCGGTGACGGTTTGGGCTGGGCTTCGTCGCGGCCGATGATGTCGTCGGTGGCGAACACATCCCCCACTCCGATCGCCTGCAATGTCACCTGGGCCAGTTCGCGCGCGTTGCGGGTCAGGATGCCCAGCCGGCAGCCCGCACCGTGCAGCGCGCGTACCAGGGCCACGGCACCGGGAGCGGCCTGCGCGCGCTCTGCCAGCGCGCGTTCGTGTGCCAGCAGCCAGTCATGCTTCTCCGCCGCCACCTCGGCCGGCAGCGCGGCGAGATGGGTGAGGATGTCGTCTTCCTGCGGGATCGCGAGCTCGTGTTTGATGCGCTCGAAATCATGCACCGCCACGGTCAGCGTGCCGTCCATGTCGAACACCCAGTGACGGAGGGCCGGCAGGCCGCTCACTGCCACCACTGCGGCATCTGGCTGGCGTCCACGCCGCCGGTCTCGAACACGGCCGTGCGCGTGCCGCCGGCCTTGACCGGGAATTCGATGCTGATCACCCTGGCCTTGCGCGCCAGGTTCCACAGCGCCTTCTGGTCGGTGATGAACATCGCGATCGCCTCATCGGTATCCGGGCGCCAGGCCGCCATCGCCACCGGCTTGCCGTCGTCGACGGTCACCTTGACCTGGCACTTCGGGCAGCGGAAATCGCCGGCCTGCAGCACGAGGTAGGCGTGGCGCTTCCACTCGGGATGGTCGCGGAAGACCAGCTGCACCGGCTTGGCACCGCTGCCGTCCACATCCACGCGCTCCTTGCTGTAGATCTGCGCGGAGGCCTGGATGCCCTTGGTCCCGACCGGGATCTTGTTGTACTGCCACAGCGCCTGCAGGCGGCGCGTCTCGCGCGCGGCTTCAGCCTTGGCCTTGACCTCGGCGTAGCCCGGTTCGATCCGGGCAGCCACGTCGGTGTCCTTGTACTGATCCAGCAGCGAGCCGCCGTGGATGCGCGCGCGCTCCCAATCCTGCGCGGCGACGGCCATGTCGTACTGCTTGGCCACGCCTTCGGCCTTCTCTTCCTGCTGCGCCTTGGCGGCGGCCGCGGCGGCCTGCTGCGCCTGGCGCTCGGCCTCGGGGTTGCTGCAGGCGGCCAGCGCGAAGGCGCAGGCCGCTACCAGGATCAGTCGCTTCATTGGGTGCTCCGTGTTGGACGATGGCGCGCCAGGCGCCTGCGCCTACTTTATCGCCAAGCGCGTCATGCCGGCACGACGCCGTTCGGCGCCAACGTCACGGCGTGGCCGGCTGCCCTTCCCGCCACCACTGGGTGGACGATGCAGGTGCGCGGATATCCAGGCGTTCGCCCATGTGCGGCGCGGTCAGCGCCACGCCCTGTTCCTGCGCCAGCGTGGTGATGCGTTCGAACGGTTCGGTCCACGGGTGCAGCGCGAGGTCGAAGGTGCCGTTGTGGATCGGCATCATCACCCTGCCGCGCACGTCCAGGTGCGCCTGCAGGCTCTGTTCGGGCTGCATGTGCACGTCCGGCCACTGCGCATCGTAGGCGCCGGTCTCGATCATGGTCAGGTCGAACGGGCCGTAGCGCTCGCCGATGCGGGCAAAGCCATCGAAGTAGCCAGTGTCACCGCTGAAGAAGATCCGGGTATGCCCGGTGTCGATCACCCACGAGGCCCACAACGTGCGGTTGCCGTCGGCCAGGGTGCGCCCGGAAAAATGCTGGGCCGGGGTCGCGACGATCTTCAGGCCTTCCACGCGGGTGTCCTGCCACCAGTCCAGCTGCACCACCTTCGCCGCCGGCACGCCCCACCCGATCAAACGGTCACCCACGCCGAGCGCGGTGACGAAGTGCTGCACCTTCGGCGCGAGCGCGAGGATAGCCGCGTGGTCGAGGTGATCGTAGTGGTCGTGGGAGATGATCACGCCGGTGATGGGCGGCAGTTCGTCGATGCTCAACGGCGGGGCGTGGAAGCGCTTCGGGCCCATGAACGACATCGGCGAGGCGCGCTCGGCGAACACCGGGTCGGTCAGCCAGAAATGGCCGTCCAGCTTCATCAGCATCGTCGAGTGCCCCAGCCGCCACAGGCTGTCATCGGGCGCATCGAGCAGGGCCTGGCGGGTCAGCGCCTGCACCGGGATCGGCGCCAGCGGGCTGGCATCGGCCGGCTTGTCGAACAGGAACTTCCACATCACGCCCAGCGTGCCGACGAAGCCGAGCGCGCTCTTGCCGACGGGATTGTGGAAGCGCCCGTCGCCGAACTGCGGCGACTGGTCATAGGCGGCAGCCGGGCGGGCACCGCAGGTCAACAGGCCAATGGACATGGCGATCAACACCGTCAGAAGGAGGAGGAATCGAGGCAGGCGACGCGTCATCGGGGCTTGCCCTGGAAAGTACACCGGCGAGTGTACTTGCCTTTTCCGAAAAGTAAACTGAACGGTGTAAAATGGCGACATGAGCCCCTCCGACCGCCCCACCCGCCTGACCGACCGCAAGCGCGCGGCCATCCTCGAGGCGGCGGTAGCCGAGTTCCGCACCTTCGGCTTCGCCGGCACCAGCATGGACCGCATCGCGGCCACGGCCGAGGTATCCAAGCGCACCGTCTACAACCACTTCGCCAGCAAGGACGAACTGTTCACCGCGATCCTGTGGCAACTGTTCGAGGCCAGCCAGGCACTGGATGTCGTGCCGTACGATCCGGCACGGCCGCTGCGCGATCAATTGCTGGTATTCGCGGCGCGGAAGATGCGCCTGCTCGACGACCCCGGCTTCATCGATCTGTCCCGGGTGGCGATGGCCGAACTGGTGCACACGCCCGAACGGGCGCGCGCGATGATGGACAAGCTGGCCGAGAAGGAAGAAGGCCTGACCGGCTGGATCCGCGCCGCCCAGGCCGACGGCCGGCTGCGCGCGGAGATGCCGCCCGCCGAGGCCGCGCACCAGTTGCAGGCGATGCTCAAGGCGTTTGCGTTCTGGCCACAGATCACCTTCGGCCAGCCACCGCTGACCCCGGCGCAGCAGCAGCAGGTGATGCACGACTGCGTGGACATGTTCCTGGCGGTGCGCGCGGTGTGAGCGCTGGCGCCGCGGCATGAAAAAACGGCGGGTTTCCCCGCCGTTTTTCGTTCAACCGATACGTCTGGCGATTACGGCTTGGCCGTGCCCGCCTCGGCCTTGTCCAGCATGTCCTGGACCGAGCCGGTGGTGATCGGGTGGTACCCCGGCTTCGCCTTGGCGAAGGCCGCCTTGGCGAAGGCCAGGCCTTCCGGCGTCTTCACCAGTTCGGCGTAGATCGGCAGGATCAGCTTGCGGCGGCCAACGCGCTCGATGAACGCACCGGCGGCCTCGTTCGCTTCGCTGTAGCCGCTGCGGATCGTCAGCGGGTACCAGCGCATCGCGATCTCGCCATTGGCGGTGCCGGTGAAGTGGTACGCCTTGTCCAGCGCAGCCAGCTTCTCGACCGGCAGGGTCTTGCCCAGGCCGTCGATGAAGTGCACCCATTCCTGGGTGCCCCACTCGCCGGTGATCTGCGCATTCGGCAGCGTGTTGCTGCCCTGCCACGCGATGCGTGCGGTATCCACGATGGAGAAGTTGCGCGAGCGGGCCTTGGTCGCGAACGACGGAATGCCCGGCTCGTCCAGCCATGCCTTCAGCTCGGCATCGGTGACGGCGCCGGGCTTCTTGGACAGCAGGTTCTTCTTCAGGTACTCGATGAACTGGTCGGTGTTGGCGCTCTGGAAGGCGTGGTCATCGAACCAGCCGCGCAGGAACGGATCGAAGGTCTCGCGGCCGAAGCGCTGCTCCAGGAACTGCAGGAACCACGAACCCTTGACGTAGGCGACCTGGCTCAGCGCCTCGTCCGGATCACGCTCGCTCAGCGGCGGCAGCGCCAGGGCCTGGTCGGCCTCGCTCATGCCCTTCACTTCGGCGAGCAGATCGTTCTGGTCGATCTCGCGCTCCATCTCGGCCATTTCCTGGCCGTACAGCGCCTCGGTGATGCGGCCCTGTACGTAGGTGGTGAAGCCTTCGTTGAGCCAGATGTCCTTCCAGCTGGCGTTGGTCACCAGGTTGCCCGACCAGCTGTGCGCCAGTTCGTGGGCGACCAGCGAGACCAGCGACTTGTCGCCGACGATCACGGTCGGGGTGGCGAAGGTCAGGCGCGGGTTCTCCATGCCACCGAACGGGAACGACGGCGGCAGCACCAGCATGTCGTAGCGGCCCCAGCGGTACTCACCGTAGAGCTTCTCGGCGGCGCCGATCATCTTCTCGGTGTCTTCGAACTCCTTGGCGGCCTTGCCGACCATGGTCGGTTCGGCCCACACGCCGGAGCGGCCGGAGATCGGCTCGAACACCAGGTCGCCGGCGGCGATGGCCAGCAGGTAGGACGGGATCGGCTGCGGCATCTTGAAGGTGTAATCACCATCACGCGCGGCCTTGGGATCGTTGTCGGCGCTCATCAGCACCATCACGTCCGGGCGCGAGACCACATGCGCGCTGTAGGTGAAGCGCACGCTCGGGGTGTCCTGCAGCGGCACCCAGGAACGGGCGTGGATCGCCTGCGACTGGCTGAACATGAAGGGCAGCTTCTTGCCCTCCGTCATCGACGGCTCCAGCCACTGCAGGCCCGAGGCGGTCGGTGCGGTGTGATACGTGATCACGACCTTGGCCGGCTGGTCCGGGGTCTCGATGCTCAGCTTGCTGCCGAACACCTTGTCGGCCGGTGCCAGCACGAAGGGCAGCGGCGCGGTCTTGCCGTCGGCGGCGATCGACTCGACCTTCTCCACGCTCAGCGCGCGGGTGTCCAGCACCAGCTGCCTGGCGGCCTTGTCCTTCCACTCCAGGGTGTAGGTCGCGGTGCCACCGATCTGCTTGCTGTCGAAATCCAGCTTCAGATCCAGCGCGAGGTCCTTGACGACCACCTTGTCCGGCTCGGCGTACGAGCTCTCATCGTGGCTGCGGCTGTCCGCTTTCATGGCAGTGCCCGCCGGCGCATTGGCAGTGGGATCGACGGTCGGAGCCGCCGGTTCTTTGGAGCAGCCGGACGCCAGGGCGACGGCCAGGGGAATCAACAGGAACGGAGATCGCATGAACGGGACCGATCGGGGTGAAACGACCAGTTTACCCCTGTCCCGGCACTGCGCGCAGGCCGTACGTGGCGGTCTGCGCATTCAGTTCGCTGCGCGAAGCGTCAGAGCTTGTAGCCGGAGTGGATCGAGACGATCCCGCCGGTCAGGTTCTTGTAATGGCACCGCTCGAAACCGGCCTCGGCCATCATCGCCTTGAGCTGCTCCTGCGGCGGATGCTTGCGGATGCTCTCGGCCAGGTACTGGTAGCTGTCGCCATCGCGCGCGAACAGCTGGCCCAGCTTCGGCAGGATCTTGAACGAGTGGAAATCGTAGATCGGTTTGAACCAGTCCGCGGTGACCTCGGAGAATTCCAGCACGCGTGCCTGGCCGCCCACCTTGAGGACGCGGTGCATCTCGCGCAGGCCGGCTTCCTTGTCGGTGACGTTGCGCAGGCCGAAGGCGATCGTGACCAGGTCGAAGCTCGCATCCGGGAACGGCAGTGCTTCGGCGTTGCACTGGACGTAGTTCAGGCCCGCGACCAGGCCGCGGTTGGTCAGCCGGTCGCGGCCCACCGAGAGCATGCCGGCGTTGATGTCGCCCAGCACCACTTCACCTTCGTCCCCGACCCGCTCCTTGATCAGCGCGGCGATGTCACCGGTGCCGCCGGCCAGGTCGAGCACGCGGTCGCCCGGCTTCACCTGCGCGGTGGCTACGTAGTAGCGCTTCCACGCCCGGTGGATGCCCAGGCTCATCAGATCGTTCATCAGGTCGTAGCTGCGCGCGACCGAGGTGAACACTTCGCCCACCAGCTTCTGCTTGTCCTTCGCAGCGACATCGCGGAAGCCGAAATGGGTGGTGCCAGTCTTGTAGGGGGATTCGCTCATGGGACGATTATCGCACCGCCGGCGCCGTTGCGGCAGGCCGCCCACTATGATGAAGGCCTTCACGTCCCTGGATTGCGCATGATCACCACCCCCGACTACGCCGCCCTGCTCGAGACCGCCATCGCCGAAGCCCGCCAGGGCCTGGCCGAAGGCGGCATCCCGATCGGCGCCGCGCTGTACCACAACGATGGCCGCCTGCTCGGCTGCGGCCACAACCGCCGCGTGCAGGAAGGCGACCCGTCCGTGCACGGCGAGACCGATGCGTTCCGCAAGGCGGGCCGCCAACGCCGGTACCAGGACACCATCATGGTCACCACCCTGGCCCCCTGCTGGTACTGCAGCGGGCTGGTCCGCCAGTTCAACATCGGCACCGTGGTGGTCGGCGAATCGGTCACCTTCCAGGGCGGCATCGACTGGCTGCGCGAGAACGGCGTCACCGTGATCGACATGCAGAGCCAGGCCTGCATCGACCTGCTCGGCGGCTTCATCAACGCCCATCCCGAGGTCTGGAACGAAGACATCGGCGAGTAAGTACGCCCGCTCCTGCGCGGATCCGCGCGAAAGAGCTCCGCGCGCTCCCGTTGCGGCGCGCGCGGGCGCTGCAACGTTCTGAATGCTTCAGTGACACGGACGGGGTGCAGGCCCCTGTGCCGCGGGTGTCTGCGCGTGGCACCGTCACGCGCCGTCGACCGTTGCCGGACACTGCGAACACGCGGTGCTAACAACGGCGCTGCATGAACGTCTTAAGGTGGTTGCACAGGGGGCACCATCGTCGAGGAGACGTCATGCATGCCCAAACCCGCCGCACCTCCTCCGTCGAACCTGCGTTGATGGACGCGTGGGAAAGACTGCAGGTGCATTACGCACGCCACCACAACGCCGCGCCTTTCTGGGATGCCTACCAGGCGATCCAGGATGAGTTGACGCGGCGCCATCCCCATCACCGCGTCGCGGTCTGCAACCGGCTGGCCACCCTGGCCGAACGCCTCGGCGTGGTCCACCACGCGCATCTGCTGGGCGAACACCGCAGCCAACACCGCCACACAGGCTCCACATCGCCATGACATCGCTTGCACCGCGCCCTACGCCATCATCCAGATTCCCTTCTTCCCAGACTGAAGTGACCATGTCTTCCGCCCAGATCTCCATCCCTGCCGTCATCGATGTCGACGCCGAAGTCAGCCACTGGCGCCAGCTTCATGCCGACGGCAACCTCGGGACGGGCTCGTTCGGCCATTACGTACCGTGGATCAAATTCGCCTGCGATTCGCTGATCACGCAACCGCGTGCCAGCGATGAGCAGCGCGATGAAATGTTCCAGACCCACTACGCGCTGCAGATCATGCCGCGCCTGTCCGAAGAACAGGCACGCCAGTTCGTCGATCAGTGCTGGGAACATGTCTACCATGCCGGCCGCCAGGACCTGTCCTCGCGCCCGCGGCTGCATGCCCGCGCCTGACCCGCGCCGGCTGCACAGCGCCTGCACGGCGCCCCACCAATGATGCAGGCACCTCGGCTCCCACCTGTCGTGCCTCATGAAACTGCGCAGTCTCTTCAATCTTGTCGCCAAGAAGGCGTCCTATGCGGCGGGAACGCCGTGGACCTTCCTGGCGGCGGTGACGATCGTGGTCATCTGGGCCCTGAGCGGCCCGGTCTTCAAGTTCAATGACACCTGGCAGCTGGTGATCAACACCGGTACCACCATCATCACCTTCCTGATGGTGTTCCTGATCCAGCACAGCCAGAACGCGGACACCGCCGCGATCCAGATCAAGCTCGATGAACTGATCCGCGCCACCAAGGACGCCAACAACGAACTGCTCGATCTCGAGGAGCTCGATGAAGAGCGGCTGGAAGAAATCCGTCGCGAGTACGAACGGATGGCACGCGAAGCCGGCAATGCGCTGGACCGCGCGCGGCGCTGCCACGGCGATGGCCGGGCCGATGATCCGTGACCGGCACGGGTGCGACCGCGTGGCCGCACCCGCGATACCTCAACCGCGCTCGTGCCAACCGCCGCCGAGCACCTTGTACAACGCCACCTGATTGGACTGCTGCGCCAGCTGCGTGCTGACCAGCGACTGGCGTGCGGTGTACGCGGTACGCCGCGCATCCAGCAAGGTCAGGAAGCTGTCGAGGCCGGCGTCATAGCGTGCCTGCGACAACTGCTGCGCCTGCTCCGCCGCGGCCACCAGCGCCTGCTGCGAAGACAGCTGCGCATCCAGGCTCTCGTTCAGTGCCAGCGCATCGGCGGCCTCGCGGAAGCCGGACTGGATCGCCTTTTCGTACTGCGCCAGCGCGATGTCGCGATCGGCGGTGGCCATGCCCAGGTTCGCGCGCAGCTTGCCGCCCTGGAAGATCGGCAGATTGAGCTTCGGAATGAAGCTCCACACCCGCGTGCCGCTGTCGAACAGACCCGACAGCTCCGACGAGGCCGAACCGATGTTGCCGGTCAGGCTGATCGACGGGAAGAACGCCGCGCGCGCCGCGCCGATGTTGGCGTTGGCCGACAGCAGCACGTGCTCGGCGGCCATCACGTCCGGTCGCCGCAGCAGCACGTCGCCCGGCACGCCGGCCGGCAGCGGACGCACGCTGGCCACGTCGGTCACCTCGGCCTGCGGCAGCAGGGACGCATCGATCGGCCCACCGGCCAGCAGCACCAGCGCATTGCGGTCCTGCGCGACCTGCCCGGCGAAGCGCGCCACATCCGTGCGCGCGGTCTCCACCAGCGTACGGGTCTGGCTCAGTTCCAGCGCAGAGGCGCCGCCGAGCTGACGACGCGCCTCGGTCAGGCGCAGCGAGTCCTCATAGGTTGCCAGCGTCGCCTGGGCGATCCGCAGCTGTTCGCTGTCGGCGCCCAGGGTCAGCCATGCGTTGGCCACCTCGGCGACCAGCGACAGCTGCGCACTGCGGCGGTTGGCCGCTTCGGCGAAGTACTGCTGCAGCGCGGCCTGGCTCAGATTGCGCACGCGCCCGAACAGGTCCAGTTCGAACTCGACCACGCCGAGGTTGGCACTGAACTGCTCGGTCACCGGGGCATCGCCGCCACTGCGGGTCATCTGCCCCTGCACGCCGATGGCCGGCACGCGATCGGCGCGCTGGATCCGGTACTGCGCCCGGGCGCGCTCGACATTGAGCACGGCCACGCGCAGGTCGCGGTTGTTGTCCAGCGACTGGGTGATCACCGCCTGCAGGCGCGGATCGACGAAGAAGTCGCGCCAGCCGATGTCGGCAACGTCGGCCGTTGCGGTCTGTGCCCCCGCGGTGGCGGTGGCAGGCCACTGCGAGGGAATCGCCGGGGCGACTTCGGTGCTGCGCGGCTCCAGGGTCGAGCAGCCGGACAGCACCAGGCTCACGGCCAGCGCCAGGCTGGCCATCAAGGGCTTACGCATCGGAACCTCCTGCGTTCTTGCCATATTTCCTGCGATTGAACACGCGCTGCACCACCACGAAGAACAGCGGGATGAAGAACACACCCAGCACCGTGCCGACCAGCATGCCGCCGAGCACGCCGGTACCGATGGCCTGCTGTGCGCCGGAACCGGCACCCGAGGCGATCGCCAGCGGCAGCACGCCCAGGCCGAAGGCCAGCGAGGTCATGATGATCGGGCGCAGACGGTCGCGCACGGCGTGCATCGTCGCCTCGATCAGGCCGGCGCCCTTCTCCAGGTTTTCCTTGGCGAACTCCACGATCAGGATCGCGTTCTTGCTGGTCAGGCCGACCGTGGTCAGCATCGCCACCTGGAAGTAGATGTCGCGCTCCATGCCACGCATGGTGTTGGCCAGCACCGCGCCGAGGATGCCCAGCGGGGCCACCAGCAGCACCGAGGTCGGCACGCTCCAGCTTTCATACAGTGCGGCCAGGCACAGGAACACGATCAGCAGCGACAGCGTGTACAGCAGCGGCGTCTGCGAACCGGCCTGGCGTTCCTGGTAGGACAGCGCGGTCCACTCGATGTCGAAACCGGCCGGCAGCTGCTTGGCGAGTTTCTCCACTTCGTTCATCGCATCGCCCGAGGCCACGCCCGCGGCCGGCTCGCCCTGGATCTCCATCGCGGATACGCCGTTGTAGCGTTCCAGGCGCGGCGAACCGTAGTCCCAGCGCTGGCTGGCGAAGGCCGAGAACGGCACCATCTCACCGGCGGTGTTCTTGACCGACCACAGGTTGAAGTCTTCCGGGTTCATGCGGAACGGCGCATCGGACTGCACATACACGCGCTTGACCCGGCCGCGGTCGATGAAGTCATCGATGTAGCTGCTGCCCCAGGCCGCCGCCAGCGTCGTGTTGACCGCCTCCAGCGACAGGCCCAGCGCGCTCGCCTTGCCGACGTCGATGTCGATGCGCAGCTGCGGCGTGTCTTCCTGACCGTTCGGGCGCACATTGGCCAGCAGCTTGCTCTGCCCGGCCATGCCGAGCAGCTGGTTGCGTGCGTCCAGCAGCGCCTGGTGACCGGCACCGCTGGTGTCCTTCAGGAAGAAGGTGTAGCCCGAGCCGATACCCAGTTCCGGCATCGCCGGCGGCGGGAAGGCGAAGATGAAGGCATCCTTGATCCCGCCCAGCGCGGCCATCGCGCGGCCGGTGATCGGCATCGCGCCCTGGTCCGCATCGCGGTCCTTCCAGTCCTTGAGCTTGACGAAGGCCATGCCCGCGTTCTGGCCCATGCCGGCGAAGCTGAAGCCCTGCACCGAGAAGATCGACTCGATCGCGTCGGCCTCGTTCTCCATGAAGTGCTTTTCGAGCTTGTCGATCGATTCCAGCGTGCGTTCCTGGGTAGCACCGACCGGGGTCTGCACCAGCGCCATCAGGATGCCCTGGTCTTCATTGGGCAGGAACGAGCTGGGCAGGCGCATGAACAGCAGGCCCATCACCAGCGCCAGTGCGGCGAACACGCCCATGAAGCGCCACGGACGGCCGAGGATGCCGCGCACGCCACGCTGGTAGCCCGTGCTGGAACGGTCGAAGCCGCGGTTGAACGCATTGAAGAAGCGGCCCGACCAGCCCTTGTGGGCCACGTGGTGCTCGCCCTTCTTGAGCGGCTTGAGCATGGTCGCGCACAGCGCCGGGGTCAGCACGATCGCGACCAGCACCGACAGCGCCATCGCCGAAACGATCGTGGCCGAGAACTGGCGGTAGATGACGCCGGTGGCACCGCTCATGAAGGCCATCGGCACGAACACCGCCGACAGCACCAGGCCGATGCCGACCAGCGCGCCGGTGATCTGGCTCATGGATTTGCGCGTGGCTTCCAGCGGCGACAGTCCTTCCTCGGACATGATCCGCTCGACGTTCTCCACCACCACGATCGCGTCATCGACCAGCAGGCCGATCGCCAGCACCATCGCGAACATGGTCAGCATGTTCACCGAGAAGCCCAGCGCGGCCAGGATGCCGAACGTGCCCAGCAGCACCACCGGCACCGCGATCGTCGGGATCAGGGTCGCGCGGAAGTTCTGCAGGAACAGGTACATCACCAGGAACACCAGCACGATGGCTTCGATCAGGGTCTTGATGACCCCCTTGATCGAGACCTGCACGAACGGCGTGGTGTCATACGGCACCACCGCCTTCAGGCCGGCCGGGAAGTTCGGGGCCATTTCATCCAGGGTGGCGCGCACGCCGTTGGCGGTGGCCAGCGCGTTGGCGCCGGTGGCCAGGGTGATCGCGATACCCGAGGACGGCTTGCCGTTGTAACGGGTCACGAAGTCGTACGATTCCGCGCCGAGCTCGACCCGGGCCACGTCGGCCAGGCGCAGTTCGGCACCGTCCTGCGCACTGCGCACGATGATGTTGCGGAACTGCTCCGGGGTCTGCAGGCGGTCCTGCGCGTTGATGGTCGCGTTGAGCTGCTGGCCCTTGATCGACGGCGCGCCGCCGAGCTGGCCGATGGCGACCTGCGCATTCTGCGCGGTGATCGCGGCGATCACTTCGGCGGTGGACAGCTTGTAGGTGTGCAGCTTGTTGGGGTCCAGCCAGATGCGCATGGCGTACTTGCCACCGAACACCTGGATGTTGCCCACGCCCGGCACGCGGCTCAGCGGATCGACGATGTTGGAGCCGACGTAATCGGAGATGTCGTTGGCATCCATGCTGCCGTCTTCAGACACGAAGCCGAGCACCTGCAGGAAGCCGCTGCTCGACTTGGCCACGTTGATGCCCTGGCGCTGCACTTCCTGCGGCAGCAGCGGCATCGCCAGCTGCAGCTTGTTCTGCACCTGCACCTGGGCGATGTCCGGGTCGGTGCCGCTCTGGAAGGTCAGCGTGATCGTGGCCTGGCCATTGGAGGAGCTGTTGGAGGAGAAGTAGATCAGGCCATCCAGGCCTTTCATGTTCTGCTCGATGATCTGCGTCACCGAGTCCTCGACCACCTTGGCCGATGCACCCGGATAGTTGGCGCTGATCTCGACGGCCGGCGGTGCCACTTCCGGGTACATCGACACCGGCAGCTTGAGCACCGCCAGGCCACCGGCGAGCATGATGATGATCGCAATCACCCACGCGAAGATGGGGCGATCAATGAAAAAACGTGCCATGGAATTCTCCGGTTACTGCTGGGCGGCGGGAGCCGCCGGCGCGGCGGCCGGCTTGGCCGGGGCCGCGCCCATTTCGGTGGCCTGCACGGGCATGCCCGGCTGGATCTTCTGCAGGCCTTCGACGATGACCTTGTCACCGGCCTTGAGCCCGTCTTCCACCAGCCACTTGTCGCCGAGCGAACGGCTGACCTTGACCTGCCGCACTTCGACCTTGTCGTCCTTGCCGACCACCATGGCGCTGGTATCGCCCTTGGGATCGCGGGCGATGCCCTGCATCGGCACCAGGATCGCGTTCTCGCGCACGCCGCTGCCGACCTGGGCACGCACGTACATGCCCGGCATCAGCACCTGGTCCGGGTTCTCGACCTTGACCCGCAGCGCGTAGCTGCCGGTGGTCGGGTCGACGCTGACTTCGGAGAATTCCAGCGTGCCCTTGTAGTCGAACTCGGTGCCGTCGTCGAGCAGGATCGTCACCGGCAGGGTCTGGTTGTCCTGCAGGCGGCCGCTGGCCAGTTCGCGGCGCAGCTGCAGCAGCTCGCTGGCGGACTGGGTCAGGTCGACATAGATCGGGTTCAACTGCTGCACGGTCGCCAGCGCTTCGGCCTGGCCGGCGCTGACCAGCGCACCCTGGGTGACCGAGGACTTGCCGATGCGGCCGCTGATCGGCGCGGTGATCCGCGCATAGCCCAGCGTCACGTTGGCGGCATCCAGCGAGGCACGCGCGGCACCGACATCGGCCTCGGCCTGCTTCAGCGCGGCGATCGCGTTCTCGTTGTCCTGGGTGCTGACCGCCTCGACCTTGGCCAGCTCGCCGATGCGCCTGGCGCTCAGGCGTGCGGCATTGGCGGTCGCTTCGGCGCGGGCCAGCTGGGCACGGGCGCTGTTGGCCTGGGCGCGATAGCTGGCGTCATCGAGCTGATACAGCGGCTGCCCCGCAGTGACCAGGCCGCCTTCGGTGAACAGCCGCTTGGCCACGATGCCGTTGACCTGGGGGCGCACTTCAGCGACCAGGAAGGCATTGGTGCGGCCCGGCAGCTCACGGGTCAGGCCGACCTGCTCGGCCTTCAGGGTGGCCACGGTGACCTGGCCGGGGCCGCCCTGCGGACCCTCCTGCTCACCGCCGCCACAGGCGGACACGGTCAGGGCGATCGCGAGGGACAGCGCGAGAAGACGGTACGGGGTTCTGGACATGGCGGTAGGGGCTCGCAGACGGAAAAGGGCGCGCCTGCAGCCCAACTTCCGATAAAAGCGAAGAATGGCGACAAACAGGCAGCAAATAACGGCAAATATCCGAAACGAGACCCGCCGGCATCTGCAGGCAGTCCTCGCTGAGGATCAGTGGGGCGCAAATATACATACATGCATGTTTGTTTGTAAAGCGGTACAATTCAGGCCGGTTTCATCCAGCAACTGCACAGCGCAATGGCCAGAAAAACCAAAGAAGAGGCCCAGGCCACCCGCGAGGGCATCCTCGACGCGGCCCAGGTCTGTTTCCATGAATACGGGGTCGCCGGCACCAGCCTGGCGATGATCGGCGCGCGCGCCGGATTCACCCGCGGCGCGGTGTACTGGCACTTCAAGAACAAAGCCGAAGTGCTGACCGCGATGATCGACCGCGAGCGCGTGCCCTTCATCGAGCGGATGCGCCGCACCACCTCGGCCAAGCGCAGCACGCCGATCCTGGACCTGCGTTCGGCGCTGCTGGTGTCGTTCCGGGAGCTGGCCGAGGACGAGCGGCTGCGCAACATGATGGAAATCATGCTGCGCAACGATCTGTCGGTGGAAAGCCAGGCGATGCAGGAACTGCAGCGCGAGGCATCCCGCGAGGAGCTGGCGATCATCGCCGCCGCGCTCGAACGCGCGCGCGAGCTGGGCCAGCTGCGCGACCACGTGGATGCCGAAACGGTGGCGCGGATCGTCAGCACCAGCCTGACCGGCGTGCTGTACAGCGCCATGCTGGAGCCTGAGCTGTTCGAGATCCAGCGCGACGGCATGCAGACGCTGGATGCGATCTTCAGCGCCTTCGTCAAACCGGGTGTATTCACCCCGGGTGCCCCGCCGACGGCGCTGCCGACCGACGACGAGGCGTAGTGCCGGCCGCTGGCCGCCTCCTCGGATTGCATGGGTTGCCTGGGTGCCGGGCTCTGCCCGGCAGCCTCATGCATTCAGGCGAACAGCCGGTGGGCATCGGTTCCGTGGGTTTGGCCGTCCGGTGCAGGGTGTGCGGGACACGCCGTGAACCCGTCCATGGAGGATCGTCAAAAACATCCATGTTTTAGACGGCCCGCAAACCCGCCCCGACGCCCTAGCCGCCGAATCCGATACCAATGGTCACGGCACTCCCTGCGTGCCGCCTCAATCATGACCTAGCTGCATTTCTCCAATCCCACGATGCAGGTTCCCGAAGACAGCTGCCGGCTCTCCGAATCGGGCAGTGGGGGTGAGTCCGGAATTCCAATGCTTCTGCCTGCTCATGTGCCGCATGCCCCCCCTCTGAGTTTCCGAACGATGTACTTGGATACCTTCCATCCCCGGGTCTCCTCGATGCAGCGCTTGACGATTGACCGGCAGGTGTCGGGCCCCCTGGCGCTGTCATTCCGTTGGCATGGCAGTCAGTTCGCGTTAGACGATGTCCGTGTCGACATCCCGGAGATCGCAGCTGATGCGGCTGTTTCAATCATGATCTGCACCTTGTAGGCACCAGTATCGAGTCCCTCATGGAAGGCGTGAGCATTTCTCATTTATGCAGCTTGACAACCGAAACATCTGAGACTTCCGCTCCGGTAAGTTCTGCTGAGCAGGTTCTTCGACGGTCAGAAACGCTAACCGTCCCCACAACGGTGGCGAAGTAAACTCCATGTTCAGGCTCCGGCGAGGGCCAGTCAATTTTTGAACTATCTGACCACACTACGATGCAGCTATATGCGTCGGTTCTGTTGGGCAAGGAATCAGATGGATAGAAGACAACTCCTTTCGCGCCTTCATAGAGCATGAATCCGCTGGTCTCTACCCTCAATCCTTCAAAATCGCCGGGGGCGACGATCAGCCTTGTCAAAGGTGTGCCGCAGACAGCTTTCCCAGCCCGCTGCTCCTCAATGTTGCACTGGTTGTGCTTTACCGGGGTCGACGCGTATCCACATGCAAAGCCGACTGCAAGAGTAGCAACAGCGACCGTGGAAGCAGCGCTAAAGCACTTTCTCGAAATGACCTGCATAAACCTTCTCCTCGCCTGATGAAACGCCGGCCTTTCTCCAGCCCTTTTGGTCAAACCATACAACTTTTCCATCAGGCCTGGCCACGTAGCTGTCTATCTTTGCGCCGAATGCGCGCGCAATATCGTGATCGTCAGTGATGCCGACATAGTAGAATTTTCCTCCCGTCGCGTATGCGCCGTTTCCACTATGAAGATTTGCCTCCGGGTGCGTGTGTAGCATCGCCTTCCAAGTGTAATTCCCAGTATATCTAACAAACGGAGCGGAGTTGGGGCTGTCACCGCCGGTCCAATCAACGATTCGAAAGTCGGTTGAGTGCCGCTCTTCCATGTTGGCGAAGACCTCTCGCCCAGACGCTTCCTGCAGGGGGATTGCTTTCCCGGCGAAGTAGCTGGCGGCTATGGCTGGAGTCGCGTGTGCTTTGAGCTTCGATGCTGCATCCAGCTTTTTCAGCTCCGATTTCAGATGCGTGTCGTTCATACATATTTTTGTGCCAAGCTTTGCGGCGCACCTTCCATCTGGGTCCACGAAGTTGTAAGGATTGGACTTGGCATACATGTACCTTGCACCACCGCCTTGTAGTGCGGTGATTGGGTCAACTGAAACAAAGATGCCTGTTGTTGGATCGTAGTACCGCTGCTGCATGTAACTCAGCCCAGTAGCCGAGTCAGACACATGCCCGGTATACCCCGGACCATCCTTCACCGGCCCACCCACCACCGCCCCATACGGCTCGTAGACGGTCCGTTCGATCACCACGCCATTGGCATCGGTCACCGCCACCGGCGAGCCCAACGCATCGGTGTGGATGTACTCCACGGTCTCGACCGCCTGGGCAGCCGGCAGCATCCCTGCCGCCAGCACCAGCACCAACAACCCGCGCATCAGCATGCTCATGTTCTTGATCGCGTTCATCAGTCGGTCTCGTAGACGCCACGGGCGGGGGTAAACAGTGGGGACCATTCCGAACAACCACCTGCGTTGCACGCGCGCGCCCGAATTGGTGAACCACAGTACGCATTGCCGGCTGCGGCGACGTAAGTTTTGGGTCCGGTGTACAGGTGCTTGCCCCCCACGCCCGTTTCCAACTGGTACTCGGTGGCGTTCGTCACCGGCGTCCAGTTAGCATCGCACCACACTTTGTAGGGTGCCCTTCTGGTAGTCAGCCAGTTGGCGACATTGATTAACGGCATCGACGGCGGCAGCACCACATTGACCGTGGCGATTCCCGACCATGGGCCGCAGCCGACAAAGTTGCAGGCCTGTACACGGTAGGCATAGCTGCCATTGTCCCGTCCCACTGCAGCCGAGGTGCGGCCATCAGCCAGCAGCGTGACCCAGCCTGCACCATTGGCGCTTTCCTGCAGGATGAAGTACTCGGTATTGGCCGGCGTGCTCCAGCTGAAGGCGTAGTCGCGCACATTCACCAAACCCGGCGCATTGATCACCGGTTCCAGGGTCGGCGCACTGACCACGGTGACACCGGCGTTTCCTGACCAGTTGCCACAGCCCGCGCCATTACACGCCGCCACGCGGTAGGCGTAGCTGCCCACGCTGCGGGCTGGTGTGGCGTACGAGCTGGCGTTGCCGTCGAACAGGGTCACCCACGCCGCACCGTTGGCGCTTTCCTGCAGGGTGTAGCGGGTCGCGCCGGCGATGGCGATCCAGCCAATGCCGATGCTGCCCGGACCCACACGGGCGGGGGCACTTAGACTGGGGGCGGCCGTCGGCGGGTAGACCACAGCAGTAGTGGCGGTCGCGGTATAGCCGGTGCAGCCCACCGGGTTACAGGCGCGCACGCGGTAGCCGAAGCTGCCAGTGGGCTTGCCACTGATAGCCAAAGAGCGGGCGGCGGTGTTCTGTACCAGCGTCCAGCTGCCGCCATTCGCGCTTTCCTGCAGTTCGTAGGTGGCCGCACCGTTGGATGCGGTCCAGCTGATGGTGTAGCTGCCGTTGTAGGCGGTGGCCGGGGTGGTCACGGACGGCACGCCGCTGGGGGGCAGTTCCACGGCCACGGCGGCGATGTTGCTCCAGTCACCGCACACCTCACGGCAACCGCGCACCCGGTATTGGTAGCTGCCGGTCTGTAGGTTACTGGCTACGTAGGTGAGGGCGGTGCCGTTGTACAGGCCCAGCCAATTGCCGCCCCTTAATTGCTGCAGCTCATAGCGGTTGGCAGCACCAGCTGCCGTCCAGGTCAAGGTCACGCTGCCCTGGGTGATATAACCGGGCGCGCTGAGCGCCGGCACGCTGGGTGCCGCAGCGTCATTGACGCGTGCCACCAGGCTGCCGGACAGGTACATGTAATTCGTCTTCTTGCCGGTACGCTCGTTGCGCTGGTACCGCAGCACGCCGCCGTTGTCGTAGAACGAATAGATGGCACCGTCTGCGCCGAGCGACTTCACCCGGCGGCCGTGCGCGTCATACTCGTAACGCTCGGCGCTGGCCACTTCGCGCAGGCGGTTGCCGTAGTCGAAGGTGAAAGCCTGGCCGTTGCGCATGGACAGATTGCCCTGCACGTCGTAGTTCAGGCCGGTCACGGTGGCCCCGGTACCGGTATCCATCACGTTGACCAGACGGTTGGACGGGTCGAAGTAATGGGTGCGGTCGCGGCTGCCGACCTTGGCGCGGCGCAGGTTGTCCAGCGCGTCGTACTCGTACAGCGCGTTGCCGAAGCTGGCGGCGGTGACCGCGCGCAGGCGGTCCAGGCCGTCGTAGCTCATGTCGCGGTTGCCGGGCGCACCGGGCAGGCCGTCGGAGATGGCCAGCACGTTGCCGGCGGCGTCGTAGTCGTAGCTGTCGTCATGCACGGCACCGCCAGCCCCGGCATCGCGGCTGCGCTCGGGCAGGCCGCGTGCGTTCTGGGTCATGCTGTGGGCAATGCCGTTGCCGTACACGAAGCCGGCCAGTGCCCCGTTGGCGTAGTAGCTCGCCTGCTGGGCATAGGTGCCCACGGCGGTGGCGCGGCCGGCGGCGTCGGGCTGGTAGGCCACGCTGGCACCGCCGGGGTAGGTCTGCCCGGCAAGATTGCCGTTGCCGTCGTAGCTGTAGCCTAAGCTCACCGTGCCCAGCTGGCCGTGCTGCAGGGTTTCGGCCGTAAGCAGGCGGCGCAGGTTGTACTGGTAGCGGTTCACCACCGGCAGGGTGGCCAGGTCGTTGGTGGTACTGATCTCAGCCGGCAGGCCGTCGGCGGTGTAGCTCCAGCTCTGGTTGCCACGGTTGTCCGGGAAGGCCAGTTGCTGCAGGCGGTTCAGTGCGTCGTAGCTGCGCTGCACGGCGCGGCCGCTGGCCAGACCCTCGGCCTGGTTGCAGGTGGTGGTGCTGGTCAGGGTGGTGCCCGCCGCGGACCACACCACGTTGCCGGCCGCATCGTAGTCCTGCAGGGTGGCCCCGGTTTCCGGCTCGACGGTTTTGCACAACTGCTGATACCCGTCGTACACATAACGGCGGGTCAGCGACCGGCTGCCGTCACCACTGCGGCGGATGATGGCCAACGGCTTGCCCAGGCTGTCGCGCTGGATCTCGGTGACCACGCCCTCGGGATGCTGGATGGTCAGCGGCAACTCGTAGGTGGGTTGGTCGTAGGTCTGGTGCCGGGTGGTGGTGGCTTGCCCGCGCGGATTGGTGCTGCGCACCGTGAGGTTGCCAAGGTATTCGGTGGTGCTGATCAGGTCACCCAGCTCCGAGGTCTGGCGCACGATCCTGGCGCGACCCAGTGCGTCGTACTGGGTGGTAGTGCCGGCCAGGGCCTGGTTGATGTCGCTCAGCTGGCGGGTGGGGTAGGAGGCGAACACGGTCTTGCCGCTGCTGTCGTAGCGGGTGACGGTGGCGCTGTCCAGTGCGTTGTTGAGGTTCTGGGTGACCAGCACCGGCCGGAACATGGTGTCCAGGTAGGTATCCGTGCGCAGGCCACCCAGCGTGCGCGAGTGCTTCCATGCGCCGGCGGGTACGCCGTACTGGGCAGCGCCCAGGCGCTGCAGGTCCAGTGTGGCCCCGTTCCAGGCCACGCTGTCACCAGCGGGGAACTGCTGCGTGCGCAGCCGGCCCATGCTGTCGTAGGTGTAGCGGGTGGTTGCACCGACCTCGTTGGTGAGCGCGGTGATCCAGCCGTTGTCGTCCACCTCCACCTGACGGGTCGCACCGTTGGGCGCTTCAGGCGTCGGGGGCAGTCGCAGCTGCTGCGGAACGCCGCGCTTCCACGCAGAGAGGTGGCTGGTGTTGCCGCGCCCGTCGGTGACCGTGCTCACGGTGCCATCGGCGGCATAGCTGACCTGCTGGGCCAGCTTGCCGAAGCTGTAGGCGCGCAGCGGCTGGGCGGTGTTGCCGTCGAACTCGGTGCGCGACTGCTCGATGCCGTTGACGATGCTGCGGGCGGTCTGCCCGCGCACCCACAGCTGCGCATTGTCGTAGTACTCAGTGCTGGTGCTGCGGCTGAAGCCGGCGTTGTTGGATTCCACCACGGCGACTTCGCGGATGGACGCATCAAACGTCTGCACCTGACGGGTGAACAACACGCCGTCCTGCTGCACGGTGGTGCTCTGTACCGGGCGATTGAGGTGCTCGCCCAGTTCGGTGGCCCCATACTTCAGGTTGCGGCCGGCGGCCTGCGGGAACGGCGCGCTGGGCAACTGCGCGTTGGGGTAGTAGTTGTTCCGGTCCACGCGAACCACGGTGCCGCCGCTGCGGGTGGTGGTGCCCAGCAGCAGGCCGTCGTTGTAGGCGACTTCCTTGCCGAACTCGTAGGTCCTGATCACGCCATCGGGTAAGGTTTCGATAGTTATCTTGGGTTCCGACTGACCTGCAGGAATTATGGGCCAACCTTGCTGAGTCAGGTTCCGGTCGTATTCCCAACCCAGGTTGGTGTACTGGTATGTCCATTGCGCGGTGGGCATGCCCGGGCCACTGATGGTCTTGGTGACCAGCGACATGGCATCCCGGTAGATCGGCGTCATGTTCCAGCCGTCCGCGATCAGCTGGTCATCGCCGGAGGTCTGGCAGTTGAAGGGCACGTTCTTGCGTCCGTGACGGAACGGACGGAACGCGAAGGTTCCAACGGCACCGGATGGATGTGTAACGCTGGCAACCACTTCCGTCTGCACGATCTTGTTGGTCTTCGCGCACATGGCCGGGTTCTCGATGTAATCGGTAACCGGCTGACCCGTGTACTCCTGGTACTTCTTGGTCACGTACACGGGCGGGAAATTGTAGCTCCACGCCGTGCCATCGGGCAGCGTTACCGACTGCAACGGGCCGCTGGGCAGGTAGGAGTAGGTCCAAGTGCGGTTACCGGCCGTGGCCGTACTGATGCGGCCCTGTGCGTCGTAGGCAAGGCTGATGCTGCGGCCGTCATTGGCGACAATGCGGTCAAGCCGGCCGCCGGTCCACTCATAGCGTACCCAGTTGCCGAAGCGGTCCACCACCTGCGAGGGGTACAGGAAGACCTTCTTGCGTTGCAGAGTGGCATGAGTGACGGTGTCATATGGCTGCAGCACCGCTGGGTCGTTATAACGCGCGACCATCCAATCGAAGTAGTACTTGGTGCCATCCGGGGCGTGACCCAAGAAGCCTTCGCCCTGCTGGCCGCTCTTCAGTGCGCTAAGGCAGGAGAAGAACCAGCCACCCTTGGTGTTCCAAGGCGTTGGCTGGCCAACCTGGGGCACGGGCTGGCGCGCGTCGCCACTACCGGCCAGCACGTTTTCGCCGTTGCCACCGGGCAGGGTCAGGCGTACGCCATCCCAATAGGTGTGCGAATCAAAGTTGATGAGCTGGGTGCGCCGGTAATTCCACACCTTCAGCAGGGGCGGCGCGATTACCGTCGAGCAGCGGGCAGCCGGGGTCCAGTGCCCACCGACCTGGGTCTCGGGCTGGTCGCCATAGGTGCCCGTAAGCGAGGGGATGTCCAGAGTCCAGCTGCCGAACTCTTTGTCGTTCCGATTGCCACCCATGTCGCCGTAGCTGCGGCTGATAGACACGGCCATGCTGCTGTTGCCGGGCAGGGTGATATCGGTCGCGCTGAAGCTGACCGAGCCGTCATACAGATTGACCTTCTCGCCGAAGATCTCACCCTTCAGCGGTTCGACAAGGTCGCCGTACTTCAGCCGCTTGTCGTACTCCTCGCGCCAGGTCGGCACGATCTGGGCGTGCGCGGCCAATGGCAGCAGCAGGCTGACAGCGGTCAGAAGGTGAAGGGCGCGGCTCCAGGCGGGTTGCCTGGCGGTCCGATCGGCAGCGTTCATTCGCATTACTCACTCCCCTGGATGCAGTCCGGTGCGGCGCATCGCTGCAGGGCGTGTTTTCAACCCGCCGCAGTTCGCCCGGCCGCCGGATGGCAGCCAGAACAGACGTCAGCAGATGTGGAACCCCTGTAGCGCGCGCAATCAGGTTGCTTTTATGAACGAAACGTGACGATCGCGTCAATGGCTTGAAGTCGCCAAATTTGGCAAAGTGGCAAACTAGGAGCGCGACGCGTGGTTTTCCTACATCGATGCCAGAGTTTTCTGATCGCCGTGGCGCACGGTGCGCAGAGCATGGATCCGCCGAAACGGGTCGCATGATGGGTACGGGGCGATTCCGTGGATGCAGGACGTATGACGCGCACGCCGCGATTCCGTTGATGCCGGACGAACGTAGGCAGCATCTTGTGCATGGCCGCTACTATCGCGACCTTGCTGGGCTTCCCTCGCTTTTTGAGGGATTGATAGAACTTCCCGATGACAGGCTCGTGCCGGATGGCCGATAGACAGGCCCTGTACAGCACGTTGCATACTTCAATTCGTCCATAGCAGATCCTTCTTAGGCCCCGCATGCTTCCGCTGTCGCGGGCGATGGGTGCCATCCCCACCAACTTGGCAATCGCCTTTCGATTCAGCACGCCCAGCTCGGGCAGATGGGCAGATGGGCAGATGGGCAGCCAAGACAGATTGCAGCACCGGGCCGACACCCTTGAGGACTTTCATGGCCTCCAGCTGCGGTTGCTCACGGACTTGTTCGGCAATCTGCTGCTCCAACCGACTGCAGTTCCTCTGCATCTGTTGAAGGTTGGCCTTCAGCTGACGACTTAAACCGCTATCAGTCACGTGCTGAAGCTGGTTCTGAGCGGCAGAGATCATCTCTATCAGCTGCAGCCGCGCACATACAAATTCCCGCAGGCGTGCTCGCCACGCCTCCATTGGCCGGTAGAGGCGCAACTTCAGCGCGTCAGCCACTTGAGCCATCTGAGCCATCTGAGCCATCTGAGCCAGGTTGATGGCATCCAGTCGATCTGTCTTCGCCGGCAGGGCCGCGGCATCAGCGAAAGAATGACTGCGCCGGGCATTCTCTCGCACGACTTGATGGCCGGCGCTGAATAGCGCATCCAGAACCCGCTGTTCATATCCTCCGGAAGCCTCTAGGACCTTCCTGCTCGAACCCAGTTTCTCCAGACAAGACAATAGCTTGCGATGTCCCGCCGGCGTGTTGTGAAATTGCGCAAATGGGCCTCAAAAACGGCCACATCCAACATTGCCTTGCATACATCAATCCCGATGCCATTCATGAGCGTTCTCCGCTAGGCTGGTGGGGCCGAGAGCTCCCCCGTTTGCCCAGTCTTACGTCTACGAGCGCCTACTCTGGCAACCGTTCGGGCGATGCAAGGGAGATACCGGCGTGGGCACCTGGCTACCAAGCGATCGCTGAGATCTAGAGTCATACGGCGGCTTACGCCGGCTCTCGACACCCACAGTGCCAGATTCCGAACAGATAAGAGTCGGTCGCACGACGACTGCCGATTAACCCAATCGCCCCTTCAACGCATGGCCCCCAAACCAAGACGCCATTGACGTTGACATTGCCCCCGCTTCTCCCGTGGCAACGCCACACTATGAAAGGCGGGTCGGGACCAGTTTGCGGGGATATGATCAGCATCGATGCTGCGACCAAGCCCCCAAGGACGGGTTCACGGCGTCCCCCGCAAACCCGCATCGTCCCGCCAAAGCCAGGTAACCGCCGGCAAAGGGCTGTTCGCCGAAATGCATGAGGCTACCGGGCAACGGCCGGTACCCGTGGATTGCCCGCAACCTCACCCACGCCGAGCCAACAAAAAAAGGCGGCACCGAAGTGCCGCCCTTTCAGTTCATACCACCCACCGTTACAGGATGTAGCGGCTCAGGTCCGGATCCTGCACCAGCTCACCCAGATGCGCATCGACATACGCCTGGTCGATGCTGATGGTCTCGCCATCGCGGTCCGGGGCCTCATAGCTCAGCGTATCCAGCAGGCGCTCCAGCACGGTGTGCAGGCGCCGCGCGCCGATGTTTTCCTGGCGCTCGTTGACCTGGAAGGCAATCTCGGCCAGACGGTCCACCGCGTCGACGGTGAACTTCATCGAGACGCCTTCGGTCTGCAGCAGCGCTTCGTACTGCTTGGTCAGCGCGGCCTTCGGCTCGGTCAGGATGCGCACGAAGTCCTGCTTGCTCAGCGCCCCCAGCTCCACGCGGATCGGGAAACGACCCTGCAGTTCCGGGATCAGATCGCTGGGCTTGGCCAGGTGGAACGCACCGGAGGCGATGAACAGGATGTGGTCGGTCTTGATCGTGCCGTACTTGGTGGACACGTTGGAGCCTTCCACCAGCGGCAGCAGATCGCGCTGCACGCCTTCGCGCGAGACATCGCCACCGCCGACGTTGTCACCGCGCTTGGCGACCTTGTCGATCTCATCGATGAACACGATGCCGTGCTGCTCGCAGGCCTCGATCGCCGCACTGCGGATGTCGTCTTCGTTGACCAGCTTGCCGGCCTCTTCCTCGATCAGCAGCGGGCGCGCGGCCTTGATCGACAGCGTGCGCTTCTGCGCCTTCGCGCCGCCCATGCTGGAGAACATCTGGCGCAGCTGCTGGCCCATTTCTTCCATGCCCGGCGGGGTCATGATGTCCATGCTGACGTTGGCCGACACTTCCAGTTCGATCTCGCGCTCGTCCAGCTCACCGTTGCGCAGCATGCGGCGGAACTTGATGCGGGTCTCGTTGTCCTGCGCGGACGGCTCATTGCGCGCGGCGTCGGCATCGAAGCCGATACCGGTGCTGCGCCGCGGCAGCAGCGCATCGAGGATGCGGTCTTCGGCGCGCTCTTCGGCCTGGGTGCGCACGCGCACCTTGGCCTGCTCGCGATACAGCTTGACCGCGGTATCGGCGAGGTCGCGGATGATCTGCTCCACGTCCTTGCCGACGTAGCCGACCTCGGTGAAACGGGTGGCCTCGACCTTGACGAACGGCGCATTGGCCAACGTGGCCAGGCGACGCGCGATCTCGGTCTTGCCGACGCCGGTCGGGCCGATCATGAGGATGTTCTTGGGCATGACTTCGTTGCGCAGCTCGGCCGGCAGCTGCATGCGGCGCCAGCGGTTGCGCAGCGCGATGGCGACCGCGCGCTTGGCGTCGTGCTGGCCGACGATGTGCCGGTCCAGCTCCTGCACGATCTCGCGCGGGGTCATGGTGGCGGAAGAAACTTCAATCTTGTGCGGCATGGATGTGCTCACGAGGATATGGGGTGGAATGTCGTATCACCGGCCTGCCTGGCAGCGACGTAACGCTGCTGTAGAGCCACGTCATGCGGGGCTGACCGGATACCGCAGCCACGCATGGCGTGGCTCTACCGAGCGTTGACCCGTCGGGTCAAAGCTCCTCGACCACCACGTTGCGATTGGTGTAGATGCAGATGTCGCCGGCGATGTTGATCGACTCGGTGGCAATCGTGCGGGCGTCCAGTTCGGTGTGCGCCATCAGCGCGCGGGCGGCCGACAGGGCATAGGAGCCGCCGGAACCGATCGCGATGATGCCGTCTTCCGGTTCGATAACATCACCGGTGCCGCTGATGATCAGCGAGGTGTCCTTGTCAGCGACGGCGAGCAGCGCTTCGAGCTTGCCCAGGCGGCGCTCGGTGCGCCAGTCCTTGGCCAGTTCCACCGCGGCACGCTGCAGCTGGCCATGCTTTTCCAGCTTGGCCTCGAACAGCTCGAACAGGGTGAAGGCATCGGCGGCGGCACCGGCGAAACCGGCCAGCACCTGGCCCTCGCGACCCAGGCGGCGCACCTTGCGGGCGTTGCCCTTCATCACCGTGTGGCCGAGCGTGACCTGGCCATCGCCGGCGACGGCGACATGTCCATTGCGCCGCACCGAGATGATGGTGGTGGCATGAAATACGTTGGGGTTCTGACTGGGGTCCATGGAGCCTCCGGGGTGACAAAGACTGAGGTGGGGTCTCTGCCCGACGCTTCAACCCGCCCCGCCCTGCGCCCGGATGCCGCAGCGGATCGATTCAGCTTTCGTTGCCGCTCTTGCGGCGCTTGGCGCGCGGGTGCGCGGCGTCGTAGACCTTGGCCAGGTGCTGGAAGTCCAGATGGGTGTAGATCTGCGTGGTGGCGATGTCGGCATGGCCGAGCAGCTCCTGCACGCCGCGCAGGTCACCGGAGGATTCCAGGATGTGGCTGGCGAAACTGTGCCGCAGCATGTGCGGGTGCACGTGCTTGAACAGGCCCTGGCGCTGGGCCAGTTGGCGGATGCGGATCTGCACGGCGCGCTGGGTGATGGGGCCTCCCTTGCGCCCGGGGAATACCGGTGCGGTCGCCGCGCCGCCGCTGTCAGCCCGCCAGCCCTGCAGCGCGGTGCGTGCGTGCGAGCCGAACGGCACGCGGCGTTCGCGGTTGCCTTTGCCCAGCACGTTGACCAGGCCGGTATCGAAATCCAGGTCGCGCCAGATCAGCGCGCACAGTTCGCTCAGGCGCAGCCCCGAGGAATAGAACAGTTCCAGCAGCGCGCGGTCACGCAGGCCGAGCGGGGCGTCGGTCGGCAGTTCGACGAGCTGCACGGCTTCATCGGCATCGAGCACCTGCGGCAGTTTGCGTGGTGCCTTGGGCGCTTTCAGGCCCGTGGCCGGATTGGCGGCGATGCGGTGGTGCTTGAGCAGCCACGCATAGAAACTGCGGCACGCCGAAAGCCGACGCTGCAGCGAGGTGGGCGACAACCCACGGCGGTGTTCGGCGGCGATGAACTGGCGCAAGTGCGCGCTGTCCAGCGTGTCGATGACGGTCCCCTGCCCGTCCGACCACGCCGCGAGGGCGTCCAGGTCACGGCGATAGGCATCCAGCGTGTGCGCCGACATGCGGCGCTCCACCTGCAGATGCGACAGGAAGTCCTGCGCGGTACTCACGACGACGCCGCTCGATGGGCGATCAGGGCGACGGGAAACGCTGCAGGGCAACGACCAGCGACTCGCCCATCATGCGCAGGAACAGCGTGCCCATGCCCGGGTAGAACCGATTGCCGTCATGACTGCCGACCGCGATCAGGCCGACACCCGGCAGCGGCAGCAACGCACTGGACTGCACTTCTTCAGCGCGCCCGGCATACAGCACGGTGTTCTTTTCCGGCTGCAGGCGGCCGCAGATCGGTTCGCCGTCTTTCAGGCAATCGCGGAACACGCCCAGCAACGGGCTGCTCTCCTCGATCACCTGCAGCCACGGAGCCTGTTCCAGCCCGGCGATCGGATGCAGCACGATCAGCCGGACCAGATCACCGGCGAAATCCTCTTCCAGCGAGGCGGCCATCGCCCGCAGGGTGTCCGCCGCCGAGTCCTGTTTCATCAATGCCAGGGTCAGCTGGTGCGTGCGCACGGCCAAGCGCTCGTTGATCTGCGCGTTGGTGGCCAGATCGGCCAGCCGCCGCGACAGCTCACGGTTCTTGTCGCGCAGCACTTCCAGCTGGTAGCTGGCCAGCGACGCGGTGGGGCCGTCATCGCGCGGCACCACCAGGGTCAGGGCCAGGTCCGGGAACTGCTTCAGGAAGGTCGGATGCCGACGCAGCCAGGCGGCTACTTCATGCGATCCGATTTTCTCGGCGGTCTCGCTCATGCGTTCCACTCCCCATCAAAGACGAAGGCTGCGGGTCCGGACATCACGATCTGTGCATCATCGGCCGGCCAGCGGATGCGCAGGTCACCGCCGGGCAGCGACATCGTCGCATCGCGCTGCAGGCGACCGCGCTGCATCATCACCACGGCCGCGGCGCAGGCGCCACTGCCGCAGGCCAGGGTTTCGCCGGCACCGCGCTCGTACACGCGAAGGCGCGCGTGCTGCGGGCCGAGCACCTGCACGAAACCGACGTTGACCGATTTCGGGAACGAGGCGTGCTGCTGCAGCAACGGGCCCAGGCGCTCGACCGGGGCGGCATCGACCAGGCCCACTTCGATCACGGCGTGCGGGTTGCCCATCGACACCGCGCCGAAGCGCACCGTGTCGCCCTGCAACGGCAACAGGTACTCCTCGCGGGCGCGGGCGAAGCCGATCAGCGGCACGTTCTCCGGCTCGAAACGCGGCACGCCCATGGCCACCGCGTACTGGTCGTCGCTCAGGCGTTCGACCGCATGCGTGGTGACCGGGCTGTCGATCGCGAAGGTGCTCCCGGTCGCTGCGCCATCACGCACCAGCCAGGCCGCCACGCAGCGCGCGCCGTTGCCACACTGCTCGGAACTGCTGCCATCGGCATTCCAGATCCGATACGAGGCGACCGAGCCTTCCGCCTTGGGCAGCTCGATGGTCAGGATCTGGTCGCAGCCCACGCCGGTGTGGCGATCGGCCAGACGCGCGGCCAGCGCAGCGTCCGGCGGCGCGCTGCCATCGCGCAGGTCCAACACCACGAAATCATTGCCGGCCCCATGCATCTTGGTGAAGCGCAGCGCCGCGGAGGTGTTCGACTTACTCATTCCCGTCATTGGCCTTCAGCGCCGGGGCGTCGACGGGATCGGGAACCACCGGGGAATCGGTATCGGCATCGGCGGCCGGCGGCGTGGCGTCGGCAGCCGGTTCAACCAGCTGTTCTTCGACCGGGACCGGCTTCTGCGGCAGGACCAGCGGGCCCTTGTTGCCACAGGCCGACAGCACCAGCAGCGCCGAGGCGGCCAGCGTCAGGGAGATGAGGGTACGGGGGGATGTTTTCATCCTCCGAGTATAGCCGCGGTGTTTGAGCGCTTGGGTGCTGGGTGGATGAACGGGCAGCGCGAAAACTACACCCTGGGAGGCCCCCCGGTAGTGCCGGCCGCCGGCCGGCTCCCCGCACATCCTGACGGGCTCATGGGTGCCGGCCAGCGGCCGGCACTACCGGGGCCGGTGTGCATCCCCAGGCGGCAGCGGCCGGGTCCACAGCCACAGCGCCACGCAGGCCATGCTGCCGATGGAGAGCCATTTCACCCACGCGACCGGCACGCACCACAGCATGATGCCCGCGCACACGGCCATGGTCAGGCTCGCCATCCATTTGCCGCGGCGGCTGACCGCGCCATGCGCCTGCCAGTTGCGGATCGCCGGACCGAACTGGGGGTGCGCCAGCAGGCGGTTGTGCAGGCGCTCGGAACCGCGCGAGGCAGCCCAGGCCGAGATCAGGATGAACACCGTGGTGGGCAGGCCCGGCACGAAGATGCCGACGATGCCGGTGCCCAGGCTGACATAGGCCAGCAGCCACCACGCCCAGCGGAAACGCACCCGTCCCCGCTCAGCCGGCGCTTCGGAAACCACGGGGTGTTCGGGCCGGGACATGCCCCCAGCATAACGACCCGGCCGGGCCGCCGCGATGGTCACCCGCCTGCGGCAGCCGACGACACGGGGTCGTCGGCGTACAGCGTGCAGCAGCAGCCGGCGTTACGGGGTCTGGGTGACGCCGAGCTGGTCGAGCACGAACGCGTACGACTCGGCCAGCTCGTGGTAACGCTGGAAGCGACCGGACTTGCCGCCGTGGCCGGCTTCCATGTTGGTGCGGAACACGATCGGGAAGTGCCCGGTGTTGTCATCGCGCAGCTTGGCCACCCACTTGGCCGGCTCCCAGTACTGGACCTGCGAATCCCACAGGCCGGTGCCGACGAACAGGGCCGGATACGCCTGCTTGCTGACGTTGTCGTACGGCGAGTACTTGAGCATGTAGTCGTAGTACTCGCGCTGCTCCGGATTGCCCCACTCGTCGTACTCGTTGGTGGTCAACGGGATGCTGGCGTCGAGCATGGTGGTGACCACATCGACGAACGGCACCTGGGCAACCATCACGCGATAGTCCTGCGGGGCCTGGTTGGCTACCGCGCCCATCAGCAGGCCGCCGGCGCTGCCACCGGAGGCGGCGACACGATCCTTGGCGGCATAGCCCTGGCGGACCAGCTCACGGGTGACATCGACGAAGTCGTTGAACGTG
Organism: Stenotrophomonas sp. TWI1183; assembly: GCF_039673115.1. Classification (NCBI taxonomy): domain Bacteria; kingdom Pseudomonadati; phylum Pseudomonadota; class Gammaproteobacteria; order Lysobacterales; family Lysobacteraceae; genus Stenotrophomonas; species Stenotrophomonas sp. TWI1183. Next base: position 61,473 of record NZ_JBDJKZ010000002.1, read on the forward strand.
TTCTGCTTCTTGAGCAGCTTGCCGTCCTCGTACCACGCACGGCCCATTTCCTGGCCGCCGCGGATGTGGGCGATGGCATACACCACGCCGCGATCCAGCAGGCTGACCACGGTCTGGTTGAAGCCCGGGTCCATCGACATGCCGTAACTGCCGTAGGCGTACTGGTACAGCGCGCCGGTGCCGTCCTTCTTGAAACCGTTGCGGTAGACCAGCGACACCGGCACCTTGACGCCATCGCGGGCGGTGACCCACACGCGTTCGGTCGTGTACTTCGACGGGTCGTAACCGATCACCGGCTGCTGCTTGAGCTGGCGGCGTTCGCCGGTAACGGTGTTGAGCTCGTAGGTGGTGGTTGGCGTGGTCAGCGAGGTGTAGGCGTAACGCAACCACGGGGTGTCGTGCTCGCTGTTGGCGGCCAGCCCCATCGAGTAGGCCGGCTCGTCTGCCTTGACGTAGTCCTGGCGACCGTCCGGGAACAGCAGGCGCACGCGCTCCAGGCCGTTGGAGCGCTCGGCGATCGCGGTGAAGCCGTCGAACAGTTCGAAGCCCTCGATCAGCACGGCGTCATCGTGCGCGACCCAGTCCTTCCACTGGCTGCGCGCGGTGGAATCGCTGGGCGCGGTGACGAGCTTGAAGTTCTTCGCGTCCGCATCGTTGGTGCGGATCACCCAGCGGCCATTGAAGTGGTCGGCATCGTATTCGACGTCGCGCGCACGCGGGGCCAGCACCGTGAACGCCTGCGGATCGGCGGCCGGGGCGTAGCGCGTTTCCGAGCTGACCGTGCTGTGCAGCTCGATGGTCAGGAAGCGGTCATCGCGGGTGCGGCTGACGCCCATGTAGAAGCTGTCGTCCTTTTCTTCGTAAACGAGCGCGTCGCTGCTGGCCGGGGTGCCCAGTACGTGCTTCTTGACGCGCACGGTGAGCAGCGTTTCCGGATCATTCTCGACATAGAACAGGGTGCGGTTGTCGTCGGCCCAGACCACGTTGGGCGAGACGTTCTCGATGCGGTCCGGCAGCACTTCGCCGGTGCGCAGGTCCTTGAAGCGGATCACGTACTGGCGGCGGCCGACATCGTCCTCGGCCCAGGCCAGCACGTGGTTGTCCTGGCTGACATCGGCATCGCCCACGTTGAAGTAGCCCTTGCCTTCGGCCATCGTGTTGATGTCGAGCAGGATTTCCTCCGGCGCCTCCATGCTGCCTTTGCGGCGCGCCTGGATCGGGTAGTCCTTGCCGGTTTCGAAGCGGGTGTAATACCAGTAGCCGCGGTCACGCGAGGGCACGCTGGCGTCGTCCTGCTTGATGCGGGCGACGATCTCCTTGTACAGGGTGTCTTCCAGCGGCTTCAGCGGGGCCACGACCTGATCGGTGTAGGCGTTTTCCGCGTTCAGGTAGGCCAGCATCTTCGTGTTTTCGCGCTTGTCGTCGCGCAGCCAGTAGTACTCATCGCTGCGGGTCGCGCCAAAGGGTGCCTTCACCGTGTGCGGGTGCTTCTCGGCGTCAGGCGGGGTCAGCGCGGGGGCGGCGTGCACGTTGGAGGTCATGAGGCTGGCAACCAGTAAACAAAGGGCGGGTTTCACGAGATAGGGCTCCTGGCGGGGGAATGCAATGGCGTCCGTGTTCCTGCAGTCTGTGCCGGCGGGTGGGCCAGCAGCAAGCCTGTCGTTGGTCACTGCGCCTATCATCAGGCCATGGACACTTCCCGCACGCCCCCCACCGGCACCGGCTACAGCCGCCGCAGCCAGGAAATCGAACCCTTCCACGTGATGTCGCTGCTGGCCCGCGCCCAGGCGCTGGAGCAGGCTGGCCACGACGTGATCCACCTGGAGATCGGCGAGCCGGACTTCACCACCGCCGCCCCGATCGTACGCGCCGGCCAGGCAGCGCTGGCGGCCGGCCATACGCGCTACACGGCGGCCCGCGGCCTGCCCGCGCTGCGCGAGGCGATCGCCGGGTTCTACCGGGATCGGTATCAGGTGCAGATCGATCCGGAGCGCATCCTGGTGACCCCGGGCGGCTCAGGTGCCCTGTTGCTGGCCAGCAGCCTGCTGGTGGACCCGGGCAAGCATTGGTTGCTGGCCGATCCGGGCTATCCGTGCAACCGGCACTTCCTGCGGCTGGTGGAAGGCGCCGCGCAGCTGGTGCCGGTCGGCCCGGAGACGGCCTACCAGCTGACGCCGGACCTGGTGGCACGGCAGTGGAACGCCGACAGTGTCGGTGCGCTGGTCGCCTCCCCGGCCAACCCGACCGGCACCGTGCTCTCCGCGGCGCAGCTGGCAGCGCTGTCGCAGTCGTTGAAGGCGCGCGGCGGGCACCTGGTGGTGGATGAGATCTACCACGGCCTTACCTACGGCATGGACGCGGCCAGCGTGCTGCAGGTGGATGACGAAGCCTTCGTGCTCAACAGCTTCTCGAAGTACTACGGGATGACCGGTTGGCGCCTGGGCTGGCTGGTCGCGCCACCGCAGGCGGTGCGGGAGCTGGAGAAGCTGGCGCAGAATCTGTACATCAGCGCCTCGAGCATCGCCCAGCATGCGGCGCTGGCCTGTTTCGAGCCGGACTCGATCGCGATCTTCGAGCAGCGTCGTGCGGCGTTCCGCGAGCGTCGTGATTACCTGCTGCCGGCGCTGCGCGCGCTCGGCTTCCGCATCGAAGTGGAACCGGAAGGCGCGTTCTATCTGTACGCCGACGTGAGTGCATTCACCGATGATGCGCAGGCGTTCTGCGCGCATTTCCTGGAGACCGAGCATGTGGCGTTCACGCCGGGCCTGGACTTCGGGCACCACCGTGCGAACGAGCATGTGCGCCTTGCGTACACACAGGAAGTTCCGCGGCTGGAAGAAGCCGTGCGGCGGATCGCCCATGGGCTGGAAACGTGGGTGCGTTGATCGGCCAAAAAAAACGCCGCGCATTGCTGCGCGGCGCATAAATGGGGTGAGGCCAACTCGACGCCCCACCACCCGGAGGCGTCGTTACTTGCTCAGCTGCTCCCACAGGAAGCTGTAGGCCAGCGCCTGCATGTGCGCGGCCTGCGCGTTGTTCGCCGCGCCGCCATGACCGCCTTCGATGTTCTCGTAGTAGGTCACGTCCTTGCCGGCGTCGATCATCTTCGCGGCCATCTTGCGCGCATGCGCCGGATGCACGCGGTCATCGCGCGTGGAGGTGGTGAACAGCACCGGCGGGTAGGTCTTGCTGGCGTCGAAGAGGTGGTACGGCGAGAAGGTCTTGATGAAGTCCCAGTCGGCCGTGTCCGGATTGCCGTATTCGGCCATCCACGAGGCGCCGGCCAGCAGGTGGCTGTAGCGCTTCATGTCCAGCAGCGGGACCTGCACCACGACCGCACCGAACAGCTCCGGGTACTGGGTCAGCATGTTGCCGGTGAGCAGGCCACCATTGCTGCCGCCCTGCACGCCCAGGTGCTTGGCCGAGGTGATCTTGCGGCTGACCAGGTCACGGGCGACCGCGGCCATGTCTTCATAGGCCTTGTGACGGTTCTGCTTCAGCGCCGCCTGGTGCCAGCGCGGACCGTACTCGCCACCCCCACGGATGTTGGCGACCACGTACACGCCGCCCTTTTCCAGCCATGCGCGGCCCATGCCACCGGAGTAGGACGGGGTCAGCGAGATTTCGAAGCCGCCGTAACCGTACAGCAGGGTCGGGTTGGAGCCATCCAGCTTCATGTCCTTGCCGTGCACCACGAAGTACGGCACGCGGGTGCCATCCTTGCTGGTGGCGAAGTGCTGCTCGATCACCTTGCCGTCGGCGTTGAAGAACGTCGGCATGGTCTTGAGCACTTCAGGCTGCTTGCCGATCTCGGCAATGGCCAGGGTGGTCGGGGTCAGGTAGTCGGTGACGGTCATCCACACCGCATCGCTGTCATCGGCATCGACCGCACTGACGGCCACGGTGCCGAACGACGGCGCGCCGGTGAAGGCACTCGTCTTCCAGCCGCTGTCGCCCGGGGTCAGCACGCTCAGGCGGCTCTTGACGTCGTCCAGCACGTTCAGGATGAGGTGGTTCCGGGTCCAGCTGGTGCCCGCCAGCGAGGTGGTGTCGGTCGGGGCGAACAGCACGTCGAAGTCACGCTTGCCGGCGAGATAGTCGTCCAGCTTGGTGGCCAGCAGCGAGCCGGCGGCGTAGGTCTTGCCGCCCACGGTCCACGGTTCGCGCAGTTCCAGGGTCAGCCACTGCTTGCGCAGGCCCTTCTCCGCCGAGTTCGGCGCATCGATCCTGGTCAGCGTGCCGTCGTCGGCGCGCAGGTAGAGCTCGTTGTTGTAGAAGGCCAGCGTGCGGCTGACCAGGTTGCGCTCGTAGCCGGGGGTATCGTCGTGCATGGCCGCGATGTACATGTCATCGGGCTTGCCTTCGTAGACCACCGAGGCCGAGGCCATCGGGGTGCCGCGCTTCCACAGCTTGGCAACGCGCGGATAACCGGAGGTGGTCATCGTGCCGGTGCCGAAATCGGTGTAGACGAATACAGTGTCGCGGTCGATCCAGTTCAGGCCACCCTTGGATTCCGGGCGGAAGAAACCGTCCTTGATCCAGGTCTTGTTGGCCAGGTCGAACTCGCGGGTGACGTCGGCATCGGCGCCGCCGCGCGACAGCGCGATCAGGCAGCGCGAATAGTCCGGACGCAGGCAGTCGGCGCCGTGCCAGACCCAGTTCTCGCCTTCGGCCTTGTTCAGCGCATCCAGGTCCAGCACGGTTTCCCACTGCGGCGAGGCCTTGCGGTACTCGGCCAGCGTGGTGCGGCGCCACAGGCCGCGCTCGTGCTGCTTGTCCTTCCAGAAGTTGTAGTAGTAGTCGCCGATCTTCTGCACGCCGGGAATCTTGGCGTCGGAGTCAAGCACCTCGCGGATGCTGGTCTCCATCTGCTTGAACGCCGGGGTCGTAGCCAGGCGGCCCTCGGACTTGGCGTTCTGTTCCTTGACCCACGCCAGCGGCTTGTCGCCGGTGACGTCTTCAAGCCAGGCGTACTTGTCCGCCGGGGCGTCAGCAGCCATGGCGGTTCCCGCCGCACCGGCGGAGATCAGACCTGCCATCAGGCAGGCGGAAGCGAATCGTGACATTGCAGCTCCAGGCAGTCATAGCCTTGGGACGCTATCACACCGGCTGGCCGCGGCTCACGTGTCGAAGGTCAGGCCGGGCCGGACGCGCCAGCGGGCGGCTGCGACGTCGTGCCTGCGGCCCCCGGCGACGGCGGGCGCTCCGGGCGAGCAGGCCGGCCAGCGGCAGGCGGAAGCGATGCAGGCTCCACCAGGCCATCAGGGGCATGCCGGCCAGCCACAGCGGCAGCCAGCCGATCCACTCGCTGTGGCCCCGTGCGGCCGGCCACACCAGGACCAGGGCCAGCCCGGCCAGTGCCCCCTGCCTGACGCAACGCAGCACGCGGGGATCGGGACGGTCGGACGAACGTGGGGAAGACGACAGGGTCATGACACAGCTCCGTGCGAAAGTGATGCGTCACCTTGCCGCGCTGCCATCTCAAGGGCTGCGACCTCGTCGGGGACGTGGCAGGAAGGACGCCCGCCATCGTGATTGCATGAATCGGTCACCCAACCGCTGCGCCGCCATTGACGTTCTCCGCCGTCCCACCCACCATGCCCCTGCCAGCCACTGGAGCCTTCCGCCGCATGTCTTCGAACCGCCCGCTTCGCGCTGTCCTGTTGGTCTCCTCGCTGGCGTTGCTGTCAGCCTGTGCGTTCCGCCATGAGACCAAACCGGAACCCGCGCCGACGCCGGTCGCGGTCGACAGCGCCGGTGCGCCGATCGACCTGCAGCGCTTCATGGGCACCTGGTATGTGATCGGCCGCGTGCCGAACCCGATCGAGCGTGGCCACGTCGCCAGCGTCAACGAGTTCCAGCTGCGCGGCGACCAGAAGGTGTCGATCAGATACCGCTACCGCGATGGATTCTCCGAGCCGCAGCAGGAGCTGACCGTCCGCGCCTCGGTGGACGAGAAGAGTGGCAACCACAACTGGCGCACCTGGTTCTACAAGATCGTGCCGACCCACACCCGCGTTCTAGAAGTCGCGCCGGATTACTCGTGGGCGATGCTGGGCTACCCGGGCCGCGAGATGGCCTGGATCTTCGCGCGCCAGCCGGACATGGACAAAGAGCTCTACAAGGAGCTCGCGACCCGCCTGCGTGACGATTACGGGGTCAACACCGACAAGCTCAAGCGCGTGCCGCAACACCCCGAACAGGTGGACCGGCTGGGCTTTGAAGTGCCGAACGTCCGCTAAGGGCGGCGGTCAGGCGGCCTCGCGCGGCTGCACCCTGCGCTCGATTTCCTGGCGGGTCGGGAGCGTCTTCAGATCGTACTCGGCCTGGAGGGCCAGCCACGACGCGGCGTCCCCGCCGAAATGACGCGCCAGGCGCACTGCGGTATCCGCCGTGACGCCGCGGGTTTCATGCACGATGGCATGCAATCGCGTAGGTGGCACATCCAACGCCCGTGCCAGCGCAGTGATGCTCAGCTGCAACGGCAGCAGAAACTCCTCGCGCAGGATTTCGCCCGGATGGACGGCCCTGAGGTTGTTGGTGGGGCGGCTCATGGGTGGCACCTCAGTGGTAATCGACGATCTCGACATCACGCGGACCGTTGTCGGTCCAGACAAAACACAGTCGCCACGGCGCGTTGATGCGGATGCTGTGCTGCCCGCGTCGGTTGCCGCAAAGCGCTTCGAGCCGATTTCCGGGCGGGCTGCGCAGGAACTGCAGGGTCTGTGCAGCATCCAGCATCTGCAGCTTGCGCTCGGCCAGCAACTGGAACGCACGGAATTGTCGAGGGCATCGTCCCGCAAACAGCGCGTACGTGTGGCGGCATCGGAAGGACTGAATCATTCCGCACAGCGTATTACGCGAAACGGAATGTAACACAGATGCCTGTCACGCAATGATGCGCTGGGCAAACACTGGATCAATCGAATCTACGCGTGCTGCTGCCTTGGCATTCCAGAAGGCGGCGTGACCCGGGACTGACCCACCGCCGCAGAGGGCGGCGTACCGACCAACGGTCGGTATCGACCGGTTACTTCCGGCTGTAGTGTTCCACCAGGCGGTCGCCGATCATCTGCAGGATCTGCACCAGCACCAGCAGCAGCACCACGGTGACCAGGGCCACGTCGGTGTGCGAACGCTGGTAGCCATCGCGGAAGGCCAGATCGCCCAGCCCCCCCGAGCCGATCGCACCGCCCATGGCGGTGAAGCCGATCAGGGCGATCACGGTGACGGTGGCGCCGGCGATCAGGCCCGGCCGCGCTTCGGGCAGCAGCACCCGGGTGACCAGCTGCCAGGTGGTGGCGCCCATCGCCTGGGTTGCTTCGATCACGCCACGGTCCACTTCACGCAGCGCGGTCTCGACCAGGCGGGCGTAGAACGGCGCGGCGCCGATCACCAGCGGCACGATCGCGCCGCGTACGCCCAGCGAAGTGCCCATCATCCACAGCGTCAGCGGGATCAGCACGATCATCAGGATGATGAACGGCACCGAGCGCAGCAGGTTCACCAGCAATGCGAGCGAGCCGTACAGGACCGGCTTGCGGTGCATCTGCGGCGAGCCGGTCAGGAACAGCAGCACGCCCAGCGGCAGGCCGATGAGCAGCGTCAGCGGCAGCGAACCGCCGAGCATCAGCAGGGTGTCCAGCGTGGCCTGGCCGATATCGGCCCATTTGCCGGCGTCGAGATGGCGGAAGAACCCGCCTGCGGTGGCCAGGATCATCGGCGCAGCTCCTCAAGGTGGACACCGGCGGCGACGAAGCCCGCCTGCGCGGCCTGTACGTCGCCCCCGACCAGTGACACGGTCAGCTGGCCATACGGCGTGTCCTTGATCCGGTCGATACGGCCGGACAGGATGTTGTAGTCCACGCCGGTCTCGCGCGCGATGCGCCCCAGCAGCGGTTCGTAGGTGTCCGCGCCGAGGAAGGTCAGGCGCACGATGCGCCCGGCCACGGCCTCGAAATCCTTGTGCAGCTCGCCCTCGTCGACCTGTTCGGACTCGTTGACGAAGCGGCGGGTGGTCGGGTGCTGCGGGTGCAGGAACACCTCGGTGACCGGGCCGGTTTCGACCAGGTGGCCGGCATCGAGCACGGCGACGCGGTCGCAGACACGCCGGATCACATCCATCTCGTGGGTGATCAGGACGATGGTCAGGCCCAGCTCGCGGTTGATCCTGCCCAGCAGCTTGAGCACCGAGGCGGTGGTCTGCGGGTCCAGCGCGCTGGTGGCCTCGTCGCACAGCAGGATCTGCGGGCGGGTGGCCAGGGCGCGGGCGATGCCGACGCGCTGCTTCTGGCCACCGGACAGCTGCGCCGGGTATTTGCTGGCGTGCGCTTCCAGGCCGACGGTATGCAGCAGTTCGTCCACGCGCGCATCGATCTCCGCGCGCGGCGTACCGGCCAGCTCCAGCGGGAACGCGACGTTGGCCGCGACGGTGCGCGAGGACAGCAGGTTGAAGTGTTGGAAGATCATGCCGATCTTCCGGCGCAGCACGCGCAGGCCCTCGGCATCGAGCGCGGTGACGTCCTCGCCGTTGATCAGCAGGCGGCCGCCGGTCGGTTCCTCCAGCCGGTTGATCAGCCGGATCAGGGTCGATTTGCCCGCGCCGGAATGGCCGATGATGCCGAAGACTTCGCCGGCCTCGATGGTCAGGTCGAGCGGCTGCAGCGCGGCAATCGCGCGGCCGCCGACGGCATAGGATTTGTGCAGGCGCTGGAACTCGATCACTTCGCGGTCAACCGGGGCATCGACGGGAGGGGGCGTGCAGCCTACCAGCGCGGGGCGGCCCTGGCCCGTGCGGTTGCGCGGAATGATATTCCGTTTGGTTCTAAGGGAACGTGATCCGGCCGGCCCGGGTCATCGGCCGGCCTCAGGGATGGTCCAGCGGCCTCGGCGGCTGGACCCGGCGGATCCGCTCGCGGTGCAGCAGGTACAGGCCCGAGGCGACGATGATCGCCGCGCCCAGCCAGGTCACCTGGTCGGGCAGGACGCCCCAGAACAGCAGGTCCCAGCCGATCACCCAGACCAGGCCGGTGTACTCCAGCGGCGCGATCATCGACGCTTCGCCCAGCTGGAAGGCGCGGGTCAGGGCGACCTGGCCCCCTGCCCCGGCCAGGCCCATGCCGGCGATCAGCGCCGCGTGGCCGAGCTGCAGCGGCTGCCAGTCCGGGATCGCGAGCAGGCCGGCGCCGACCGCCATGATCACCAGGAACCACACCACCATCGACTGCGGGGTGTCGGTCCGGGTCAGCATGCTGACCGTGATCGCGGCCAGGGCGTAGGCGGTGGCGGCGAGCAGCACCATCAGGCCGGGGAAGGAGATGATGCCGCCGACGCCCGGGCGCAGCACGACCAGCACGCCGATCAGGCCGATCCCGATGGCGATCCAGCGGCGTGGGCCGACGTGCTCACCGAGCAGGGGCACCGAGAGCGCGGCGATCAGCAGCGGGGCGACGAAGTAGATGGTGTAGGCGGTGGAGAGCGGCAGGCTGCGCAGGGCGTAGACGAAGCAGCCGATCATCACCATGCCCAGCACGCCGCGCAGCAGGTGCAGGACCCAGCGTTTGGGCACCAGCGAGCGCGGGCCCGCGGTGGCCAGGACCCAGACCAGCACGAACGGCAGCGAGGCCGCGCCGCGCAGGAAGGTGACCTGCAGGGTCGGATAGCTGGCCGACAGCTGCTTCATGCCGGCATCCATCAGCGAAAAGCAGGCGACGGCGATCAGCATCCAGGCGACAGCGCGGGTGGGGGATTTCTGCGTGTTCATGGCCCATTATCGCCGGCTTGGCCGGCCCGTCCATGGTGGCTTGGTAGAATGGGGGCATTCACCCGTTGGAGTTTGCCCATGCCCTCTTTTGACGTTGTTTCCGAAGTCGACATCCACGAGTTGACCAACGCGGTCGACCAGGCCAACCGCGAGCTGTCCACGCGCTTCGATTTCAAGGGGGTGGACGCGAAGTTCGTGCTGGAAGACAGCGTGATCAGCCAGTCCGCGCCGAGCGATTTCCAGCTGCAGCAGATGACGGACATCCTGCGCCAGCGCCTGATCGCGCGGAAGATCGATGCGGCCTGCCTGGAGTTCGGCGATATCGAGACCAATCTGGCCGGTGCGCGGCAGAAGATCACGGTCAAGCAGGGCATCGAGCAGAAGGTGGCCAAGAAGATCGCGGCGAAGATCAAGGAGGCCAAGTTGAAGGTGGACAGCCAGATCAATGGCGACAAGCTGCGGGTGACGGGCAAGAAGCGCGATGATCTGCAGGATGCGATGGCGCTGCTGAGGAAGGAGACGTTCGAGGTTCCGCTGCAGTTCGACAATTTCCGCGATTGATTTTGGCGGAACCGCTGTAGCGAAGAGCGTCAGCGAAGAGCGCTGCTGTTTGTTGCTGATGGGCTGTTGTTGGCTTTAGCGCTGGCAGTTCATCGCAAAAGGCTGGCGATTCACTGCCGAGGGGTGCGTCGGGTAGGGCCAGGCCTTGCCCGGACCCGCCGTGAACCCATCCATGGGGGCTCATGTCGCGGCATCCATGCCGCTCATGGTCCGGGCAAGGCCTGGCCCTACCCGACGCCCCGACGATTCCTCGGCGGATGGGCGAGCAAAGCGGTAGTGCCGGCCGCTGGCCGGCAACCTCGTTGCCCAGGTCGAAAAGATGCGGCTGCCGGCGTGTTTACCACCGGGCGTTTGTCGTTACGCGCGAATCAGTTTGTACAGCGTCGTGCGTGAGATGCCGAGCTGACGTGCGGCGGCGCTGATATTGCCTTGATGGGCGGCCACGGCATCACGCACGTGCTGTGTGGTGTGCGTGCGCAGCGATGCACTTGCTCCGTTGGCGCCGGCCGCGTCGATCTTCAGGCTCGCATGCGGTGCGCGCGGTCCACGCAGGTACTGCACGTGCACGGCGGTGTCGTCGTCCAGGCGGACGCGATGGGCGGGGCCGGCCTGCAGCAGGCGGCGGCGCTGGTGGGTGCTGGCGCCGGCGAACAGGCCGTCCAGGGTGAGGACGGGCAAGGGGCCGCGACGCGGCAGTCCGAACAGGCGCCGGGCCACACGGTTGGCGGCGCGCACGTGGCCGTCTTCTTCGATGGCCAACAGGCCCTGCAGCGGTGAGTGCAGCCAGCGCGCGTCGTGCTGGACGGCCAACAGATGGCAGGGGCGGTGATCCTGCATGAGGCGGTTCTCGGCCGACAGGGCCGCTTGCCGGAAGTAGCCGTGCAGCAGCTCTGCGTCGCGTTCGCCGGTGCCGGTGATGTCCAGTGCGCCCAGTACTTCGCCGTCCAGGCCGTGCAGTGGCACGCTCAGGCAGAACACGGTGGCGAAGCGGTCGAGATAGTGTTCATTGCCGCGCACCAGGGCGGGCGCGTCTTCGGCCAGGCTGCAGGCCGGTGCGGTGGTGCCGATGTCGATCTCGCGCAGGCGGCGACCGATCTGGATCGGGCGCAGCACCGGCACGTCGGCCAGGCCATGTTCGCGCTGGGCGATGACCAGGCCCTCGGCGTTGACGCAGAACAGGGTCCACTGGCGCCCCCCGAAGGCGGCCCACAGATGGTCCATGTCCTCGCGCACGCAGCGTGCGAGGCGGCGGTCGCCAGGGTCATCCAGGCGCGTGGCCGCCGGGGCAAGGGGCGCGTAATACGGCTCCTGCCGCGGCTGCACGCCGGCCTGGCGCGAGCGCTCCCAGGAGCGCAGTACCGGCGGGCTGACCACGCTGTCCATCAGCGCGCCGCCCTCGGCGAAGCGCTGACGGGCGGCGGCCAGTACCTGCTGCTGTTCCAGAACCATCGCGGCCATCGGTCGATCTCCACCTCGGACCGACAGCCTACTCCCGCAAAGCTGACTGATACGTCGTCGCAGGCATGCATGCCCGCGACGGACCGTTTCACCCGCCGATGGTCAGGATCGGCTTGAGGGTGACACCGCGGGTGCTGTCCTCGGCGGCCTGGTTGATCTGGTCCAGCGGGTAGAACTTCACCAGCTTGTCGAACGGGAAGCGGCCCTGCTGGTACAGCTGCACCAGCTGCGGGATGAACACCTTGGGCACGCTGTCGCCTTCGACGATGCCGCGGATGCTGCGTCCGCCGAGCAGCAGGTTGTTGACGTCGAACTCGGCCTTGGTGCCCAGCTTCGGGGCGCCGACCACGCCGATCACACCCAGCCCGCCCAGCGCTTCGATGCCCTGTGCCAGCACCTCCGGGCGCCCGGTGGATTCCAGTGCGAAGTTGGCGCCGCCGCCGGTGATCCCGCGCACCGCGTCGACCACATCGACCTCGCGGCTGTTGATCACATGCGTGGCCCCCAGTTCCGTGGCCAGTTCCAGGCGCGAAGGCACCACGTCGATGGCGATGATGGTGGTTGCACCGGCCACGCGCGCGGCCATCACGGCACTGAGCCCGACCGCGCCCGCACCGAAGCTGGCGAAGCTGCTGCCGGCGGTCACCTTGAGCGAGTTGATCACCGCCCCGGCGCCGGTCTGGATGCCGCAGCCAAGCGGGCCAAGCAGTTCGATCGGCGCATCGTCGGGCACCTTGATCGCATTGTTCTCGCGGCTCAGTGCGTAGGTGGCGAACGAGGACTGCGCGAAGAAGTGATCGTGCAGAGGGTTGCCGTCCGGATCCTGGATCGCGGTGGAGCCGTCCAGCGCACCGCCACCGAAGTTGAGCCCGAAGAAGTCCTTGCAGTACGCGCCGTGGCCGCCGCTGCACGGATTGCAGTGGCCGCAGGCGCCGTAGGTCAGCACGACGTGGTCGCCCACCTTGAGGTCTTTCACGCCCGGGCCGAGCGCTTCCACGATACCCGCGCCCTCGTGGCCGAGCACCGCCGGCAGCGGCACGGGGTAGTACTGGTCGCGCACGATCAGGTCGGTATGGCACAGGCCGGTGGCGACCACGCGGACCAGGACCTCATCGTCCTGCGGGCCACGGATGCGCGCCTTCTCGATCGTGAAGGGCTGTTCTTTTTCGCGCACCACGGCCACGGTGATGTCGCGCAGTTCTGCTGTTGCGGTCATGAGGGTCTCCTGGTTCAGATCGGATACGCGGGCGCTTCGCCCTTGACGGTCATCCACTGCCACTGGGTGAACTCGTCGATGTTGGACGGGCCACCGATGCTGGTGCCGTTGCCCGAGGCGCCGACGCCACCGAACGGATTGATCACCTCATCGTTCACGGTCTGGTCGTTGATGTGCAGCAGGCCGGTGCGCAGTCGTTCGCCGAGCTTCAGTGCGCGGCCGACATTGCTGGACACGATCGCCATCGACAGGCCGTATTCGCTGTCATTGGCCAGCTCGACCGCCTCATCATCGGTATCGAACGGCACCACCACCGCGACCGGCGCGAAGATTTCTTCGTGGAAGGCCGGGTTGTCGCGGCTCACATCGCTGAGCACGGTCGGCTCGAAGAACAGGTCCTTGTAGCCACCCCCGGTCGCGAGCGTGGCACCGGCGGCCTGCGCCTCGGCGACGATGCGCGCGGCGTGGTCGCGCTGCTGGGCGTTGATCAGCGGCCCGATCGCCACCTCGCCATCGGCCGGATTGCCGACCTTGAGCGACTTCGCCTTGGCCACCAGCTTCTCCAGGAAGCGGGCATGGATGCTGCGCTGGACCAATACGCGGCCGGTCGCCATGCAGATCTGGCCCTGGTGCAGGTAGACGCCCCACGCCGTGTTGGCGATGGCCAGCTCCATGTCCGCGTCGTCGAGCACGATCAGCGAGTTCTTGCCGCCCAGTTCCAGCGACACTTTCTTGAGGTGCTTGCCGGCCGCTTCGCCGACCTTGCGCCCGGCGCCGGTGGAGCCGGTGAACTGGATCATCGCGATGTTCGGGTCGCTGGTCAGCGCCGCACCGGCCGCGCCATCACCTGGCAGCACGTGCAGCAGGCCGGCCGGCAACCCGGCCAGTTCGAACAGGCGCGCGATCACGAAGCCACCGCACACGGCGGTACGCGGATCCGGCTTGAGCACCACCGCGTTGCCCAGCGCCAGCGCCGGGGCGACCGCCCGCATGGCCAGGTACAGCGGGAAGTTGAAGGGCGCGATCACCCCGACCACGCCGAGCGGGCGGCGACGCGCCAGGTTCAACCGGCCCGGTTCGGACGGCAGCACTTCGCCGATGCTGCGCGAGGGCAGTGCCGCCGCTTCATGCAGCGCCTTGGTATTCACCTTGGCCTCGAAGCCCGCCTTGAGCTGGGTCGAGCCACTTTCGCGGACCAGCCACTGCACGATCTCATCGTTGTGTTCTTCGGCCAGCTGCGCGGCGCGGCGCAGGATCTGCGCGCGGGTGTCGTACGGGGCGCTGGCCCAGTCGCGCTGCGCCTTGGCGGCGGTGGCGGCGGCGCGCGCGATCTGCGCCGGGTCGGCCATCGCGATCTCGCCCAGGCGTTCGCCGGTGGCCGGTTCGACCACGTCCTGGGTGCCTGCACCCGAGGTCCACTGGCCATCGAAGAGCTTGCCGGACCAGGTGGCCGTCGGCAGGAATGCTTGTGTTGCCATCGCGGATAACTCCTTGCGTCGTGTACCCGGCCATTGGATACCTGCGGCGGGCCACTGCCTATTGGCCAGTGGCTCGCGTGCTGCAAGTACTTGCCGGATAAGGATTTATCAGCATGACGGGTGTCCAGTTAATGGACAGTGGAAGCATGCGTACACCGGTGCCCACACGCCGCGCCGTACAATCAACAGCCCAGCCAGCGACACCGCCCGCCATGAACGATGCGTCCCTCACCGCCACCCACGACCCGATCGCCGAGACCCGGAAGTGGCTGGAGCAGATCGTCATCGGCCTGAACCTGTGCCCGTTCGCCAAAGCGGTGTACGTGAAGGAGCAGGTGCGGTTCGTGCTCAGCGATGCCACCACCCCCGAAGCACTGGTCGAAGAACTGGCCGAAGAGCTGATCCTGCTGCGCGATACTCCGGCCGAGCAGATCGACACCACGCTGATCGTGCACCCGGACGTGCTGACCGATTTCCTGGACTACAACGATTTCCTCGACAACGCCGATGCGGCGATCGAAGCACTGGATCTGCAGGGCATCCTGCAGGTGGCCAGCTTCCATCCGCAGTACCAGTTCGCCGGCGCGGCGCCGGATGACGTGAGCAACTACACCAACCGCGCGCCCTACCCGACCCTGCACCTGCTGCGCGAAGACAGCGTCGAGCGTGCGGTCGCCGCGTTCCCGGATCCGGACGTGATCGTGGAACGCAACATCGAAACGCTGGACAAGCTCGGCATCGAAGGCTGGACGCGCCTGCTGGGCCGCAACGACATGCCGCCGTGTCACTGACGCCGCCGGTCCTCGACTGGCCGGCACAGCCGCTGCGCGACCGCGTGGTGGTGATCACCGGGGGTGCACAGGGCGTCGGCCGCGGCATCGCGCAGTCCGTGCTCGGCGCCGGCGGCAGCGTGATGATCGCCGATCTGGATGCCGATGCCGGCAAGGCCTGCCTGAAGGAATGGGCGCTGCCCGAACGCGCGGCGTTCCAGCGCGCGGACGTGGCCCGCGAGCGCAGCGTGCAGGCGTTGATGAAGGCCACGCTCAAGCGCTTTGGCCGCATCGACGGTCTGGTCAACAATGCCGGCATCGCCAGCGCACATGGCACGCCGTTGGCGGACATGCCGGTGGCTGAGTGGCAACGCCGCCTCTCCAGCCTGCAGGGTGCCTTCCTGTGCAGCAAGCATGCGCTGCCGGCCCTGCGCGAACATACGGGCGCGATCATCAACATCGCCTCGACGCGCGCGTGGCAGTCCGAACCGGACAGTGAAGCCTATGCCGCCGCCAAGGGCGGGCTGGTCGCCTTCACCCATGCGCTCGCGTTGAGCGAAGGGCCGGCGGTGCGGGTCAACAGCATCAGCCCCGGCTGGATCACCACCGATGCCTGGCAGGCACCGTCACGCCGGCGCACGCCCAAGCTCTCGCGCCGCGATCATGCGCAGCATCCGGTCGGCCGTGTCGGCCAGCCGCCGGACATCGGCGCGCTGGCCGTCTTCCTGCTCTCGGACCTGGCCGGCTTCATTACCGGCCAGGACCACATCGTCGACGGCGGCATGACCCGGAAGATGATCTACGCGGAGTGATCGAGGTACCGTCCGATCACGCTACGGGGTAGTGCCGGCCGCTGGCCGGCGCCTCAGGTTGCATGACACCCCGTTCCTGGCGGCATGGTGCCGAGCCGGCCAGCGGCCGGCACGACAGCAACAGGGGATCACCCCCTCCCCTTATGGCGCAGCAGCGCATCCACGGTCGGCGCGCGACCGCGGAACGCAGCGAAGTTCTCCGCCGCACTACGGCTGCCGCCCCGCGCCAGCACTTCATCGCGGAAGCGCTGGCCGGTTTCGGCCACCTTGTCCGGGGCTTCCTCGAACGCAGCATAGGCATCGGCGCTGAGCACTTCGGCCCATTTGTAGCTGTAATAGCCGGCCGCATAACCGCCGGCAAAAATGTGGCTGAACTGATTGGGGAAGCGATTCCAGGCGGGGGGGCGGTTGACCGCCACTTCATCGCGCACGCGTTCCAGCAACGCCTGCACGCTGTCCTGGGCCGGATCGAAATCGCTGTGCAGCTGCATGTCGAACAGGGCGAATTCCAGCTGGCGCACGGTGAACATGCCGCTCTGGAAATTGCGCGCCGCCAGCATGCGGTCGAACAGCGCGCGAGGCAGCGGCTCGCCGGTGCCCACGTGGGCGGTCATCGCCTGCACACGCTCCCATTCCCAGCAGAAGTTCTCCATGAACTGGCTCGGCAGCTCCACCGCATCCCACTCCACGCCATTGATGCCGGCCACGCCGAGTTCGCCGATGCGGGTCAGCAACTGGTGCAGGCCATGGCCCATCTCATGGAACAGCGTGGTCACATCGCTGTGGCTGAAGGTCGCCGGCTGTCCCGCGGCGCCCTTGCCGAAATTGCAGACCAGGTACACCAGCGGCGTCTGCACACCGGAGGCGGTATCGCGGCGGTTGCGGCAATCGTCCATCCACGCGCCGCCGCGCTTGCCTTCGCGTGCGTACAGATCCAGATAGAACTGGCCGACCAGCGCACCCTGTGCGTCGACCAGGCGGAAGAAGCGCACATCCGGGTGCCAGACCGGCGCGTTGTCCGGCTGGACCTCCAGGCCATACAGACTGCGGATCACGCTGAACAGGCCGTCCAGCACCTTCGGCTCGGTGAAGTACTGCTTCACCTCCTGCTCGGAATAGCTGTAACGCGCCTGCTTCAGTTTCTCCGCGGCGAATGCCAGGTCCCAGGCCTCCAGCGCGGGCATGCCCAGTTCGTCGCGGGCAAACGCGTCCAGCTCGGCGCGGTCGCGCTGTGCGTACGGCTTGGCACGCGCGGCCAGATCGCGCAGGAAACCCAACACCTGCGGCGCATCCTCGGCCATCTTGGTCGCGATCGAATACTCGGCGTAGTTGGCGAAGCCCAGCAGCGTGGCCAGCTCCGCACGCAGCGCCAGCACGCGATCGATGTTGCCGCTGTTGTCCAGTGCGGCATCACCGAACTCGGAGGCACGGATCGCGTTGGCGCGGTACAGCGCTTCACGCAGCGGGCGATGCTCGGCATACGTCTGCACCGGCAGGTAGCACGGCATCTGCAGGGTCAGTTTCCAGCCAGGCAGGTCGTCCTTCTCCGCCGCCGCACGCGCGGCAGCGATCACGTCGTCCGGCAGGCCGGCCAGCTCGGCCGGGTCTTCCACGTGCAGCGACCAGGCATCGGTGGCGTCCAGCACATTCTGCGAGAACGTCGCCGACAGCGCGGACAGATCTTCGCGGATCGCGCTGTAGCGCGCCTTCCCGGCGTCATCGAGTTCAGCACCGCCCAGGCGGAAATCGCGCAGCGCGTTCTCCAGCACCTTGCGGCGGGCCGGATCGTACTGCGCCGCTTCCGGCGTGGCGGCCAGGGCACGGTACTGCTGGTAGAGCGCCAGGTTCTGGCCCAGTGCGCTGCCGAAGCGGGTCACCTTGGGCAGGTTGGCGTTGTACGCCTCGCGCAGCGCCGGGGTGTTCACCACGGCCTGCAGGTGGCCGACCTGGCCCCACGCGCGCCACAGGCGCTCGGTGGCATCGTCGAGCGGGTCGGCGAAGCTCGCCCAGGTCACCGGGGTGACGGTCTCGGCGGTCTTCACCGCCGCCTCGGCCTCGGCGAGCAGCGCGTCGATCGCCGGGGCGATGTGCTCGGGCCGGATCGCATCGAAGCGCGGCAGGCCGGAAAAATCGAGCAGGGGGTTGGTGGGGGTCACAGGCATCTCCAGACAACGGGGCCGCCGCAGCGGCATCACCCCACGATATGGCATTGCCCCCCACCCCGCACAAGGCCCCGGCGCGCGCCGATGGGCCAGGTTCACGCCAGATCCGGCGCCCTGCTCAGTACAACGCTTCCAGCGAGACGCAGGGCAGCACCGGCAGCCCCTGCCCGGCCACGGCAGCGGCGAGCAGCGCATCGGCTCCCTCCACGTCGATGCCCTGCTTTGGGTACCACTCGGGGTTGTAATAGCTGTGCGCGTAGCGCTCGCCGCTGTCGCACAGGATGGTCACGATCGAACCGCTGCGGCCGGCATCGCGCATCAGCTGCGCGGCCTGCAGCACGCCGATGAAATTGGTCCCGGTGGAGCCGCCCACGCGGCGGCCCAGCTGGCGGCTGACGTGGCGCATCGCCGCCAGGCTCAGTGCATCGGGCACCTTGACCATCGCATCGACGCTGGTCGGGATGAAACTGGACTCCACCCGCGGCCGGCCGATCCCTTCCACCCGTGAGCCGCCACTGCAGGTCAGCTCGCGCCAGGGCTGCCCGGCCAGCGCAGCGCAGTAGCCGTCATAGAACACCGAGACCTCCGGGTCCGCGCACAGGATGCGGGTGTCATGCCGGCGGTAGCTCACGTAGCGGCCGAGCGTCGCCGCGGTGCCGCCGGTGCCCGGGCTGCACACGATCCACTCGGGCACCGGATGCGGCTCCTCGGCCATCTGCTTGAAGATCGATTCCGCGATGTTGTTGTTCGCGCGCCAGTCGGTGGCACGCTCGGCATAGGTGAACTGGTCCATGAAGTGGCCGCCGGTTTCACGGGCCAGCGTTTCCGAATCGCAGTTCAGGTCGCAGGCACGCTCGACCAGATGGCAACGGCCGCCATGGAACTCGATCGCCGCGATCTTCTCCGGCGAGGTCGTCGCCGGCATCACCGCGATGAACGGCAGGCCCAGCAGGCGGGCGAAATACGCCTCGGACACGGCGGTGGAGCCGCTGGAGGCTTCGATCACCGGACGTCCTTCGCGCAGCCAGCCGTTGGTCAGTGCGTACAGGAACAGCGAGCGCGCAAGGCGATGCTTCAGGCTGCCGGTGGGGTGGCTGGACTCGTCCTTGAAGTACAGGTCGATGCCCTCGAACCCCGGCAGGTCCATCGGAATCAGGTGGGTATCGGCCGAACGGTTGAAGTCGGCTTCGATCTTGCGGATGGCGGCGGCCACCCATTCACGCTGGGACATGGATGAACACTTGAAGGAAGGCTGGGCAGATTCTACTGCGTCCGCTTGAGCGGTACCGGGACGGCCAGATTTCCGGGGCGGCAATGCTATGGTGAGCCCCGGTCCCGACTCCTGCTCCGCACCGCGCTTGCCTCGTATCCTGCTGCCCCTGCTGCTGTGCCTGACCCTGATCGCCAGTGCGGTCGGTTCAGCGTGGGCGGCCACGGCGATGGCCATGCCAGCCGCAGTGCCCAGCAGCAGCGCCGGGGAGCGCAGCTGCCATGACAGGGTCCCGGGCCTGCACGCCGACGAGGAAGCCGGTCATCCCGGCCCGGTGACCGGATGTGCCGACGACACTCACTGCGACTGTCCCCAACAGGGCACGGTGCTCCTGCCGGCCCCGTTGCCGTTGCTGATGGACCTTCCGCAATCCGATGCGCCCCTGCCCGCCGACGCCGGCAGGGCGAGCCTCGCACCCGGCCGGCTGATCCGCCCTCCCATCGCCTGATCCACCGCTGACGGACGGCCGCCTGACAGGCGCCCGACGCCGTCGCGCCAGGACACGTTCACTCCGCGCGATGTGCGCTGCGCATCCCGTGCAGGCGTCCGCGCGCCCGTGCGCCCGTGCGCCTCATTCCACTCACCTTTCCATCCCTTCCAAGGATTTCCATGCGCCTGTTCACCCCATTGACGCTCCTCGCCGTGCTCGCCGCCTCGCCGGCTGCACTGGCACAGTCTTCGCACGCCGGGCACGATCACCACGCCGGCCACGGCAAGCCCACCACGGCGGCACCGACCAGCAGGCACGCGGCCGCGTTCAAGCAGCTCGACCGTGACAACGACGGCTTCATCCGCCGCAGTGACCTGCCGACCGACCATCCCCTGCTGCCGCATCTCGAGATGAGCGATCGCAACCGCGATGGCAAACTGGATGCGAAGGAATTCGAGACCGGCATGAACATGCTTTGACCCGGCCGCCGCGCCTGGCAACGCTGCCGGGCGTGGCATTTTCAAGGAAAGGAAACGTCATGAAGTTTTTCAACGGAACCGCGTTGCGCGCCATCGTGCTGCTCGGCACGACCCTGCTGGTCAGCGCCTGCCAGGCAGCACCCGGCACTCCCAGCGACGACGCAGCACCAGCGTCGTCGCCGCCCACGACCACGGCAACGCATGCCCTGCCCCTGATCACCGTGCACAAGAGTCCGGACTGCGGCTGCTGCGGCGTGTGGGTCGAGCATGTCCGCGCCGCCGGGTTCCCGGTGCGGGTCAACGACACCGAGGACATGCTCGCCATCAAGCAGCGACTTGGCATCCCCGACGAGATGCTCTCCTGCCATACCGCCGAAGTGGACGGCTACGTCGTGGAAGGTCACGTGCCGGTCGCCGACATCCAGCGCCTGCTGAGCGAGCGCCCCGCGGCGCGCGGCCTGGTGCTGCCCGGCATGCCGGTCGGCTCCCCGGGCATGGAATCGCCGGATGGCTACCGGCAGTCGTTCACGGTCGGGTTGCTGGAGGAAAACGGGAACGTCCGCGGCTTCTCGCAGCATCCCTGATGTCCATCGCCCTGCCGGCGCACCGCCGGCAGGGCCTGCTCCTCAGATCTTGAAGTCGTCGTAGGCGATGCGCGCCTCGTCGACCCCGAGTCGCTGCAGCAGCTGGCGCGTGGCCGCCAGCATCGCCGGCGGCCCGCACAGGTAGAACTCGCAGGCGGACAGGTCCGGATGCGCCTGCAGCAGATGCAGGTGCATCGCCTCGTGCACATGGCCCGCCGCGCCGTCCGCGGCCGCCCAGGCGCCACCGGCCTGCTCGGACCACACCGGGTGCCAGCTGAAGTTGGCATGCCGCTGGGCCAGCGCCTGCATCTGCAGGTCATACGGGCAATCGCGCGCATTCCTGGCGCCGTACCAATAGTGGATCCGTTCCTGCCCGCCTTCACCCAGACGCTGCTGGATCATCGCGCGCAGCGGCGCCATGCCGGCACCGGCACCAATGAAGACCTTCTCGCGTACGGCACCGCTCAGGGCGAAATCGCCGAAGGGTCCGCTGTAGCGCACGCGGTCGCCCTCGCGCAGCGTGTAGAGATACGTCGAGCCCTTGCCCGGCGGATGCCGCTTGTTGTCCTGCCAGCCCGGACTGAAGCGCGCCAACAGCAGCAATCGCCCCTGCGCATCGGCCACCGGTGAGGACAATGAGTATGAGCGGCGAACCTCGCTGCGGTTCTGCAGCGTCGGCGGCAGCGGCAGCCTGTCCCAGTCCTGCCGGTGTTCGGCGGGATGCCACAGACCGCTGCGCGGGAGCGCGTACTCGGGCACATGCAGCTGCAGATAGCAGCCCGGCTGGAACTGGGCGTCGGCCGGCTGGTCGGGGCGCAGGTGGATCTCGCGCAGGAAGGGCGTCACCGCTTCCACTTTCTCCACAGTCGCCCAGTGCGCGGTCCACAGGCTGGCACCGCCGGCGACTTCGATCTCCATGTCCTCATCCACCGACAGATTGCAGGCCAGGCGGCATCCCAGCTTGACCTTGGGTGCCGGCAGATGGGCACGATCCGAGGCGGTCGCCCGCGATGCCGCCCCGCGCACCCGCACCTCGCACAGCCCGCAGCTCTGGCCGCCGCCGCAGTTCGAAGGCAGGTGCACCCCTTCGCGCGCCAACGCCACGAACACACTGTCGCCGCCGGCCGCCGCAACCGTCCGCAGATGCGTGCCGCCCGGCGCGAACACCGCCACCTGCCGGCGGGGTCGCCAGCGCCGCGGGATGAATTCGCGCAGATGGACGCTGGCCACCAGCAGCCAGATGCCGGTCAACGACAACCACAGGCCCCCGATGCCCATGCCGACCACGATGGGATTGTTGAAGTTGGCGCGGCCGGTGTAATCCATGATGTGCAACATCCAGAAGATGTCGAACAGGCGCCAGGTGTCGTTGCGATGCTCCAGGACCTGGCCGCTCTGTGCCGAGACGTACACCGTGGTCCCGGCTTCATCACCGAAATCCACCCGCCAGACGGGATCGGGGTGGGCCCGTGTCTCCAGTGTGCTGTCGAGATGGACCGGGTCGGCCGGCACGCCGCTGCCGCGATACGACGCCTGCGCCAACCGCAGCGCCCAGCGCGGATCGATCTCGATGCGCTTGCCGTTGTAGGCATCGATCAGCTCGGTGCCCTGGGGCGAGAGCAGCCGGTACACCGGTTGCTCCAGCAACCAGCCCGTATCCAGCGTGGCCGCATCGTTGCGCGCGGCGCGCAGCGCCTCGGCCGGCGCCAGCGCCGTGGCTGGCCATGCGGGAATCTCGCGCTCGGCCGCACGCTGGGCGCTGCCCTTGATCTTCTGCGGGTCGAGCAGGCTCATCATCAGGCCGCTGCCGAGCCAGAGCAGGAACTGCAGGCCGACGATCAGGCCCACCCATTTGTGCAGCGTACGCATCCACGGTGTCATGCCGACCTCCGCGTGCTGAAGCTGTAGAACAGCAGCCACGCGCCACTGAGCGCGAAGCCCAGCCCGGCGATGGCAGCGATCCGCAGCAGCAGGTTGTTGACGTCCGTGCGGTTCTCGTAATCCATGATGTGGAACATCCACAGGAAGTCGAACCAGCGCCACAGGCTGTGCCGGCGTGCCAGCAGATCGCCGCTGGCCGGCGACAGATACAGGGTGGTATCGCCACGGTCGGCGAAATGCACCGCCCACATCGGTACCGGCCGGGTCTTCACCTCCGGTGGCGCCCGGGTGATCCATTCCACCCGGCTGACCTGGCCGTCGCCCTGATACAACGAGCGCGCCAGTTCAATCGCCTGGTCACGGTCCAACGGGGGCAGTCGCTCGCCGGTCCGCGCATCCACCAGGAACCTGCCCGAGGCGTCGCGTACATCAAGCACCTCGCGCTCCAGCAGATGCGTCAGCCGGAACGAGCGCAGCCCGGGGTAGCGCGCGGCCAGCTCGGCGGAGCCGACCCGTTCGGCGTCCCGCGCCAGCACCTCGCCGTGTGCATGCGCCAGGTGATCGCCATGGATCACGTCCAGCGGCACCACCGTCATGTAGACGCCGCTGAGCATCCACAGCAGTGCCTGCACGCCCACTATCAGACCGATCCATTTGTGGGCACGTCGTGCCCAGAATGCGGGTTTCATCGTCTTCATCCTCTCTCAGGAACGGCGCCCCGCCGGTCACCCGGCGGGACGCACGCAATCACCAGCGATAGCCGATGCGGGCATACCAGCGACGACCCAGCAGGTCATAGGTCATCGTGTCGGTGTTGGCATCGGTGTAGCTCTGGATGAAGGGCGCCTTCTTGTCGAACGCATTGTCCAGCCCCAGGGTCAGGTCCAGGGCGGGCGTGGCGGCATACCTGGCCTGCAGGTTGTGATAGACCACGCTCGGTGCGTGGTCGCCGATCGCGCCGCGTGCGGCGTTGATGTCGTCGGTCCGGCCGATGTACTGCGCCGTCCAGCTGCCCGACCACGCGTCACGCGAGAGATTCAACGCACCCAGCGCGCGCCATTTGGCATAGCTGCCACGGCCACCGGTGATCTTGCCGGCATACTCGATGACCGCGGCACCTGCATAGGGACGCACGTCGTAGCGATGCAGGTACGAGGCATCGACACTGACGCTGGCCTCCATGCCGGCCACCCCGAACTCGTACAGTGCGCCGAGGTCGACGCCGGTGGCACGTTCGTCGGCGGCATTGACCGGCTGCGAGGACAGGAAGTCGACCTCACCGGTGCGCGGGTTGCGGGTGAAGTTGCTGGCATCGCAGAACGGATGCGCCAGCCCCGGCGTGTTGTAGCAGATCGCCAGCTTGGTCGAGCCGGCGACACGCTGGATCGCGTTGGTGATGCGGATGTTGTAGTAATCGGCGGTCAAGGTCAGCCCGGACAGGAACGTCGGCGTCCACACCACGCCAGCCGTCACCGAGGTGGCATCCTCCGGACGGAGCTGCGCGTTGCCGCCGGAGGTGGTCAGGATCGTGTTGCCCGGCTGCACGTAGTTGGCCGGCACCCCTGCGGCCTGGCAGTTGTTCCGTACCACCGAATCGGCCGGCAGGCTGCTCCAGCGGCTGCACGGATCGGTGGTGGTCAGGTTGCCTTCGGAGATGCCGCCGAACAGTTCGGGAATGTTCGGAATGCGGAACGCGGTCGCATAGGTGCCGCGCAGCTTCAGCTGCGGATTCACCTGCCAGTCCAGGCCGACTTTGTAGTTCGTGTCGCGGCCGAACAGGTCGTAATCGGACAGGCGCGCGGCTACGTTGAGGTACAGCGAGTCGGCGATCACGCTGTCCTGCAGCAGCGGCACCGCCAGCTCCACGTACGCCTCCTTTGCGGTGTACTCGCCGGCGATCGGGTCCTGCTGGTTGGTGTTGCCGATGCCCAGCGCGGTCAACACGTCCGGGTTGCGCCAGCCGCGTTCCTTGCGCACTTCCACGCCGGTGGCGAAGCCCACCCAGCCGGCGGGCAGTTCGACGATCTGGCCGCTCAGGCTGGCGGTGAAGCTCTTCTGCTCATTGCCGCCGGTGTCACGCGAGGTGTAGAGGATGTAGTCCAGCACCTCCTTCGACAGATTCCCGTAGCCCAGGTAGTTGCCGCACAGGATCGACGCCCCCGGCAGCGAGCTGCAGATCGCCCGGTTCAAGGTCTGGTCGACGCGATCCAGGTTGGCCACCTTGTCCGAGCCGTCCACGCCGGTATTGCGCCCCATGTTGAACGCAGCCGACCAGTCCCAGCCCACGCCGAACTGGCCCTGCAGGCCCACGACGGCGCGGTAGGTATTGGTCTCCTGCGAGAAGTGGCGCGGGCCGGCTTCTTCCAGGCGCCGGCGCTGCAGCAGCAGGTCCTGCCCGGTCGGGTTGGTCGGATGATCGGCCGCGATGTTGATCGGGCGGTAGACCCCCAGGGAGCCGGCAGTGGCCAGCTGATCGGACTGGCGGTTGGTGTACATCAACTCCGTGAACACCCGCACGCTGTCGCTCAACTGGTTGTCGCCGAACACACTCAGGCTCAGGCGCTTGATCGGGTTGACCGCGTTGAGGGTGGGGTTGCCGTTGTAGTTGTGCTTGGCGGCGTTGTAGGTCTCGAACAGCGGATCACCGGGGTTCTGGCGGAAGTTGATGCGCGACCCGTCGGCCAGCAGCGCACGCCCACCGGTGGTGGCCGAGCTGCCCGAACAGACCAGTTTGCCGCCGGACTCGATCAGGCCGCACGGCGCGCGCGAGGCCATGTTCACGGTGCCGCCTTCGGCGTAGTTGATTCCGGCGATCAACGAACCGCGCTCGCCGGTCACGCCCCAGGCCAGGTCAACGGCCGTCTCATCGCCATCGCCCCGGGTGGTTTCGCCGTAACGGACCGAGGCCTGTACGCCATCGAAGCCTTTCTTGGTGATGATGTTGACCACGCCGGCCACCGCATCTGCACCGTAGATGGCCGACGCCCCGTCCTTCAGCACTTCGACGCGCTCGATCAGCGCCACCGGGATGATGTTCAGATCGACCGAACTGTTGGCCCCGGTGCCGCCGTTGACGATACGGCGGCCATTGAGCAGCACCAGCGTGCGGTTGATACCGAGGCCGCGCAGATTGACCTGGGTGGTGCCGTAGCCGTTCTCGGCCCAGTAGGCATTGCTCTGGCTGCCCGCGAAACCGGCCGAGGCCGGCAGGCGCTGCAGCAGGGTATCCACCGAGGTGGCGCCGGAGCGCTGGATCGTTTCGGCATCGATCACGCTGACCGGGCCGACGCCGGACAACTGGGCGCGCTTGATGTGGCTGCCGGTCACCTGGACCGTATCCAGGGTGCGCGCACCCGTCTGGTCGGTTCTGCTTTCCTGCGCATGCAGCGACGGAGTGGCGGCCGCACACAGCAGCGTGCCGATGGCCAGGGCCAGGGCATGGGTCTTGACGTACATGTTCTCTCTCTCCCGCTTGGGGTCTTGTCTCGTGGCAGGATCCGTCGGCCACGATGGCCGGACGGACCGCATCAGGCGCCGCATGGGCGCCGGGACGACAAGATCAGGCGATGGGAGGTCGGAAAACGCGCGAGAGCTTCCTGTGCGGAACCTCCAGCGGGGGGAACAGCGTGTCCATCGAAATCGGCGAATGCCGCGTGGCGAACAGCGTCGTGGTCGAGGGCGGGTAGAAGGTCAGCACGCAGACGCAATCGCAGGCGGCACGGTCCGCACAGTCGGCATCCCCGCCCGGCCCGGTGCGGTCGTGATCGCCGTGCGCCGCCAAGGCCGGGGCGGCCTCCTGCACCGGCAGATCGCACGCCTCGCCCGTGGCACTGGCCTCGCCGGCGGCGGCGAGCGGGCCACTCGCGGTCATCGCGTGCAGGGCCATGCGCGTGCTCGCCCACGCGCCGAGTACACCGTCGGCACCCAGCAAAGCGATCAGCAGCAATGGCAGCATCAAGCGGTATGACATGGGGCGCTTCAACAGCCTCGGTTTATTTGTATATACAAAACATTGAATAGCGCGTCGGTCGAGGCGCGTCAACTCCCCTCTCCCGTTCACGACGTCGGCGTCTCCCTTGCCGGCTGCGCGTTTCCCCACGCAGATATCCGTCCCGCCGGCCTCTGCCGGCTCCCTTCCCGCCGATGGCATCCGCATCGACCCAGCGCAATCGCCCGCGTCCATCCTGCGTTGCAGCATAGCCAGCACGCACGTCGCCGCCAAGCGCCAACATGCCCGTTCGGGCGCGATTTCGCATCTATTTTTACAAGCAAGGCTGGATATCGATTGCTGGTTACACATGCAACTTTTTGTGGCGCGCATTCATGCGCTTATCCAGGCCTCACCTGTGTTCCGTAAACTTGTCCGCACGCGCGTGATCGCGCTTCTTTTCATCGTGACAGGACCTCCCCATGACCCTTCCCGCTTGCCTGCGTGAGCACCCCGGCGTCGCCGCGGATGTGCCCGCCGAAACCACCGGCTTCGTGTTCAACCACACCATGCTGCGCGTCAAAGACGCCGCCGCATCGCTGGACTTCTACACCCGCGTGCTCGGCTTCCGCCTGATCGACCAGCGCGACTTCGCCGAGGCGCAGTTCAGCCTGTACTTCCTGGCCCTGCTGCCGGCCGGCACCCAGATCCCCGAGGGCGACGACGCGCGCCGCGTCTGGATGGCCGGCATCCCCGGCGTGCTCGAGCTGACCCACAACCATGGCACCGAGAACCAGGACGGCCCGGTCTACCACGACGGCAATACCGACCCGCGCGGCTTCGGCCACATCTGTGTCTCCGTGCCGGACATCCAGGCCGCCTGCAAGCGCTTCGACGCCCTGCAGGTGCCCTACCAGAAGCGCCTGGAAGACGGCCGCATGAAGCACCTGGCCTTCATCAAGGATCCGGACGGCTACTGGGTGGAGATCATCTCCAATACCCCGATCGCCTGATCCCGCCTCGCCACGACGCGCCGGCCCCGTCGGCGCGTTGTCGAGGCTAGGGCTGGATCTGGAACTCGAAGGCCGCATGGAACGGCGCTTTCGGCGGCACGAACAACGTTTTCCCGACGAACCCCGCATCGACGCAGCGCGCGACCGCCTCCTCGCCTTGGCGCCATGTCCGCACCACCCTGCCCTGCGCATCCAGCTGCAGCACCACGGTGAAGGGCGCCAGCGCCTGCGGCGCGGGCGTGGGCATGCAGCGCGTAAAGCTGGCCCCGCCGACCCGGCTCATGCTGTCCAGCATCTCCGCATACGCCGCCGGTGCCAGGCTGGCCTCATCGCGCTGCGCCAGCGCCCGCACCTGTTCATAGCCCGCGTCGCCTGCGACCGCCTGGGCCATCATCACCATCCACAGCATCGTGCCTCCTCCGCCTGCGCGTTCATGACGCCAGCGCGCAGCGTAGGTCAGCGTGCGGGCCGGCGGAAGGGCCGTGGCCGACAGACCGCTGCGCGCAGTCAGCAAGGTCGACACCGCCGCGATGCGTCGCGCTGCGTCCGGTGGTATATCTGCGCCCCGTCCCACCACCCAACGGAGTCGGTATGGAAACGATGGAACTGCACCGCGGCCGCCTGATCGATCACCTGCAACTGGTGGTCAGGGATCTGGCCGCCAGCCGCCGCTTTTACCAGGCCGTGTTCGACACGATCGGCATTCCGATCGCCGGCGAAGGCGACACCTACTTCTGGGCCGACGAACTGTTCATCTCCACGCCGGACAGCGACGCGGCGCTGGGCCAGCTCACCGGTCGCCACCACCTCGCCTTCCAGGCGCGCGACCGCGCCACCGTCGAGGCCTTCCACCAGGCGGCACTGGTCAACGGTGGCAAGGACAACGGCGCCCCGGGCGAGCGTCCTTACCATCCGGGCTACTACGCGGCGTTCGCGCTGGATCCGGATGGCAACAACATCGAAGTGGTGTTCCATGGGCCGGCCACCTACAGCGCGGACTCGGTGACGGTGACCTTCGAAGGCTGAGGCGGAACCTGAATTCTTCAGGGAGTATCTGATGCGTCTCACTGGATGAGATCGTGCCTCGGTACGGTCTTTCCATGGAGACGATCCGCAAACTGGCCATCCTTGCCGATGCCGCGAAGTACGACGCGTCCTGCGCCTCCAGTGGTGCGGGCAAGCGCGATTCGCGTGCATCCGGTGGCATCGGCAGTACCGAGGGGATGGGAATCTGCCACAGCTACACGCCCGATGGCCGGTGCGTGTCGCTGCTCAAGATCCTGCTCACCAACTTCTGCATCTACGACTGCGCGTACTGCGTCAACCGCGTATCGAGCAACGTGCAGCGGGCGCGTTTCAGCGTGGAGGAAGTGGTCGCGCTGACGATGGACTTCTACAAGCGCAACTACATCGAGGGGCTGTTTCTCTCCAGCGGGATCATCCGCAATGCCGACTACACCATGGAGCAGATGGTGGAGATCGCGCGCGTGCTGCGCGAAGAACGCCGGTTCAGCGGCTACATCCACCTCAAGACCATTCCGGAAGCCTCCCCGGAACTGCTTGCGCTTGCCGGTCGTCATGCCGATCGGCTGTCGATCAACATCGAGCTGCCCACCGAGGCCGGGCTGGCCAGTTTCGCGCCGGAGAAATCCCTTCCGTCGATCCGCAGCGCGATGGGCGAGCTCCGCTGGCGCATCGAGGAAGCCAAGGAAGCGCGCACGTCACATCCGGACCCTGACGCGCCATCATCCCCGGCAGCCGCTGCAGCGCCCCCCGCGCCGGCCCTGCGCGGCCGCCGGGCCGGCGCGCCCCGCTTCGCGCCGGCCGGGCAGAGCACCCAGATGATCGTCGGCGCCGACGGTGCCAGCGACAAGCAGATCCTCAGCGCGGCCGACAATCTGTACGGCAACTATCGGATGCGCCGCGTCTATTACTCCGCCTTCAGCCCCATTCCCGATGCCAGCAAGGCGCTGCCCCTGCAGGCACCGCCACTGGCACGCGAGCACCGCCTCTACCAGGCGGACTGGCTGCTGCGCTTCTACGGGTACGGTGTGGAGGAAATCACCGATACCACCCAGGGCGGCATGCTGGACCTGGACATCGACCCGAAGATGGCCTGGGCGATCCGTCACCCCGAGCGCTTCCCGGTCGATCTCAACATCGCGCCCAAGGAGCTGCTGCTGCGCGTGCCCGGGCTCGGCGTACGCAACGTCAAGCGCGTACTGATGGCGCGGCGGCATGGACGCCTGCGCGTGGCCGATGTGGCCCGCCTGCGTGCGCCGATGAGCAAGCTGCTGCCGTTCGTGCAGCTGGCCGACCATCATCCGCGGCGTGCACTGGATGATCCGGCGGCGCTGCGGGCCCGACTGGCACCACCGCCGCGACAGGGTGCGTTGTTCCCCGACGCGGCCGCGAGCTGACATGGCGCGCTGGAGTGTGCGGGTCGACCCGGCGTGGTCTCTGGAAGCCTGGCGCACCGCCGCGCGCCTGGCCCTGCGCCACGCGGTCGCGCCGGATCAGCTGGACTGGTTGTCTGGCAGCGAGACGTCGCTGCTGGAAGCGCCATCGCTGACCTCGGCGGAGGACAGCGCGCCACCGGCCGAGCCGCAGGTCCATGTCCCCAAGAGCTTTGTCGAGCTGGCTGCCATCTGCCTGTGCCATCGCGATCCGCAGCGGATGTCACTGCTCTATCGCATGCTGTGGCGCATCACCCATGGCGAACGCAGCCTGCTGTCCAATCCCGCCGATGCCGACGTGCTTCGCGCCATGGCCTTGAGCCAGGCGGTACGCCGCGACACGCACAAGATGAAGGCCTTCGTGCGCTTCCGGGAGGTGCCCGGCGAACAGGACGCGTTCATTGCCTGGTTCGAACCGGATCACCAGATCGTCGACCGCGTCGCACCGTTTTTCGCGCGACGATTCGCCGGCATGCGCTGGGCGATCCTGACGCCGTACCGCAGCGTGCACTGGGATGGGCAGCACCTGTCGTTCGGCCCGGGCGGCCGCCAAAGCGATGCGCCGATGGAAGACGCACGCGAAGAATTATGGCGCACCTACTACGCCAACATCTTCAATCCGGCCCGGCTCAACACGCGCATGATGCAGCAGGAGATGCCCACCAGATACTGGAAGCACCTGCCGGAAGCCTCGTTGCTGCCACAGCTGGTGCGTGATGCCGGTGACCGGGTGCAGGAGATGCACGACCGTGAAGCGCAGGCCCCGCGGCGGCGCATTCCCCAGGCCATCGCGGCACCGGAGCCCGCCACAGAGACGACGCCTGCCACGCTCGACGCGCTGCGCAATGCCGCCGCGGCGTGCCGCCGCTGTCCGCTGTGGGAACCGGCCACGCAGACGGTGTTCGGTGAAGGTCCACCGAATGCATCGATCATGCTGGTCGGCGAACAACCCGGGGACAGCGAGGACCTCAGCGGGCATCCGTTCGTCGGCCCCGCCGGGCAGCTGCTGGATCGTGCGCTGCGCGAACTCGGCATCGAGCGCAGCGCGCTCTACCTGACCAATGCGGTCAAGCACTTCCGTTTCGAGCGGCGCGGCAAGCGGCGCATCCACAGTAAACCGCAGATGACCCATATCAACGCGTGCCGGCCGTGGCTGATGGGCGAGATAGAGAACGTGCGACCGCAGGTGATCGTCTGCCTGGGGGCGAGCGCGGCCACGGCCGTGTTCGGGGCCGGCTTCAACCTGATGGAGAACCACGGACGCTGGCACGCGCTGGACGACGGCACGCGGGCGTTTGCCACGGTGCATCCGTCGTGGGTATTGCGGCAGACCGGCGATGCGGCGCGCGAGGACGCCTATCGGCTGCTGAAGGACGACCTCCAGCACCTGGTCGAGGTTCAACGCACACGTTGACCTCGCATGGGGTTGCCGGCCGATGGCCGGCAATGCCCGTCAACGCAGATCGGGCAGCGTCAGTGCGCCGCCATGTAGATGTCCTGCAGGACCGCCTTCTCCAGCTCCAGCTCGCTGAGCAGATTCTTCACGATATCGCCCAGGCTCAGGATGCCGACCAGCGTGGCGCCTTCGGTCACCATCAGATGACGATGGCGGGAGTACGTCATCAGCGCCATCGCCTGCTTGAGGCTCGCGTCGGGGCCGATGCCTTCCAGCCCTGCCGACGGCAGCGTGGAGATGACCCGCCTGCCCGCCTGGGGACCATCTTCCGCAAGGCTGCGCACGATGTCCTTCTCGGACACGATACGCACCGGCGCATCGTCTTTCATCACCACGAGGGCGGCGATCTTGTGCGCGCTCATCTTGTGGGCCGCGGCACCGATGGTGTCTTCCACATCGATGGTGACGATGGCTTCTTTCTTGGATTGCAGGAGTTCGCGGACGTTCATTCTTGTTTCCTGTTACAGGTTACTGAAGTCGAGAGATGCGCCTGGTTGCAGCGAGGTCGGTGGCATCGCCACGCGGTCCTCGGTCATTCGATTCTACGTCCGCACCCCGGCCCAGGAGTTTGCAAATCTGGGACGGTTCGTCGTGGAAGCGGGGGACGACCCTGAGAATGGCACCGCCAGTAAAACCGTCGCTGAATGCCGCCGCAGGGCACGACTAAAGTTCCAGTGCCGGCGGCCGCGCAGAGCACCCCATGGGTGGCGCACAAAAAAGGGTGGCCCCGCAGGACCACCCTCGATACGCATCAGCGCCGCCTTGGCGGCGGACGCATCACTCCACCGTCACGCTCTTGGCCAGGTTGCGCGGCTTGTCCACGTCTGTCCCGCGGGCCAGCGCGGTGTGATAGGCCAACAGCTGCACCGGAATCGTATGCACGATCGGGCTCAGCACACCGGCATGGCGCGGCGTGCGGATCACATGCACGCCTTCGGACTCGACGAAGTTGCTGTCCTGGTCGGCGAACACGAACAGCTCACCGCCGCGGGCACGCACTTCCTGCATGTTGGATTTGACCTTTTCCAGCAGGCTGTCGTTCGGGGCGATCACCACCACCGGCATCTCTTCATCCACCAACGCCAGCGGGCCATGCTTGAGCTCGCCGGCGGGATAGGCCTCGGCGTGGATGTACGAGATTTCCTTGAGCTTGAGCGCGCCTTCCAGCGCGATCGGGTAATGCAGCCCACGGCCCAGGAACAACGCGCTGTTCCTGCGCGCGAAGCGCTCGGCCCACGCGGCGATCTGCGGCTCCATGTTCAGCGCATGCTGCACGCTGCCCGGCAGGAAGCGCAGCTGCTCCAGGTAGTCCGCTTCCTGGGCGGCATCGATGCGGCCATGCAGCTTGCCCAGCACCACGGTGAGCTGGAACAGCGCGGCCAGCTGGGTGGTGAAGGCCTTGGTCGACGCGACGCCGATCTCGGCACCGGCACGGGTGTAGCAGACCAGTTCACTGGCGCGCGGGATCGCGCTCTCGGGCACGTTGCAGATCGAGAGCGTATGCAGGTGGCCGAGCGACTTGGCGTACTTGAGCGCCTCCATCGTATCCAGCGTTTCGCCGGACTGGGAGATGGTGACGATCAGGTGCTTGGGATTCGCGTAGGCCGCGCGATAGCGGTATTCGCTGGCGATCTCGACGCTGCACGGCAGCCCGGCGATCGCTTCGATCCAGTAGCGCGCGGTCAGCCCGGCGTAGTAGCTGGTACCGCAGGCAAGAATCTGCACGCCTTCGATATCCGACAGCACGGCCTCGGCATTCTTGCCGAACAGGGTGGCCGGGAAACCGCCGGCATCGATCGCCGCTTCGATGGTGTCGCCCAGCGCGCGCGGCTGCTCGTGGATTTCCTTCTGCATGAAGTGGCGGTACGGCCCCAGCTCCAGCGAGGCCAGCGATACGTCGGACAGATGCACGTCGCGCACGATCGGCTGGTTGTGTTCGTCGTACACCTGCACGCCATCGCGGCGGATATCGGCCGTGTCGCCCTCTTCCAGGAAGATCACCGTGCGGGTGGCCTGGAGAATCGCCGAGACGTCGGAGGCGACGAAGTTCTCGCCCTCGCCGACGCCGACCAGCAGCGGGCAGCCCATGCGCGCGCACACGAAGTGATCCGGCTCGGCACGGCTCATCACCGCCAGTGCGTAGGCTCCGGTCAGTTCCTTGACCGTGCGCTGCAGCGCCGACAGCAGGCTGTCGCCTTCCTTGAGGTGATGGTGCATCAGGTGCGCGATCACTTCAGTGTCGGTCTGCGACTCGAAGGTATAGCCCAGCGCGCGCAGCTTCTCGCGCTGTTCTTCATGGTTCTCGATGATGCCGTTGTGGACCAGCGCCACGCCATGACTGATGTGCGGGTGCGCATTGGCCTCGGTCACGCCACCGTGGGTGGCCCAGCGGGTGTGGCCGATGCCCAGCAGCGACTGGAAGCCTTCACTCGCGGCGGCCTTCTCCATCTCGGCCACGCGGCCGGTGCGGCGGACGCGGCGGACATCGGGTGCGGCAGCAGAAGTGTCGATCACGGCGATGCCGGAGGAGTCGTAGCCCCGGTATTCCAGTCGCTTCAATCCTTCGATGAGGACCGGTACCACGTCGCGATGCGCGATCGCTCCCACAATGCCGCACATAGATTCAGATCCCTGCTGGTAAGCCCCGCATTCTAGCGCGGCGGCCCCGGACGCTTGGGCGCTGTCCGCTTAACGAAAGTGTCCGGCCCGGTGTCCGCGGACACACGGACACGCGACGAGATTCGCAAGCCATTGTTTTCAAAGGGCCAAAACTTGGCACGGCGTCTGCTTGGTACTCCGCAACCCAACCGCGAACGAGCCCGATGATCCGCGACACTTCCGCCCAGGACCAGACCCTTTCCTCGCATGCCGCGCCCGCCCCGTGGAAGCGCTGGCTGTGGCCGGCGGTCGCCGCGCTGGTCGTGCTGCTGGCGATCGGCTTCGCCGCCCGTGCCTGGCTCGGGGCCAGCCGCTCCTTCGACAGCGCCCGCGTCCGCATCGCCGAGGTCACCCGCGGCGACATGGTCCGCGACATCGCCGCGGACGGTCGCGTGATCGCGGCCAACAACCCGGTGCTGTATGCGATCTCCGCCGGCAACGTGAACCTGAAGGTGGTGGCCGGTGACGTGGTCAAGCAGGGCCAGGAACTGGCCGTGATCGACAGCCCCGAACTGCGCAGCAAGCTGGCCCAGGAACAGGCCACCCTGGCCGGCCTGCAGGCCGAGGCGAGCCGCGCCACCCTGGATGCGACCCTGGCGCGCGCCACGGCCCAGAAGGATACCGACCAGGCAGTGATCGAACGCCAGGCGGCCGTGCGCGATCTGGAACGCTACAAGCGTGGCTTCGATGGGGGCGCGGTGCCGCAGGTCGATGTCGCCAAGGCCGAAGACACGGTCAAGAAGAGCGACATCCAGCTCGAACATGCCCGCAAGGACGCCCTGCTCAAGGCCCAGGGCGCCGACCTCGATGCGCGCAACAAGCGCCTGCTCGCCGACCGCCAGCGTGCGGTGGTGACCGAGGTCGAGCGCCAGGTCGACGCCCTCACGCTGCGTGCGCCGTTCGATGGCCAGGTCGGCCAGGTGCAGGCGACCCAGCACACCAACGTGGTCGCCAATGCGCCGATCCTGGGCGTGGTCGACCTGTCGCGCTTCGAGATCGAGATCAAGGTGCCGGAGAGCTTCGCCCGCGAGCTGACGATCGGCATGCCTGCGCAGCTGACCGGCGGCAGCGGCCAGTTCGCCGGCGAGATTTCCGCCGTCTCCCCGGAAGTGGTCGCCGGCGAGGTCAATGCCCGCATCCGTTTCGCCGACAAGCAGCCGCAGGGCCTGCGCCAGAGCCAGCGGATGCAGGCCCGGGTGCTGCTCGATACCCGTCGCAACGCACTCAAGATCGAGCGCGGCCCGTTCGTCGAACAGGGCAACGGCTACGCCTACGTCATGGACGGCAGCAGTGCGGTCCGCCGCCCGGTCAAGCTCGGTGTGAGCAGCCTGGGCGAAGTGGAAATCCTCTCTGGCCTGCAGCCCGGCGACCGCGTCGTGGTCTCCGGCAGCGATCTGTTCGGCGATGCCGAGCGCGTGTCCGTCAACTGAATCATCCCCTTTCGATCCTCTCGACTTTCAAAGGAAAACAGCCATGCTTGAAATGCGCTCGGTCGCCAAAGTCTTCCGCACCGAACAGGTGGAAACCCATGCCCTGCGGTCGCTGGACCTGCACGTCCGCGAAGGCGAGTTCGTTGCCGTGACCGGTCCGTCCGGTTCGGGCAAGACCACCTTCCTCAACATCGCCGGCCTGCTGGAGACCTTCACCAGCGGCACCTACCTGCTCGATGGCCAGGACGTCAGCCAGCTGGGCGATGACGCGCGCAGCCGCCTGCGCAACCAGAAGATCGGCTTCATCTTCCAGGGCTTCAACCTGATCTCCGATCTGAACCTGTTCGACAACGTCGATGTGCCGCTGCGCTACCGCGGCATGCCCGCCGCCGAGCGCAAGGAGCGCATCGAGCACGCGCTGGCCCAGGTGGGCCTGGGCTCGCGCATGAAGCACTACCCGGCCGAACTCTCCGGTGGTCAGCAACAGCGCGCCGCGATCGCGCGGGCGCTGGCGGGCAGCCCGCGCCTGCTGCTGGCCGATGAACCGACCGGCAACCTGGACAGCCAGATGGCCCGTGGCGTCATGGAGCTGCTGGAAGAAATCAATGCCAAGGGCACCACGATCGTGATGGTGACCCACGACCCCGAACTGGCCGCCCGTGCCAAGCGCAACGTGCACATCGTCGACGGCCAGGTCACCGACCTGCTGCGCGATCCGGTGCTCTCCACGCCGCGCCCCGCGGTTGCCGCTGCCATCGCCAACGACTGAGGCCGGCCATGATCGCTTACTACTTCCGACTGGCCCTGCGCAGCTTCCGGCGCAACAAGGTGCTGACCGCGCTGATGGTGATCGCCATCGCGCTGGGCATCGGCGCGTCGATGACCACGCTGACCGTGTTCCACGTGCTGTCCGGTGATCCGATTCCGCAGAAGAGCGACCGGCTCTTCAGCGTGCAGATTGATCCACAGTCGGCGCTTGGCTATCAGCCTGGCGAAGAACCGGCCGACCAGTTGACCCGCTTCGATGCCACCAGACTGCTGAGCGAGAAACATGCCAAGCGCCAGGCGATGATGACCGGTGGCGGCGTCACCATCGAGCCGGACAGCAGCACGCTGCGTCCGTTCGTCACGGATTCTCGCTACACCTCGGGCGACTTCTTCCCGATGTTCGATACCCCGTTCCAGTACGGCCAGGGCTGGAAGGAATCCGATGACGAGGGCCGCGGCAGGGTCGCGGTGATCACGAAGACACTCAACCAGAAGCTGTTCGATGGCGCCAACAGCGTCGGCAAGTCAGTGCGCATCAATGGCAACACGATGACCGTGGTGGGCGTGCTGGACGAGTGGCACCCCAACCCGCACTTCTACGATCTCAACACCGGTCGCTATGGCGACAGCGAAGATGTGTTCGTTCCCTTCACCACGGCCATCGAGCTGAAGTTCGACCGCAGCGGCAGCATGGACTGCTTCGGCCGCCGCAACGAACCCGATCCGACCGGCCCGACCGCCAGCTGCACCTGGATCCAATACTGGGTGGAGCTGGAGAACGCCGGGCAGGCTGCGGAGTACCGCCGCTACCTGGAGAATTACTCCGACCAGCAGCGTGCGGCCGGCCGCTTCGAGCGTCCCAACAACGTCCGTCTGCGCAATGTCATGGAGTGGCTGGACTACAAGAAGGTGGTCCCCGGTGACGTGCGCCTGCAGCTGTGGTTGGCGATGGGCTTCCTGCTGGTCTGCCTGATCAATACCGTGGGCCTGCTGCTGGCCAAGTTCCTGCGCCGCAGCGGCGAGATCGGCGTGCGCCGGGCGCTGGGTGCCAGCCGCGGCCAGATCTTCCTGCAGTCGCTCATCGAGGCCGGTACGGTCGGCCTGGCCGGCGGCCTGCTCGGCCTGGTGCTGGCGATGCTGGGGCTGTACGCGGTGCGCCAGCAACCGGTGGACTACGCCAAGCTGGCCACGCTGGATGGGCAGATGCTGCTGATGACCTTCGCGCTGACCCTGGTCGCCAGCCTGCTGGCCGGTTTCCTGCCGGCGCTGCGCGCCATGCAGGTCGCGCCCGCCATCCAACTCAAATCGCAGTAAGGATCCGGAGCACACCATGGATATCCGTCCCATCCTCTCCACCCTGCGCCGGCATAAAACCGCCGCGTCGCTGATCGTGCTCGAGATCGCGCTGACCTGCGCCATCGTCTGCAATGCGCTGTTCCTGATCGGGCAGCGCATCGAGAAGATCAACCAGCCCAGCGGCATCGCCGAGACCGAACTGATCGAAGTCCGCCTGGGCGGCATCGGCACCCAGGTCAATGCGGCCGCGCGCACCCGCGAAGACCTGGCGGCGTTGCAGGCCATTCCGGGCGTCAAGAGTGCCGTGACGTTGAACCAGATTCCGTTCCGCAACAGCTCCTGGAACACGGGCCTGGGGCTGACCCCCAACCAGGAACGCTCGACGCTGAGCACCTCCCAGTACTTCGCCCGCGAAGGCGCGCTGGAGACACTGGGCGTGGAGCTGATCGCCGGCCGTGATTTCCAGAGCGACGAATACCGCGACGCAGCGGATGCCCTGACCGACGAGAACGCCGAAAAGACGGGCTCGGCGATCATCGTCACCAAGGCGATTGCGGACAAGATGTTCCCCGGCGGTGATGCCTTGGGCAAGACGGTCTACAGCGGTTCCATGCCGCTGCGCATCGTCGGCATCGTCAAGGTGCTGGCCCGCCCGAACCCGGTTGGCGGCGACATCCAGTATTCGATCATGCTGCCGTTGCGGGCGACCTACGACGAAGGCTTCTACCTGATCCGTGTCACCGATCCCGCGCGTCGGGACGAGGTGATCAAGGCAGCAGTGACGGCACTGGAACGTGTCGATTCGAGCCGGCTGATCCGCGGCAAATCCACCTACGAGGAACAGCGCAAGAAGTACTTCGCCAACGACCGCGCCATGGTCGGCCTGCTGATCACCGTGTGCGTGGCGCTGCTGGTGGTGACCGCACTGGGCATCGTCGGCCTGGCCAGCTTCTGGGTGCAGCAGCGCACCAAGCAGATCGGCATCCGCCGCGCGCTGGGCGCCACCCGCAGCCAGATCCTGCGTTACTTCCAGACCGAGAACTTCCTGTTGGCCACGGTCGGCATCGTGCTGGGCATGTTGATGGCCTACACGATCAACCTGTGGCTGATGAACAACTACGAGCTGCCGCGCATGCCCATCAGCTACCTGCCGATCGGCGCGGTCCTGCTGTGGCTGCTCGGCCAGATCGCGGTCTTCGGCCCGGCCCGCCGCGCCGCGGCCGTGCCCCCCGCCGTCGCCACCCGGAGTGCCTGACGGCCCGTTCCGAAGGCGGTCCCCGCAAGGGCGGGGGCCGCAGCCGGGCAGCGGCCAGCAAGGCCCTGCCCTGCACCAGGGCCCACGGCTCCGGTACTCTCTGCCTACTTCCTGGTCCTTCGTTGCCGCATGCCCTCGATCCTGATCATTGACGACAACGCCAGCGTCGGCACCGCACTCGACGTGCTGTTCTCGCTGCACGACATCGACACCCTGCACGCGCTTTCGCCCGAACAGGGGCTGGCGCTGCTGGAACAACAGCCGGTGGACCTGGTGATCCAGGACATGAACTTCACCGAGGACACCACCTCCGGCGAGGAAGGCGAAGCGCTGTTCCAGCAGATCCGCGCCCGCCACCCGGACCTGCCGGTGATCCTGCTGACCGCCTGGACGCATCTCAGCAGCGCGGTCGATCTGGTCAAGGCCGGCGCCGCGGACTACCTGGCCAAGCCCTGGGACGACCGCAAGCTGCTGATCACGGTCAACAACCTGCTGGAGCTCTCCGAAACCCGCCGCGAACTCGATCGCCGCCGCGACCGCGAACAGCGCGACCGTTCGGCGCTGGAGGCGCGCTACGACCTGCGCGGCGCAGTGGTGGCCGATCCGGCCAGCGAGCGCGTGGTCAGCCTGGCCTGCCAGGTCGCACGCTCGGCACTGCCGGTGCTGATCACCGGTCCCAACGGTGCGGGCAAGGAGAAGATCGCCGAGATCATCCAGGCCAACTCGCTGGTCGCCAAGGGGCCGTTCGTCGCGCTCAACTGCGGGGCGATTCCCGCCGAGCTGATCGAAGCCGAGCTGTTCGGTACCGAAGCCGGCGCCTACACCGGTGCCAACAAGGCACGCGAAGGCAAGTTCGAAGCGGCAGACGGCGGCACGCTGTTCCTGGACGAGATCGGCAACCTCTCCTCCAGCGGACAGATGAAGCTGCTGCGCGTACTCGAGACCGGCCGCTTCGAACGGCTGGGCTCCAACCGCGAGCGCCAGGTCAAAGTACGTGTGATCAGCGCGACCAATGCCGACCTGCCGACGATGATCCGCGACGGCCAGTTCCGCGAGGACCTGTACTACCGCCTCAACACCGTCGAGCTGGCGCTGCCGCCGCTGGCCGAACGGCCCGGCGACATCCTGCCGCTGGCCGAACGCTTCCTGGGCAGTGGCAAGCCGCTGTCCACCGCCGCCGCCACCGCGCTGCAACGCCACCCCTGGCCCGGCAACGTGCGCGAACTGCGCAACGTGCTGCAGCGCGCCGACCTGCTGGCCACCGGCCCGCGCATCGAGGTCGCCGATCTCAACCTGCCGCGTACCGCCGCACCGCGCGCGGCGGCCCCGACGGTGGACCCGGACCGCAGCCGGATCGAGACCGCACTGGCCCACAACCACGGCATCATCGCCCAGACCGCTGCCGAACTCGGGCTCAGCCGCCAGGCCCTGTACCGGCGCATGGACCGCTACGGCATTCCGCGCGAATGAAACGGCGCTCCTTCACCTTCCGGTTGTTCCTGCGCCTGCTGCCGGTGCTGGCACTGGCGGCCGCGTTCCCGTGGTACCTGGCGTACTGGCTGGACCATGGCTGGGCGGTCACGTGCATTTCGGTTGTCGTGCTGCTGGCTTTGATGTGGTGGAGCCTGCGTCGCGCGACGGCGCCGATCCGCTCATTGCTGCGCGCCCTGTCCGGTACCACCAGCAGCTACCGCGACGGCGAGTACAACTTCGGCATCTACTGGCCTTCCAATGATGAGCTGGGTGATCTGGTCCAGGCCCACCGCGAGCTGGGCGACGTGCTGCGTGCGCAGCGCCAGGACCTGGTCCAGCGCGAGCTGCTGCTGGACACCATGGTGCAGAACACGCCGGTGTCGATGCTGTTGCT
Source organism: Stenotrophomonas sp. TWI1183 (assembly GCF_039673115.1). Lineage (NCBI taxonomy): Bacteria > Pseudomonadati > Pseudomonadota > Gammaproteobacteria > Lysobacterales > Lysobacteraceae > Stenotrophomonas > Stenotrophomonas sp. TWI1183. Next base: position 102,464 of record NZ_JBDJKZ010000002.1, read on the forward strand.
GGCCCACGGGGGCGACGGCGTGCAGCGCGTGGTGTTCTCCAACCTGGCCGCGCGCAAGCTGCTGCACAGCGGCTGGAAGCTGGAAGGCCAGCGCATGCACGATGTGATGGCGACGATGCCGATCGAACTGCGCGATGCCATCGCCCGCGGCGGCGACAGCCTGTTCGCCGTGCGCGGCGAAGGCCAGGACAGCGACGATGAGCACGATGAAGACGATGAGCAGATCTACCATCTGTCACGCCGCAACTTCCATCTCAACGGGCGCCCGCACGACCTGCTGCTGATCCGCCTGCTGACCGCCGAACTGCGCCGCCAGGAAGTGCAGACGTGGAAGAAGGTGATCCGGGTGATCAGCCACGAGTTGAACAACTCGCTGGCGCCGATCGCCTCGCTGGCGCATTCCGGTGGCGAGCTGGTCCGGCGCGGCAAGACCGAACGGCTGGAAGAAGTGTTCACCACCATCGAAGAGCGCGCCCGCCACCTGGAAGGGTTCATCCGCGGCTATGCGCGCTTCGCCAAGCTGCCGCAGCCGCAGTTGCAGACCGTGCAGTGGAACCTGTTCCTGGGCGGGCTGCAGCACCAGATTCCGTTCCGGATGGCGGAGGTACCCGACGATCTGCAGAGCCGCGTGGACATCGCCCAGCTCGGGCAGGCGCTGCTGAACCTGCTCAAGAATGCCCATGAAGCGTGTGGCGAGGCCGAGCCGCCGAATGACGACGTCGAGGTCCGCCTGACCCGCCTGCCCCAGTGGCTGCGGCTGGAAGTACTGGATCGCGGCAAGGGCATGAACGAGGCGGTGCTGCAGAACGCGCTGATGCCGTTCTACTCGACCAAGCGCAACGGCACCGGTCTCGGCCTGGCGCTGACCCGTGAGATCGTCGAAGCGCATGGTGGCCGTATTTCGCTGCAGAACCGCCGCGAGGGTGGCCTGTGCGTGGCGGTGTTCCTGCCGGCCGACGCCCGGTAGTGCCGGCCACTGGCCGGCACCGTGATGCTCTCGGGACTGCCGGGTTGCCGGCCAGCGGCCGGCACTACTTCTTGGTGGGGCGCTTCCAGCCGTCGATCGTTTCCTGACGGGCACGGGCGACGGTCAGCTTGTCCGCCGGCGCGCCGCGGGTGATCACCGATCCTGCCGCAACGGTAGCGCCTTCCCCGATCACCACCGGCGCGACCAGCGAGCTGTTGGACCCGATGAAGGCGCGGTCGCCGATGGTGGTCTGCGATTTGTTCACGCCGTCGTAGTTGCAGGTGATGGTGCCCGCGCCGATGTTGACCTTGCTGCCGATCACCGCATCGCCCAGATAGGTGAGATGGTTGGCCTTGCTGCCCGCGCCGAGCACCACCTTCTTGGTCTCCACGAAATTGCCCACGTGCGAACCTTCGGCCAGCACGGTGCCGGGGCGCAGACGGGCGAACGGACCGATGTCCGCCGCGCCTTCGCTGACCACGCCCTCCAGATCGCAGTGCGGCTTGACCACGGTCCCGGCGGCCAGGGTGACGTCCTTGAGCCGGGTGAACGCGCCGATGCTGACGCCGTCGCCCAGCACCACGCGCCCTTCCAGGATCACGTTGACGTCGATCTGCACGTCGCTGCCGGCGGTGACCGTGCCGCGGATATCCAACCGTGCCGGATCGAGCACGCGTGCGCCCTGCGCGCACAGCGCACGCACTTCACGCATCTGCCAGGCACGCTCCAGCTGGGCCAGCTGCCAGGGATCGTTGGCGCCTTCGGCGTCCTGCGGCTCCTGCACGAAGGCCATCTCGGCCGGCGTGTAATCGCTCGCCGCCGCAGCAAAGATGTCGGTCAGGTAATACTCGCCCTGCGCATTGGCATTGGAGAGCTGCGACAGCCAACGACGCAGTGCGGTCGATTCGGCGGCGATGATGCCGGTGTTGATGGTGCGGATGCTGCGTTGTTCGTCGCTGGCATCCTTCTGCTCGACGATCGCGCCCACCTTGCCCTCCGCATTGCGCACGATGCGGCCGTAACCGGTCGGGTCGGCAACCTCCGCCACCAGCACGGCCAACCGGCCCGACTGCGACAACAGGTGGCGCAGCGTCTCGGCGCGGATCAGCGGCACGTCGCCGTAGAGCACCAGCACGGTCGCCGCATCGGGCACCTCCGGCATCGCCTGCAGTACGGCATGGCCGGTGCCCAACTGCTGGCCCTGCTCGGCCCAGCGCAGGTCGGGCTGGTCGGCGAACGCCTGCCGGACCGCTTCGCCGCCATGGCCGTACACCACGTGGATCGCTGCCGGCTGCAGCTGGCGCGCGGTGTCGATGACATGGGCAAGCATCGGGCGCCCGGCGATGGGCTGCAGCACCTTCGGCAGGGCCGACTTCATGCGCTTGCCGGCACCGGCCGCCAGGATGATCACGTGCAGGGGTTGGGTCATGGGTAGATCACGTTCCGGGAATCGTTGATGGGAATTCTAGTGCGACGCTCGTTAACATGTGGGATTGTCCGCACCCGGATTTCCCGTGAGTCTCCTCCGCCAAGGTAGCAGCTACCTCGTCGTCGGCCTGGTCCAACTGGTCGTGGACTGGGCGGTGTTCGTGGCCGCCACCGCGCTCGGCATGCCGGCCGCCCCGGGCAACCTGCTCGGGCGCGTGAGCGGGATGCTGCTCGGCTTCTGGCTCAACGGCCGCTACACCTTCGCCCGCGATGGCGAGCACCGTCTGGGCTGGCCGCGGTTCGTGCGCTTCCTGCTGCTCTGGGCGGTGCTGACCGCGATCAGCACGCTGCTGGTGACGCTGGCGGCCGAGCACCTGGGGCTGCGCTATGCATGGCTGGCCAAGCCGCTGGTCGAAGGCGCACTGGCCGGTCTGTCGTTCCTGCTGATGCGAACCCTGATCTTCCGCTGATCCGGCCTACCGGGAGGCAGGCAAAAAAAAACGCCGGCAAGCCGGCGTTTTCCCCTTCGCGGATGGCGCCGTCGCGCCGCGCCGCTTAGTGCTTGAGGTTCTTGCGCAGGCGCTCCAGCGCCTGCAGCTGGGCGGACACTTCCGCCAGGCGCTGCTGCGCTTCGGCCACTTCCATTGCTTCACCACGGTTGGCCAGGATGCGCTCGGCTTCTTCCTTGGCCTTGCGGACCGAGGCTTCGTCGATGTCCTGGGCACGGATCGCGGTGTCGGCCAGCACGGTCACGACCTGCGGCTGCACTTCGAGAATGCCGCCGGAGATGGCGAAGTCGATCTGCTCGCCGCTCGGCGTGGTCACCACCACCTTGCCCGGCTTCAGCCGGGTGATCAGCGGGGCGTGCTTGGGCGCGATGCCCAGCTCACCCAGCTCACCGGTGGCCACGACCAGGGTCGCCTCACCACGGAAGATTTCCTGCTCGGCGCTGACGATGTCGCAACGGATGGTGCTCATGAAACTCTTCTCGCTTTAGGGCGGGCGTGGGCCCACCGCAGGATGTCCTCAGCGGTGGGCATGCGCCCACCCCGTGTGACGGGTCGGGACGGGCATGTCGCCCGTCCCCGCCGCATCAGGCCTTCTCAGCCATCTTCTTGGCCTTCTCGACCGCTTCTTCGATGCTGCCGACCATGTAGAACGCCTGTTCCGGCAGGTGGTCGTATTCGCCATCGACGATGGCCTTGAAGCCACGGATGGTGTCCTTCAACGACACGTACTTGCCCGGCGAGCCGGTGAACACTTCGGCCACGTGGAACGGCTGGCTGAAGAAGCGCTCGATCTTGCGGGCGCGGGTCACGGCCTGCTTGTCTTCTTCGGACAGTTCGTCCATGCCCAGGATCGCGATGATGTCCTTCAGTTCCTTGTACTTCTGCAAGGTCTGCTGGACGCGCTGGGCGGTGTCGTAATGCTCGTGACCGATGACCAGCGGATCCATCTGGCGGCTGGTCGAGTCGAGCGGATCCACGGCCGGGTAGATACCCAGCGAGGCGATCGAACGCGACAGGGTCACGGTCGAATCCAGGTGGGCGAACGTGGTGGCCGGCGACGGATCGGTCAAGTCATCGGCGGGCACGTAGACGGCCTGGATCGAGGTGATCGAGCCATTCTTGGTCGAGGTGATGCGCTCCTGCAGGACGCCCATTTCCTCGGCCAGGGTCGGCTGGTAACCCACGGCCGACGGCATGCGGCCCAGCAGCGCCGACACTTCGGTACCGGCCAGGGTGTAGCGGTAGATGTTGTCGACGAACAGCAGCACGTCCTTGCCCTTGCCGTTCTCGTCCTTCTCATCGCGGAAGTACTCGGCCATGGTCAGGCCGGTCAGCGCGACGCGCAGACGGTTGCCCGGCGGCTCGTTCATCTGGCCGTACACCATCGCGACCTTGTCCAGGACGTTGGAGTCCTTCATCTCGTGGTAGAAGTCGTTGCCCTCACGGGTACGCTCACCCACGCCGGCGAACACGGACAGACCGCTGTGCGCCTTGGCGATGTTGTTGATCAGTTCCATCATGTTGACGGTCTTGCCGACGCCGGCGCCGCCGAACAGGCCGACCTTGCCGCCCTTGGCGAACGGGCACATCAGGTCGATGACCTTGATGCCGGTTTCCAGCAGCTCGGTGGCCGGGGACTGGTCTTCGTACGACGGAGCGGCACGGTGGATTTCCCAGGTGTCGCTGGCGGTGACCGGACCGGCTTCGTCGATCGGGCGACCCAGCACGTCCATGATGCGGCCCAGCGTGCCCGCGCCGACCGGCACCGAGATGGCGCGTTCGGTGTTGGTGGCGACCAGGTTGCGCTTCAGGCCGTCGGTGGAGCCCAGCGCGATGCAACGGACCACGCCGTCACCGAGCTGCTGCTGCACTTCCAGCGTGATTTCGGTGTTGTCCACCTTCAGCGCGTGGTACACCTTCGGCACCGACTCGCGGGGGAATTCGACGTCGACGACGGCGCCGATGATCTGAACGATCTTGCCCTGACTCATTGCTGCAATCCTCTAATGTGTGCTTTGACTGTGCGCGTCAGACTGCTGCCGCGCCGCCGACGATTTCGGAGATTTCCTGGGTGATCGCTGCTTGGCGCGCCTTGTTGTAGACGAGCTGCAGGGTACCGATCAGCTTGTTCGCGTTGTCACTGGCCGACTTCATCGCGACCATGCGGGCTGCATGCTCGGACGCGACGTTTTCCAGCACGGCCTGGTACACCAGCGACTCGACGTAACGCGTCATCACGTGCTCGAGCACGGTCGCGGCGTCGGGTTCGTACAGGTAGTCCCAGTCGTGATGCGCGACCTGCTTCTCAGCGGCCGGCAACGGCAGCAGCTGATCGAAGCTGGCCTTCTGCGTCATCGTGTTGATGAAGCGGTTGTAGACCAGGTAGACGCGGTCGACCTTGCCATCGGTGAAGGCATCGAGCATGACCTTGATCACGCCGATCAGCTGTTCCAGGTGCGGCACATCGCCCATGTGGGTGACGGTGCCGACCATGTTGACCTTGACGCGGCGGAAGAAGGTCGAGGCCTTCTGGCCGACGGTGACCACGTCGATGTCGGCGCCCTTGTCCTGCCACTGGCGCATTTCGCCCAGCATCTTGCGGAACAGGTTGTTGTTCAGGCCGCCCGCCAGACCGCGGTCGGAAGAGACCACGATGTAACCGACGCGCTTGACCTCGTCACGCTGGACCAGGAACGGATGCTGGTAGTCGGTGCTGGCCTGGGCCAGGTGACCAATCACCTGCTTCATCGCCTGCGCATACGGACGCGACGTCTTCATCCGCTCCTGCGCCTTGCGGATTTTGGAGGCCGAGACCATTTCGAGCGCACGCGTCACCTTGCGGGTGTTCTGCACGCTCTTGATCTTGGTTTTGATTTCGCGTCCGCTTGCCATCTCTTCTTCCCGTAGAGCGGGGCTCTGCCCCGCTGCCATTCAACGGTGAAGCGAGGCCGTCAGGCCCCGCCACACATGCGGCTTACCAGCTGCCGGTGGTCTTGAACTCGGTGATGCCCTTCTTGAAGGCAGCTTCGATGTCGTTGTCCCAGCCGCCGGTCGCGTTGATCTTGCTGATCAGCTCGCCCTGGGTGTTGGCGAAGTGGGCATGCAGACCTTCTTCCAGCGCCAGCAGCTTGTTGACCGGCACGTCGTCGAGGTAACCCTCGTTGACGGCGTAGATCGACAGCGCCTGGTTGGCGATGGACATCGGGGCGTACTGCTTCTGCTTCATCAGCTCGGTGACGCGCTGACCGCGCTCGAGCTGCTTGCGGGTGGCTTCGTCCAGGTCCGAGGCGAACTGCGCGAACGCCGCCAGCTCACGGTACTGGGCCAGCGAGATACGGATGCCGCCGGACAGCTTCTTGATGATCTTGGTCTGGGCCGCACCACCGACGCGCGACACCGAGATACCGGCGTTCACGGCCGGGCGGATGCCGGAGTTGAACAGATCGGTTTCCAGGAAGATCTGGCCATCGGTGATCGAGATCACGTTGGTCGGCACGAAGGCCGAGACGTCACCGGCCTGGGTTTCGATGATCGGCAGCGCGGTCAGCGAGCCGGTCTTGCCCTTGACGGCACCGTTGGTGAACTTTTCCACATACTCTTCCGACACGCGGGCAGCGCGCTCGAGCAGGCGGGAGTGCAGGTAGAACACGTCACCCGGGTAGGCTTCACGGCCCGGCGGACGCTTCAGCAGCAGCGAGATCTGGCGGTAGGCAACGGCCTGCTTGGACAGATCGTCGTACACGATCAGCGCGTCTTCGCCGCGGTCCATGAAGTACTCACCCATGGTGCAGCCCGAGTAGGCGCTGATGTACTGCATCGCGGCCGATTCGGACGCGGTCGCAGCGACCACCACGGTGTGCGCCAGGGCGCCGTTCTCTTCCAGCTTGCGCACGATGTTGGCCACGGTCGAGGCCTTCTGGCCGATCGCGACGTACACGCACTTGATGCCGGTTTCTTTCTGGTTGATCACCGCATCGATGGCCAGGGCGGTCTTGCCGGTCTGGCGGTCACCGATGACCAGCTCGCGCTGGCCGCGGCCGATCGGGATCATCGAGTCGACGGACTTGTAACCGGTCTGCACCGGCTGGTCGACCGACTTGCGCCAGATCACGCCCGGGGCAACGCGCTCCACCGGCGCGGTGGCCTTGGCCGCGATCGGGCCCTTGCCGTCGATCGGCTCGCCGAGCGCGTTCACGACGCGGCCCAGCATTTCCGGGCCGACCGGCACTTCCAGGATGCGACCGGTGGTCTTGGCAACGTCGCCTTCGCGGAGGTTCTGGTAATCACCCAGCACCACGGCGCCGACCGAGTCGCGCTCCAGGTTCAGGGCCAGAGCGAAGGTGTTGTTCGGCAGTTCGATCATTTCGCCCTGCATCACGTCGGCCAGACCGAAGATGCGCACGATGCCGTCGGACACGCTGGTCACGGTGCCTTCGTTGCGCGATTCCGCGGCCAGCTTGACCTTCTCGATGCGGTTCTTGATCAGTTCGCTGATTTCGGAGGGGTTGAGCGTGGTTGCCATCGTCAAGTCCTAGTGCCGGCGATCACGCCGGACGTTAAATGAATTCAGTTAGCGAGCGCGGTCTGCAGGCGCGACAGCTTGCCCTTGAGCGAGCCATCGATGACCACATCGCCGGCGTCGATCACGGCACCGCCGATCAGCGACGCATCCACTGCGGTCGTCACATCCACCTCGGCGCCGAAGCGCTTGCGCAGCGCGGCCTTGATGGCGTCCAGTTCGGCGCCGGACAATTCGGTGGCCGAGGTCACCGTGGCCTTGACCACGTGTTCGGCTTCAGCGCGCAGCTGGTCGTACATGCCGGCGATTTCCGGCAGCAGCGGCAGACGGTGCGCATTGGCCAGGATGGCCAGGAAGCGACCGAAGGTCTCGCTGGACGATTCCGGCACCAGCAGCGCGACGGCATCGTCGCGGTCCAGTTCCGGGTTCGACAGCAAGGCCGCCACGCGCGGGTCGGCAGCTACGTGGGCGGAGAACGCAAGCGCGTCCGACCACGGCGCGAACGTGCCTTCGTCGCGCGCGGTCGCGAACGCGGCGCGGGCATACGGGCGTGCAAGCGTGAGGGCCTGGCTCATCGATCAGATCTCCGAGGCCAGCTCGTCGAGCAGCGCCTTGTGGGCGTTGGCGTCGATTTCGCGCTTGAGCAGCTTTTCGGCACCGCTCACGGCCAGCGCGGACACCTGCTTGCGCAGATCTTCACGGGCACGGTTGGCGGCAGCTTCGATCTCGGCGTGGGCCAGATCTTTCTGGCGGTTGGCTTCGACGATGGCTTCATTCTTGGCGGCATCAACGATCTGGTTGGCGCGTGCGTGGGCCTGATCGATGATCTCGTTGGCCTTGGTGCGCGCATCCTTCAGTGCATCGTTGACCTTTTCCTGCGCCTGGGCCAGATCTTTCTGGCTGCGGTCGGCAGCGGCGAGGCCTTCAGCGATCTTCTGCTGACGCTCTTCGATGGCGTTCATCAACGGCGGCCAGATTTTGGTCGCGATGATCCAGATCAGACCGGCAAACGCCAGTGCCTGGGCAACGAGGGTAAAACCGATATCCATGGGGTTCGCTCAATCTGGGGTGATGGGGTGGTTGCGCCGCCCGAAGCGGCGCAGCCGTCCTTCATCCGCGATCAGGCGCACAAGGCGCCTGATCGTTTCGCTTTCGCTGGATCAGCCCGCAACGGCCGGCAGACGTGCAACGAACTCGCCGATGGTCGGGTTGGCGAAGGCCAGCAGCAGGCCGACGGCGACCGAGATGATGAACGCGGCATCGATCAGGCCGGCGGTGATGAACATGCGGACCTGCAGCACCGGAATCAGTTCCGGCTGGCGCGCGGCCGATTCCAGGAACTTACCGGACATGATGGCCAGACCGAGACCGGCACCCAGCGCGGCCAGGCCGATCATGATGCCGACGGCGAGGACGGTGGAGCTCTGGACTTGGGCGAGGTTGGTCAGGACGGCGAAGTACATGGTTTTCTCCTGGAACTTTGGATAACTAAGGGTTTAGAAACAAACGGATGAAGGGTGAAGCGAAACTCAGTGAGCGTCTTCCGACAGGCTCAGGTACACGATGGACAACATCATGAAGATGAACGCCTGCAGCGGAATCACCAGCAGGTGGAACAGCATCCAGCCCAGGCCGAATGCACCGCCCGCGATGGCACCGGCGATACCCGCACCGCCCAGCACCCAGATCAGCAGGAAGACGATCTCACCGCCGAACATGTTGCCGAACAGTCGCATCGCCAGCGAAATCGGCTTGCTCAGCCACTCGACGATGTTGAGGATCAGGTTGAACGGGAGCATCCACTTGCCGAACGGCGCGGTCAGGAATTCCTTGGTGAAGCCACCCAGGCCCTTGGAGCGCAGCGCGAAGAACAGCATCAGGAAGAACACGCTGATCGACATGCCCAGCGTGGCATTGACGTCGGCGGTGGGAACCGGCTTCCAGTACGGCACGCCCATCATTTCAAGCGGCTTGGCGATGAAGTCGGCCGGGATCATCTTGATGAGATTCATCATGAGGATCCAGAAGAACAGGGTGATCGCGATCGGGGTCACCAGCTTGCTGGTGCCGTGGTAGGTGTCCTTGGCCTGGCGGTCAACGAACTCCAGGCAGATCTCGACGAACGCCTGCCACTTGCCCGGGACGCCGGCAGTCGCCTTGCGGGTTGCCATCCAGAAGCCAAACACCATCAACAAACCCATCAGGACCGAAGTCACAATGGTGTCGACGTGAATTGCCCAGAAACCACCTTCCTGCATATGGAACGTCAGGTTGTGCAGGTGATGTTGGATGTAGGAGGTGGGTGTCAGCGCCTCGCCTGCCATGTGTCCGGAACCTTGAGTTAAATAAATTGGATCAGCGCCTGGCCAGAGCCAGGACCTGGAACATCAATCCGACGGCGATACCGGCCAGCAGCGCCAGTGCAGGCAGCTTGAAGACCAGGAACCCCACCATCAGGACGCCGAATACGAGCACCCACTTTGCCACCACCGCCAGGATCAGGCGGGTCATCGCCGAGCCTGCCGCCTGCACCCCGCCGCCGAGCGCCATCCGCGCGGCGACCCAGCCGGCTGCAGACACCGCCACACCGGAGAGCAGCGCCCCCAGAGCGGCCTTCGGGCCTCCCCACAGAAGCAGGGCAAGAGCCAGGACAGCCACTGCAGCGAGCGGGTAAACCGCTGCGCGCAGCATCAGTCGCCGACCCGCGTCAACGGAGTTCAGCACGTGAATGTCCTGCATGGTTGTGAGTAGAAAGGCCGAGGCCGCAAGCAAACGCCTCGTCGAGCCGCCAAATTATAGCAATGGGACAATTTGAGAGACAACCGCTGCCTGTTCATCCCGGATGTAAGCCCGCCGTTGGGGCCTCCTGCGCACCTGTGCCACCTGCGGTCCAATCGGTTTGCGCAGGAGGAGCGCGATGCGGCAGTGCAACATGTTGAACTTTGGCCCCTTGCCCCGGTCGGATCCATGAGCCTGCCGTTGAATCCTCGTCGGCGTCCCGCGAGCGGGCTGGTACAGGGTGGCCCCGAAGCCCTCTCCGGGGCCACCCTCTTTTTCCCGGCCGGCGCGGTGTCGCCGCTGAACAGGGTCGCCCGTGGGCCGCGGGTAACGGTAATCCGCCCGGAAACGGCCACCGCACGGACCCGCGGTCCGGCCGCGCGCATGAACGGTACACACAGCCTCCACCATACCTTCACGAATGGTGGACGTCGCAGTGGGCAATGTGACGGCACATCACTAGAACCACCGCAAGGACCCCCGATGCGCCCGATGCTTTCCCTGCTTGCCGTGCCAGTCGCTCTGGCCGCACTCTCCTACGCCGCTCCGTCCCACGCTGCCGAAGGCGACGACCGCTTCGCGCTTCGCCTTGGTGCGATGCAGATCGATTCGGACAACACGATCCGCGGCAACACCAACATCGCTGGCCAGGATGTGGGCTTCTCCGAAGATTTCGGCCTGGGTGGCAAGGAATGGGAGCCGCGCGTGGACGGCATGTTCCGCATCAGCAACCGCCAGCGCCTGCTGTTCAACTACTTCAAGTACGACAAGGATCGCCGCGAGACCCTCGACCAGGGCGTGAGCTTCGGCGACACCAACGTGCCGGCCGGCAGCTTCATCAAGGGTGAGCTGAAGTATCAGGTCGCCAGCCTGGTGTACGACTACTCGGTGGTGGACACCGAGAAGTTCGACCTCGGCCTGCAGCTGGGTGCGGAGTACGCGAAGGTCAGCACCAAGGCCTACGCCGACGTCGGCGATCTGTACCAGGGCGAGTTCCTGGACGAGAAGGCCGACGGTGTTGCGCCGGTGGTCGGTGCCCGCCTGAGCTTCACCCCGTCCGAGAAGTGGATGATCACGTTCCAGGGCCAGTACCTGAACACCAAGTGGGGCAACTTCGACGATTACGACGGTGATCTGAGCCGCGCCAATGCGATCGTCGATTACCGCTTCACCAAGAACTTCGGCGTGTTCGCCGGCTACGACTGGTTCAAGCTGGACGTCGACCAGAGCGGCCGCGATGGCACGATCGGTCTGAAGCAGGAGTTCAAGGGTCCGGTGGCAGGCGTCAGCTTCGTCTTCTAAGCTCTTCGCGACACTGCTCTCCAAGCGCGGCCCCCGATGTATCGGGGGCCGCGTTTTTTGTGCGCTTAGGGTTTAAGGGCGGCTTGGTCGAGTGGCGGGCACGGATACCCTGTCGGGCGAATGTCCCCCGGCGAAAATTACGCTGGCCGCTCGCAGCAGAGCATCAGGCGCTCGCTGCGCAGGCCGGTGCCCGCCGCGGCCGGTAGGCCGTTGGGCAAAATCAAGGAGGAGGCAGCCGCCGTGAGGCGGATGCCGGGGGACATTTGCCGAACGGCCTGCCGGCCGCGGCGGGCCCCGGCCTGTGCAGCGAAGCGGCGCCAAGAGATGCTGCTTCGCCAGCCTCAGCTTCAGCGTCAGCGACAAAAAACCCCGGCTTTCACCGGGGTTTTTCGTTGAACCGGAGCCACCACCCAGGGCGGTGATCGACCGATTATTTCTTCTTCGGCATGTACAGATCGGTGATCGTGCCGTCGTAGATTTCCGCGGCCATCGCCACCGATTCGCTCAGCGTCGGATGCGCGTGGATGGTGTGGCCGATGTCTTCGGCCTCCGCACCCATCTCGATCGCCAGGCCGATCTCGGCCAGCAGGTCGCCGGCGTGCACGCCCACGATCGCGCCACCGATGATGCGGTGGGTCTCTTCGTCGAAGATCAGCTTGGTGAAGCCCTCGGTACGACCGATGCCGATCGCACGGCCGCTGGCGGCCCACGGGAACTTGGCCACGCCGACCTTCAGGCCCTTGGCCTTGGCTTCGGTTTCGGTCACGCCGACCCACGCGATTTCCGGATTGGTGTAGGCCACCGACGGAATCACGCGCGCCACCCATTCCTTCTTCTCGCCGGAAGCCACTTCCGCGGCCAGCTTGCCCTCGTGCGTGGCCTTGTGGGCCAGCATCGGGTTGCCGACGATGTCGCCGATCGCAAAGATGTGCGGCACGTTGGTGCGCATCTGGCGGTCGGCCGGGATGAAGCCACGGTCGGTGACCTGCACGCCGGCCTTCTCGGCATCGATCTTTTTGCCGTTGGGCGAGCGGCCCACCGCGACCAGCACGCGGTCGAAGATGCTGGCGTCCAGACCCGGCTTTTCGCCTTCCACCGCGGCTTCGAAGGACACGGTGATGCCGGCCTTGTCGGCCTTGACGTCGGTCGCCTTGGTCTTCAGGTGGACCTCCACGCCCTGCTTCTTCAGGCGATCGGCCAGCGGCTTGACCAGGTCCTTGTCGGCGCCCGGCATCAGCTGGTCCATGAACTCGACCACGGTCACCTTGCTGCCCAGCGCCGCATACACCGTCGCCATTTCCAGGCCGATGATGCCGCCACCGACCACCAGCAGCGAACCCGGCACTTCGGCCAGCTCCAGCGCATCGGTGGAGTCCATGACGCGCTCGTCGTCCCACGGGAAGTTCGGGAGCTTCACTGCCTGCGAACCGGCGGCGATGATGCACTGCTCGAAACGCAGCAGCTGGGTCTTGCCGTCGTCGCCGACGATCTCCAGTTCGTTGGCCGAGACGAACTTCGCCAGACCCTGCACGGTGCGCACCTTGCGCTGCTTGGCCATGCCGGCCAGGCCCTTGGTCAGCTGGGTGACCACCTTTTCCTTGTAGCCGCGCAGCTTGTCCAGGGTGATGGTCGGCTTGCCGAATTCGACGCCGAAATCACCGGCGTGGGCGACTTCGTCGATCACCGCGGCAGCGTGCAGCAGCGCCTTGGACGGGATGCAGCCCACGTTGAGGCAGACGCCGCCGAGGCTGGCGTAACGCTCGACCAGCACGGTGTCCACGCCCAGGTCGGCCGAACGGAAGGCAGCGGTGTAACCGCCCGGGCCTGCGCCCAGCACCACCATTTTGCATTCGATGTCGGCCGGCTTGCCCGAGGACAGCGCCGGCTGCGGCGCGGCCGGTTCGGCCGGGGCGCGGTGCGACGGGGTCACCGGCGGCTTGCTGGCCGGAGCGGCCTCGGCCTTCGGCGCTTCCGCCTTGGCCGGCGCGGCAGGCGCGGCGGCCTCGCCTTCGGCGTCCAGCACAAGCACGACGTCGCCTTCGGAGAGGTTGTCGCCGAGCTTGACCTTGATTTCCTTGACCACACCGGCCGCCGACGACGGCACTTCCAGCGTTGCCTTGTCCGATTCCAGCGTGACCAGACCCTGGTCCTTCTTCACCGTGTCACCCACGGCGACCAGCAGTTCGATCACCGGGACACCGCTGTAATCGCCGATGTCGGGAACCTTGATTTCAATTGCGGCCATTCGTGTTCTCCTGGTGCTCAGCCGGCCTTGCCGCCGAGCAGTTGCTGCAGTTCGTCGAGCGACTCGTCCAGATCTTTCCAGCGACGGTCGAGCTTCTTTTCCTTGGTGTCGCTGGCTTCGATCAGCAGCGCCACCTGTTTCATCATCAGCCGGCCCGCACCGCACTCCGGCCGGGTGCCGCTGTAACGCTGGCCATCCACGGTGAAGGACAGCACGTCACCGTCCAACACCGGCGCCTTGCGGTCGCCCGGCACCTGCGCGGCCAGCGCGGCCTGCCAGCTGTGCAGCAGCCGCTGCGCCAACGGCGCCGGGATGCTGACCTGGTCCTGGTCCGGCTGCTGGTCCACACGCAGTTCCACGCCGCCTTGGCGGGTGCCGCTGTTCCAGCTGTAGACGCGCTTGTCGGCCCGGCTGTAGCGCAGGGTCCATGCCTGGTCCCCGGGACCGGGCAGCAGCGCCACGCCGGTCTCCACGCCACTCTTGGGCAGGCTGACCAGCGACAACGCCGGCTGCGCGTTGCCGTCGAACAGGGTTTCCACTGCCTGGCCGTAGTTGCCGACCGCCGGTGGCCAGCCATGGCCCAGGTCGGACGCGCATTCGCGCGCGCCCGCCTGCGCCATCGGCAGCGCCATCAGCAGCCCGGCCAGGACCAGGCCCTGCTTCACAGCAGGACGCGCCGCATGTCGGCCAGCACCTGCGAGAGGTAGGTGGTGAAGCGGGCGGCCAGTGCGCCGTCGATGACGCGATGGTCATAGCTCAGCGACAGCGGCAGCATCAGCTTCGGGGCGAATTCCTTGCCGTTCCAGACCGGCTGGATCGACGACTTGGACACGCCCAGGATCGCCACTTCCGGTGCATTGACGATCGGGGTGAACGCGGTGCCACCGATGCCGCCCAGCGAGCTGATCGAGAAGCAGCCGCCGCTCATGTCGGCCGGGCCGAGCTTGCCGTCACGGGCCTTCTTGGCCAGTTCGCCGGATTCCTGCGCGATCTGCACCACACCCTTCTTGTCGACGTCGCGGATCACCGGCACGACCAGGCCGCTCGGCGTATCGGCCGCGAAACCGATGTTGAAGTACTTCTTCAGGGTCAGGTTCTCGCCGCTGGCATCCAGCGAGGCGTTGAACTCCGGGAACTTCTTCAGCGCCGCGGCGCTGGCCTTGACCAGGAAGGCGAGCATGGTCAGCTTGATGCCGGCCTTCTCGTTTTCCTTGTTCAGCGCAACGCGCAGGGCTTCCAGCTCGGTGATGTCAGCCTGTTCGAACTGGGTGACATGCGGAATCATCGCCCAGTTGCGGGCCAGGTTCGCGCCGGAGATCTTCTTGATCCGGGACAGCGGCTGGACCTCGACCTCACCGAACTTGCTGAAGTCGACCTTCGGCCAGGGCAGCAGGTTGAGACCGCCACCGGCCGCCACGGTACCGCCGGTGGCAGCGCCGCCGCCGGCCAGGGCCGACTTGACGAACTTCTGCACGTCGGACTTGGTGATGCGGCCACCCTTTTCGGTGCCGCTCAGCTGGTTCAGGTCCACGCCCAGCTCGCGGGCGAACACGCGCACGGCCGGCGACGCGTAGGGCACCTTCTGCGGCAGCACGCTGTCGGCGTTGAAGGCGACCGGCGGGCTGGTCGGCGAGCCACCCGACGGGGCAGCGGCGGCCGGGGCCGGCTGGGTCGGCTTGGCGGCGGACTGCTCGATATCACGGGCGGCCAGCTTGTCCGGCTCAGCCTGGGTGGCGACCGGCTCGACCTTGGTCGCGGTCTCGGCGGCTTCCGCCTTGGCGGCCGGGGCCGGCGCAGCAGCGGCGGCCGGCGCGGCGGCCTCTTCGCTGACTTCGATCAGGGCCACGAGCTTGCCCTCGGAGAGGTTGTCGCCGATCTTGACCTTGATTTCCTTGACGATACCGGCCACCGAGGACGGCACTTCCATCGTGGCCTTGTCCGATTCCAGCGTCACCAGACCCTGGTCTTTCTTGACGGTATCTCCAACGGCGACCAGCACCTCGATTACCGGGATATCGCTGTAGTCACCGATATCGGGGACAAGTGCTTCCTTGATTTCGGCCATGGGGAAAACTCCGGCAATCTGGTGTAGGGAATCGCCTATTGTGGGGGCTTCGCGCGCCAGCGCCAACCGGCTTGGCGAATTTTCAGCACCGCTGTCCCGGGACAGGCTGTTGCAGGCATCTGCTTTGGCCGGATTCGGCTTCGCGCAGCGCAAAGCGGAATTTTCCAGTCGGTACCGTATTGTCCGCGGCTGTCCCCGCCTCAGCGCCGCACGGCATCGGCCAGCGGTTGCCATGCCTCCGCCAGCCGGGGCAATGGCCAGGCAGCGTTGGCGGGGCTGGTGGAGGGCAGCGACCAGACCGGCAGCGCCCGCGCCGGGCCGATCAGCGCCGGGGCAATGAAACGCTGGAACGCGCGGTATGCGGTTCCCCCATTGCAGGCGATCGCACGCAGCGCGGGCAATTTCTCGATCAGTGCACTCAACGCATTGGGCACTTCACTGCCCCGCACGATCGACGCATCCAGGCTGCCGCGCCGCTCACACTGCCCGATCACATCCCACACGCCCACCCCGGCCGCGTTCAGTGCGCGCACGCGCTCCGGATAAGGAAGTGTCGCGTCGATCCCGCACACCACCCCCATCAGGGGCCAGAACCGATTGCGCGGATGTGCGTAGTACTGCGCGGCCTGCAGCGATGCCACGCCCGGCATCGAACCGAGGACCAGCACGCGGCAGTCGGTGTTCAGCTGCGCAGGGAAGCCGATGCACGTTGTTGTTTCCATCACACCGTCACCAGATGCATGAATGCCAAGCGTTGCATGATCGCCCGTAAATACAGCGGTTTCGCACTGATCGCTGAATGGAAACAACTAAATTTTAACGTGCGTCGGATGCGATTCATATTGCGGGGACTACGGTTGCCTCGCCCCACAACACCGGGGCCCAGAACAAAAACATCCTGAGGAGATTCCCCCATGCGCTCCATCCGTACCCTGACCCTGGCTACCCTGACTGCTCTTGCTTTTGCGCCGGCTGCTTTCGCGCAGGACAGCACTGTTGATACCGCGTCCGGCAAGCACTTCGCTGTGGTCGGCGGCGTCTCGCTGCTGCAGCCGAAGAACGATCCGCTCGATGGCGTGCGCAAGGTGGACGGCGGCCCGGCCCCGACCCTGAGCTTCAGCTACTACATCAACGACAACTGGGCTGTGGAACTGTGGGGCGCAGCCGACAAGTTCGACCACCGCGTGCGCGGCACCGATGGCGCCCGCCTGGGCACCGTCGAGCAGCAGCCGATCGCGCTGAGCGGCCAGTACCACTTCGGCCAGGCCGACAACGTGTTCCGTCCGTTCGTGGGCGCCGGTTACTACGAGTCCAACTTCAGCAATGAAGACCTCGCCAGCGACATCGGCCACATCGGCGTCAAGACCGCCAAAGGCGCGATCGGCACCGTCGGCGTGGACATGAACATCAACAGCACCTGGTTCGCCCGCGCCGATGCCCGCTACATGCATTCGCGCCCGGAGCTGACCATCAACGGCGAAGGCACCGGCGACAAGGCCAAGCTGGATCCGTGGACCGTGGGCTTCGGCATCGGCGCGCGCTTCTAAGCACGCCGTTCCGCACCATGCAGTACGCACAACGGGCCCCTCGCGGGCCCGTTGTCGTTGTGGGGCCGCGACCTTCATCGGGCGTTGCCGGCCGCTGGCCGAGACTGGATCCCACGACGGACCCCGCCGGTCCGCCCCGGGGAGCCGATGCGCGAATCCTTCGACATGCTGGTGGTGGGCGGCGGCATCAACGGCGCCGGTATCGCGCGGGATGCCGCCGGGCGGGGCCTCTCGGTGTGCCTGTGCGAGCAGGATGATCTGGCTGCCCACACCTCCAGCGCCAGCACCAAGCTGATCCATGGCGGCCTGCGTTATCTGCAGCAGGGCGAGTTCGCCCTGGTGCGCAAGGCGCTCAACGAGCGCGAGACACTGCGCCGGCTGGCACCCCATCTCATCGCGCCCACCGCGTTCGTCCTGCCGCACGCGCGCCATCTGCGACCGGCGTGGATGCTGCGTGCCGGGCTGTGGCTGTATGACCATCTCGGGCAGGCCAATCCCCACTTCCCGCCGTCGCAGCGCATCGACCTGCAGCGCGACCCGCGTGGTGCGGCGCTGAAGGCGAGCTACCGGACCGGCTTTACCTATGCCGATGCGCGCGTCAACGACGCGCGGCTGGTGCTGCTCAACGCCCTCGATGCACATGAGCGCGGCGCCGATATCCGCACACGCACCCGCTGCGAACAACTGATCCGCCACCGCGACCATTGGTGGGCCGTGCTGCGCCGTACCAACGGCGATGTACAGCGGATCCGTGCCCGGTGCGTGGTCAACGCGAGTGGCCCGTGGGCCGGCACGGTGCTGGAACGTGCGGGGCTGGATGCGCCGCTTGGGCTGCGCCTCGTGCAGGGCAGCCACCTGGTGGTGCCGCGGCTGTTCGCGCACGACAGCGCCTACCTGTTCCAGCAACCCGACCAGCGCGTGGTGTTCGCGATTCCCTTCGAACAGGACTTCACGCTGATCGGCACCACCGACACCGATTACGACGGCGACCCCGCGCAGGCGCGGCCGCGTGCGGACGAGGAAACGTATCTGCTCGATGCGGTGAACCGTTTCGTCCGCCTCCCGGTGCGCGCCGAGGACATCGTCTGGCGCTACAGCGGGGTGCGCCCGCTGCTGGCCGATCATCACCGCGATGCGTCGCGGGTCACCCGCGACTACCGGCTGGAACTGGACACCGCCGGCGCGCCGCTGCTGAGCGTACTCGGCGGCAAGCTCACCACCTACCGCGCATTGGCCGAGGAAGCGCTTGGGCGCCTCTCGCCTTCGCTGCCGGAGATGGGGCCGGCATGGACGGCCGGTGGACCGCCGCTGCCGGGCAGCGATGGCGGTGATGCCGCCCAGGTGGCGGGCACGTTGCAGCACGACCACCCTCGCCTGCCGCCTGCCCTGCTGCAGCGCCTGGCCAACAGCTATGGCACCCGTGCGCGTGGGCTGCTCGCGGGTGCACAGACGCTCGAGGCGCTGGGCCCGGACCACGGCGGCGGCCTCCACGACCGCGAGCTGGACTACCTCATCGCGCACGAATGGGCTTGCACCGCCGACGACGTGCTGTGGCGCCGCAGCCATCTCGGCCTGCGCCTGGATGCCGGCCAGCACGCGGCATTGGCGGCCACCCTGCAGGCGCGTGTTTCGATGCCGTAGGCTGTATGCATGCACGCCGCAAGGCATCGGTTTCCACGGAGCAGACCATGGACAAGCACTACGTGCTCGCCATCGACCAGGGCACGACCAGCTCGCGCGCCATCCTGTTCGACCGCGCCGGGCGCATCGCCGGCAGCGCGCAACGCGAGTTCACCCAGATTTTTCCGCAGCCGGGCTGGGTCGAACATGACCCGCGCGACATCCTGACCAGCGTCTACACCACGATCACCGAGCTGCTGAACCGGTACCAGGTCGACCCGCGCACGATCGCCGGCATCGGCATCACCAACCAGCGCGAGACCACCGTGGTCTGGGACAAGGCCACCGGCCAGCCCATCCACAACGCGGTGGTATGGCAGTCACGGCAGAGCCACGCGATCTGCGAACAGCTCAAGGCCGCCGGCCACGAGCCGCTGATCCGGCGCAGGACCGGGCTGTTGATCGATGCGTATTTCTCGGCGACCAAGATCCGCTGGATCCTCGATCATGTCGAGGGCGCGCAGTCGCGGGCCGAACGCGGCGAACTGCTGTTCGGCACCATCGACAGCTGGTTGATCTGGAACCTCAGTGGTCGCCAGGCGCACGTCACCGACGTCACCAATGCCGCGCGCACGCTGCTGTTCGACATCCATGCACTGCAGTGGGACGACGAGCTGCTGGCGCTGTTCAACATCCCGCGCGCGATGCTGCCGCAGGTGCGCAGCTCCAGCGAGGTGTACGCCACCACCCAGGCGCAGTTCTTCTTCGATCAGCACCTGCCGATCGCCGGCATCGCCGGCGACCAGCAGGCCGCGCTGTTCGGCCAGGCCTGCTTCGAACCGGGCATGGCCAAGAACACCTATGGCACCGGCTGTTTCATGCTGATGAACACCGGCGACAAGGCCGTTACTTCCGAGAATGGCCTGCTCACCACCATCGCCTGGGGTATCGATGGGCACGTGGAGTACGCGCTGGAAGGGTCGATCTTCGTCGCCGGCTCGGTCGTGCAGTGGCTGCGCGACGGGCTGCGCATGTTCGGCAAATCCAGCGACTGCCAGGCCTACGCCGAGCGCGCTGCCGACAACGGCGGTGTGTACCTGGTGCCGGCCTTCGTCGGGCTGGGTGCACCGTACTGGCGCAGCGATGTCCGTGGCGCGATGTTCGGCCTGACCCGCGGCACCACCAAGGAGCATTTCATCCGCGCCGCGGTGGAATCGATGGCCTACCAGACCCGCGACGTGCTGGCGGCGATGCAGGCCGACGCCGGGATCGAACTGAAGGAACTGCGCGCCGACGGCGGCGCGATCGCCAATGACTTCATGGCGCAGTTCCAGAGCGACATCCTCGGCGTGCCGGTGCTGCGCCCGCAGGTGGCCGAGACCACCGCGCTGGGCGCAGCGTACCTGGCCGGGCTGGCCACCGGGTTCTGGAGCAGCCGGGCCGAGATCGCCGAACAATGGGCGGTGGACCGACGGTTCACCCCGCAGATGCCGGCGGACCAGCGCGAGGCACTGTACGCCGGCTGGCAGCAGGCGGTAGACGCGACGATGGGGTTCCGCGTGGGGTGACCCCCGGGGCCGAGCGTAGGTCGGCGGTCATGCCCATCGGTAGGAGCCGACCGTTGGTCGGCTCGCGCGGGCGCCGGTCAGAATGCCGGGAGGACGGCACCCTTGTACTTCTCGGCGATGAAGGCCTTCACTTCCGGACCGGTCAGGGCCTTGGCCAGCTGCTGCACGCGGGCGTCGTCCTTGTTGTCAGGACGCGCGACCAGGAAGTTCACGTACGGCGAATCCTTGCTTTCGATCGCCAGCGCGTCTTCGGTCGGGTTGAGCCCGGCATCGAGCGCGTAATTGGTATTGATCAGGGCCAGGTCGACCTGGTCCAGCACGCGCGGCAGCATCGCCGAATCCAGCTCGCGGAACTTGAGCTGCTTCGGGTTGGCGATGATGTCGCGCTGGGTGGCCAGTGCGTTGGTCGGATCCTTCAGCGTGATCACACCCGCCTTGTGCAGCAGGATCAGCGCGCGGCTGTTGTTGCTCGGGTCGTTGGGGATCACCACATCGGCACCGTTGGGCAGCGCATCCAGTGATTTGAAACGACGCGAGTACGCACCGAAGGGCTCGATGTGCACGCCGATCACCTTGACCAGGTCGGTCTTGCGGTCGCGGTTGTACGCGTCCAGGTAGGGCTCGGTCTGGAAATAGTTCACGTCGACCTGCTTCTGCACCAGCTGGTCGTTGGGCTGCACGTAGTCATTGAACACGCGCACGTCCAGGGTCAGGCCTTCCTTCTCCAGGATCGGCTTGACCACGGCGAGGATCTCGGCGTGCGGCACGGCGGTCGCGGCCACCACCAGCTTCTTGGAGTCATCGGCCGGCTTGCCGCAGGCGGCCAGAGCCAGCGAGGCGGCGAGCAACGGGAGCAGCAGGTACTTTTTCATGGGGGCAGCGGAATCCGTAGGGGCAGCAACGCCCCACGATACCGCACGCCCCGGCCCTTGCGGAATCCGGGGCATATGACCCCACGGCATGAGCCGATGCCGGCCCGGCCGGCTTACTCGTAGCTGGTCAGCGCCAGCGCCAGCAGCGCCTTGGCCTGTTCGCGCAGCATCACCGGCTCGACGATTTCCGCGTCCGAACCGTAGTGCAGGACATCCATCAACAGCTCGCGCGAGACGCTGTAGGGCAGTTTGAGTTCGTACCGGCCATCGGGCAGGAATCGGCCCTGCTGTTTGGAATGCCAATGCTCATCGGCCACCCAGCGCGCGGCCTTGGCACTGAACACGATCGTGGCCCAGCCCTTGGGCGGACCGGAGAAGATGCCGTAGCTGGCGCCGAGCTGCTCGTCCAGCTCGGTCTCGTCCACGTCGCGCGCGGTGGTATCGATCACGCGTGCCTTGTAGATGCGGTCCACCGCGAAGCTGCGCAGGCCCTCGCGGCCATGGTCCCAGGCATCCAGGTACCAGTTGTCGCGGTAATGCGTCATCCGCTGCGGCGACACGGTGCGCTGGGTCGCCTCGTCGGTGGAGCGGGCCCGGTACTCGAACGCCAGCTGCTTGCGTTCCAGCACCGCCGAGGCCACCGCGCGGAAACTGGCTTCATCGAACTTGCGGCCGCGGTGCGGGATGACCCGGACCCGGTCGACCGGCCAGGTCGAGACGCCGGCCTGTGCCGCCAGCAGGCCTTCGATGCGCTGCTGCAGCGGGGCCAGCACCGAAGACAGCACGCCCCCACCGGTGCGCGAGAGCAGGTGCTGGGAGGCCAGCAGCGCGTGCAGCTCTTCCGAGCTGAGCCACAGGCCCGGCAGCTCGAAGCGGTCGCTTTCGTCGGCCTGGTAGCGGAATCCCGCCTCGCCATCGCCTTCCACCGGGGCCATCAGCGCATCGCGCAGGAAGGCCAGGTCGCGGTAGACAGTCGCGCGGGAACACTCCAGTTTTTCCTGCAGTGCCGCCACCGTTACCGGATAACGGGCGGACTTGAGCAGGCGATGCAGGGCGTTGATGCGTTCATATCGGTCCATGACCCGATTATGTCCGAGTCGCCGTCGTTGTGGCGGCTTCGGCGACATCTTCGGCTATCGTGGGGGCCCCATCGCCTGCTGCTGCCCGTCATGCGCCTGTTGCCCGCCCTTGCCCTGTCCGCCGCCGCCCTGCTGTCGGGGGGCTGTGGGCGCACTGAAACGCCCGCGGCCGCCGTGCCTGCCGCGACGGCACCGGCCGCCGACCCGGTCGGCACCGTGCTGGCCGCCAGCCATCGCTTCGGCCAGCTGCGCAGCTTCCACGCAGTGATGAAGATGCAGGGCCCACGCGCGCTGGAAGCGCAGATGGACTACGTGGCCCCGGACCGCTACCGGCTGATCACCGACGATGGCCCACAGACGATCATCGGCGGCACCTTCTTCCTCCAGCGCGCCGGCGAAGTGCGCCAGGTCCCGGTGCCAGAAGGGATGCTGGCCCAGTGGCGCAATCCGCTGCCGGCGGATCTGGAGCCGGCGCAGCTGCAGGTGCGCGACCTCGGCGAAGAACGCGCCGGCGGCCAGCGCGCCCACAAATACGAGGTGCGCCACGCGACCGCCGCGCCCGATGGCCTGCTCTACTGGGTCAATGCGCAGGGCCTGCCGGTGCAGATCGAACGCAAGGGCCAGACCAACGGGCAGCCGTTCCGGATCACCGTGACCTACTCGCGCTTCGACGACGCCTCGCTGCGGATCGACGTTCCCTGAACAGGGATCAAGGCCGAACGGGCCCTAAAGCCGGGGCTCGCCGCCGAATGTGACGCAGAACGCATCAAGTATCATCCCCCCCTTGTTGTCCCTCCCCCTTGTCCGATCACGGAGAACCGTTGATGTCCCTGCGCGTTTCGTTGCTTGTTCCCCTGCTGCTCTGCGCCCCGGCGGTCTATGCACAGGACGTTGCCGAACTGGCGGCGATGACCTCCCCCTGGAGCGGCAGTGGCGGTGAACTGGGCTTTGCCTCGGCCCGTGGCAACAGCAATACCGAGAGCTTCAACGGTCGTCTGCGCCTGCGCTACACCGACGATGACTGGGTGCACAGCATGGACCTGTTCGGCCTGCGCTCGCGCTCGGAGTACACCGATACCAACGATGACGGCACCACCATCCGCCGCCGCAACACCACCGCCAACCGCTACACCGGCAGTGCCGGCAGCGCGCTGCAGCTGGGCGAACACCGCCAGATCACCGCCACGCTGCGTTACGAGCGCGACGATTTCGCCACCTACGACCGCCAGAGTTCGTTCGGTCTGGGTTACGGCACCCGGATCATCGACGGCGAACGCTTCTACATGGACGCGCAGATCGGCCCCGGTGTGCGCCGCACCCACAACACCGAAGACGATGCGACCCGCACCGGCCTGATCGGTCGTGGCCTGTTCGATCTCAAGTACACGCTCACCCCGAACACCGATCTGGTCAACACGCTGCTGGTCGAATCGGGTTCGTACAACACCTTCGCGCAGAACGATTTCGGCGTGTCGGTGAGCATGAACGAGCACCTGGCACTGAAGGCCGGCTGGCAGGCGCGCCACAACAGCGACGTCGCCGAAGACAAGCGCAAGACCGATACGCTGACCACCATGAACGTGGTCTACAAGTTCAAGTAATCGCCGCGGGCGCCTGTGCGCCCGCCGTCGTGATGTAGTGCCGGCCGCTGGCCGGCATTCCGGGTCGCGCAAGGTTCCCGGGTAGCCGGCCAGCGGCCGGCACTACACCGCCAGCAGTTCGCCGGCACCGGCATCGAGCAGGCCGCGCGCCACGCGCTGGCCCAGGCCTTCCGGATCACTTGCCGGCCCGCGCGCTTCCGCGCGCACCAGGCGACCATCGGCGACACCGCCGACCAGCCCCTGCAGGAACAGATCCTCGCCTTCCCACTGCGCGAACCCGGCCACCGGCACATGGCAGCTGCCGTGCAGCGCGCGGTTCATGGCGCGCTCGGCCTCCACGCAGGCACGCGTATCGGCATCGTCCAGTGCAGCGAACAGCGCCATCACCTGTGCATCCTCGCCATTGCATTCGACCGTCACCGCGCCCTGCGCCGGCGCCGGCAGCCACGCCGGCGCGGCCAGCCGCGCCACGATGCGGTTGCCCAGGCCCAACCGCTCCAGCCCCGCCACCGCCAGCACGATCGCGTCGTAACCGCCGTTGTCGAGCTTGGCCAGCCGCGTGTTGACGTTGCCGCGCAGGTCCGACAGCTCCAGATCAGGACGCAGCGCGCGCAGCTGGGCCTGCCGGCGCAGCGATGACGTGCCCACGCGCGCGCCGATCGGCAGTGCCTCCAGCGAGGCGTACAGATTGGAAATGAAACCGTCGGCCGCGTCGTGGCGGGTCAGCATCGCCGGCAGCGCGAACGGAGCATCCAGTTCCATCGGCACATCCTTGAGCGAGTGCACGGCGCAGTCCGCCTCGCCACGCAGCATCGCCAGCTCCAGTTCCTTGAGGAACAGGCCCTTGCCACCGATCGCGGCCAGCGAGCGGTCGAGCACCTCGTCGCCGCGCGTGCTCATCGGCACCAGCACCACGTCCAGCCCGGGATGGGCCTGGCGCAGGCGGTCGGCGACGTATTCGCTCTGCCAGAGGGCAAGCGGGCTCTTTCGGGTGGCGATGCGCAGGGTCTTCATGGCGCCATTATCGACGCACAGGGGCGTATCGACCAATGGCGTACGGCCGCCGGGTTACAGGTGCTTGAGTTCCTGCTTCAGGCTGGCCACGCAGCGGCGGCTGACTTCCAGCGGCGCGTGCCCGTGCCGCAGCACGGCCTGGACCTGGCCTGCGCCATTTCGTCGCAGCTCGACCAGCTCGTGGCGGGCGACCAGGCAATTGCGGTGGATGCGCACGAAGCGGTTGCCGAATTCCTCTTCCAGCGACTTCAGCGATTCTTCCAGCAGGTCTTCGCCGCGGGCATGGTGCACCACCACGTACTTCTCCTCGGCCTGGAGATAGTGGATGTCCTCGACCGGAATCAGCCGCAGGCTGCCGCGCAGGCGCGCGCACAGCAGCGTGCGGGCCTGCTGGCTTGCGGCCGCCGCCGGTCCGCTGCGGCCGGCCAGGAAGGTCCGCGCGCGCTCCAGTGCCGCGGCCAGGCGCTCGGGGCGCACCGGCTTCATCAGGTAGTCGATGGCGGCGGCCTCGAACGCGGAGAGCGCATGCGCGTCGTAGGCGGTGCAGAACACCACCGCCGGGCGCGGCTCGAAGGTCGCCAGGTGACGCGCGGCCTCCAGCCCATCCAGGCCGGGCATCGCGATATCAAGTAGCACCAGGTCCGGTTGCAGTTCGGCACAGGCATGCAGCGCCTGTTCGCCGTTCTCGGCCTCGGCCACGACCTCGATCCCGGCCTGGTCGGCGAGCAGGGAGCGCAGGCGCTCGCGGGCCAGCGGTTCGTCGTCGGCGATCACCACCTTCAAGACAGTTTCCTCACTGGACCGGGACCGTGATTTCGCAAGCATAGTAGCCGTCGGCCCACGCCCCCGTCATCCGCGCGGCCGGGCCGAAGCGCCAGGCCAGGCGATGGGCGATGTTGCGCTGTGCGTGGCCCGCGCCCTGCAGCAGCGGCAGCCCGCGCGTGGCCGGGTCCGGCGCCGGGTTGCGCACGCGGATGCGCAGGCTGGTGCCGTCGCTCGACAACGCCAGCACGATGGTGCCGCCGGCCGGTACCCGCGAGATGCCGTGCAGCACCGCGTTCTCGACCAGCGGCTGCAGCACCAGCCGCGGCATCGGCAACGACCACGGCAGCGGTTCGTCGCGCAGCCAGATCACCTTCAGGCGTTCGCCCAGGCGCAGCGATTCGATCGAGAGGTAGCGTTCGGCCAGTTCGCACTCGGCCTGCAGGGTGGAATCGCCCTCGCCCGCGCCCAGCGCCGCGCGGAACAGATCGGACAGGTCGAGCACCGCGCGCTCTGCCACGTCCGGATCGCGGCGCAGCAGGCTGGCGATCAGGTTCATGCTGTTGAACAGAAAGTGCGGGCGGATGCGCGCCTGCAGTGCATCGGCCTGCGCCTGCGCATTGGCCAGCATCTGCGCGCTGCCGCGATCGCTGACGTAGAAGTAGCGCAGCGCCAGCGCGGAAATCAGCGCGGTCATCGCCGCGCTGCCGAGCGTGAACCGCCAGAAACCGACGGTCTGGGCGAAGCTGCTGCCACCGAGCACGCCGTACAGCGCGTGCACGATCGCCGCACAGGCAGCGGCGATCAGGCCGGTCATCAGCACCACCAGCACCATGCCCGGCACTTCGGGCAGGCGCGAGAGCATCGCACGCACGCTGCACAGGCAGACCGTGACCGCCAGCGCCAGCCACAGCGCGAACCCGCTGGCCGAGAGGAAATCCGTCGGAGTCCAATGGCGGCTGCCATCCGGTGCGAGCGCGACCACCACCACGACCAGCTCGGCCAGCCCGAGCATCGCCGCCAGCCTCGGCAGGCGGCACAGCTCGGGCAACCAGGACTGCTGGCGCGGGTCGCTCATGGGATCAGGCGGCGAAGCGCGCCTCGAGCCATTCGCCCAGCGCGTGCAGCTCCTCGGCGCAGACCTGGTGGGCCATCGTATAGGTGTGCCACTCCACCGGCAGGCCGAGCGCGCCCAGGGTCTGTGCGGTGTGCTCGGCGATCGCCACCGGAATCACCGGATCCTGGGTGCCGTGCGCCATGAACACCGGCACGCTGATCGCATCGGCCACGCGCGCGGTGGCCGCCTTGGCCGGATCCGGCAGGTAGGTCGACAGCGCGATCAGCCCGGCCAGCGGGCGCGTGCGACGCAGCAGCGCGCTGAGGATCACCGCCCCGCCCTGCGAGAAACCGGCCAGCAGGATGCGCTCGGCCGGGATGCCGCGCGCGATCTCGCGCTCGATCAGCAGTTCCAGCGCGACGATCGAGGCCTCCACGCCGGCGCTGTCCGCGCGCGAGCGGAAGTCCATGCTGACGATGTCGTACCAGGCACGCATCGGCACGCCGTTGTTGATCGTGATCGGCTGCACCGGCGCATGCGGGAACACGAAGCGGATCGCCGGCCAGTGCGGGCGCACCAGTTCGGGCACGATCGGGGCGAAGTCATGGCCATCGGCACCCAGGCCATGCAGCCACAGCACCGACCACTGCGGGTCGGCGCCGGTTTCGTTTTCCACGGTATCCAGCATCAGGCGGCTCCAGTACGTTCAAGCCGCATTATGACCGCGCCCCGAGCCAATGGGGCGTCGGTCGCGGCGACATACCGCTCAGCCGTGCGGATGCGCCTCGGCGGCCGCACGGCGCAGCTCGGCCGCGCGCACCAGGACCTTCGGCGGTGCCGATTCTTCGGGAATTTCCATCAGGCCCAGCCGGTGCATCCAGATACCCGCGGTGCGCGAGGAGGTGAAGCCCACCACCGGAATCGCCAGCACCATGCCGATCACCACCGGCGCCATCCACGCGGCCAGCGAGGGCGAGACCGCGTAGGCCAGCGCACCCATGAACAGACCGAACACGCTGAGCCCGCCATAGCCGCGTGCCAGCGCCAGCCAGGACACCCCGCCATCGTCACGCTGCTGCGCGTCCCAGCCCGAGTCCTTGCCGGCCAGCACTTCGGCCACGCCGCGCGACTGCACATACATCACCACCGGCGCCATCAACGCAGCGAGGATGGTCTCCAGCAGCATCGAGATGAAGGCGCGGATCGTGCCGCCACAGCCGCGACGTTCGACCGGCTCCAGCAGCATCGCCAGATAGCCCAGCACCTTGGGCGAGAGCAGCACCACCATGGTGATCGCGAACATGCGGATCACCTGGGTCTCATCCTGGTGGCGCCAGTACACACCGGGCGAGAGATGCAGTACTTCGTTGAGGTCGATGCCGCCCTGGAACAGCGGGATCGCGATGCCGATCAGCATCAGCATCGCCCACATCGGCGCGGTGAAGTAATGGCCGATGCCGACCAGCATGTGCATGCGGCTGACCCAGTGCAGGCCCTTGGAGCCCACCACCTTGGCGTGCTGCAGGTTGCCCTGGCACCAGCGGCGGTCGCGCACCAGCAGATCGGTCAGGGTCGGCGGACCTTCCTCATAGCTGCCTTTGAGGTACGGCACCATGTGGGTGGCCCAGCCGCCACGGCGCATCAGCGCCGCCTCGACGAAATCGTGGCTGAGCACATGCCCACCAAACGGTTCCTTGCCCGGCAGCAACGGCAGGCCGGCCTGTTCGGCGAAGGCCTGGGTGCGGATGATCGCGTTGTGGCCCCAGTAGTTGCTCTCCGCGCCATGCCACCAGGCCACGCCGCGGCCGATCACCGGGCCGTACACGCGCCCGCCGAACTGCTGCATGCGGGCGAAGAGCGTACGGCCGCCGACCACGGCCGGCAGGGTCTGGATCAGGCCGACGTCCGGGTTGTGCTCCATGCCGGCCACCAGGCGCACGATGGTGTCGCCGGTCATCAGGCTGTCGGCGTCCAGGATCAGCATCTGCGGGTAGGCGCCGCCGAACCGGCGGACCCAATCGGCGATGTTGCCGGCCTTGCGGCCGCTGTTGTCGCCGCGGCGACGGTAGAAAATGCGGTCATGGCCGCCGACCGCATCGCACAGCGCGTGGAAGGCTTCTTCCTCGGCCTGCCCGACGTCATCGCGGCGGGTATCGCTGAGTACGTAGAAATCGAAGTTCGCCAGCTGCCCAGTCTCGGCGACCGACTCATAGATGGCCTGCAGACCGGCCAGCAGGCGCCGCGGATCTTCGTTGTAGGTGGGCATCAGCAGCGCGGTGCGCGTGTGCACGGTCGGCAGCGGCGCGTCCGGATCGATGCCCAGCTTGTAACCGCGGTCGAACACCGCGGTCAGGAAGCCGGCCACGGCGCCGGCGAAGGACAGTGCGATCCACGCGAACAGGCCGACGAACAGCACCAGCAGGCAGGCCTCGAGCACGCTGATGCCATTGACGGCCAGCACCTTCCACATCATCCGGCTGGCAGCGAGGGTCATCGCCGCGGTGCCGCCCAGGATATAGAAGCGGCGCAGCCCGATCATCCGCGGCGAGGTGCGCTGGCGCGGGACCTGCAGCTGCCCGTCGCGCAGCGACTGCTCGGGCATCGGCAACGGCGACTCGGCCGGCAACGTCGCCCGGCCGGCATCCAGCGGGGCGTTCAGGGTCTGGGTACTCATGCGCGGTGTCCCTGTGCAGGGCGTGCCAGGCCGGGGGTGCCAAGTGTGGAAAGGGGCGTCCTGCGCCCGGCGTGCGCGATGGCACGCATGCGTCCTGTCGGCGCGGGCCGGAGCCCGGCACGCAGCTGTTGTCTGTGACTACCGGAACCCACGAACTCTCCAAACCGACTTGAGACGAAAAATGCGGCTCAGTCTATGGCGCGAATTGTAAGGTGCGCGCGAAGGGCCGCGCGTCGATTTCTCCGCATTCAGCTTTTAGATCGAGACAACCGGGAGCCCCTGAACGACGATCGGCCCGCAGGCCCTGTGCCATGGGCATCTCCCCATTCAGCTTGCCACCCAGGAGGGGGCGCGAAACCGCCACGCCAGCACTTCCAAGGGGCCCCGCTGGAACAGGAGAGCGCCACTGCTGCGCAGTTTTCGAACCGGCGAAGCGCTCCAGCGATGGGGCTTCGTTGACGATGGGACAGGCGACAGGCGCCGGGTCAGCTCAGGCGAGGGTGGCGGCAACGGCCAGATCGGTGGCGACCGGCGGGCGGGCGAGCGCACGCGCGCTCACCTGCGAGAACTGCAGCTGGGCGAGCAGGTGCTGGGCCTGGGTGGCGACCGGACACGGGGTGATCTGCGGCCCTGCTTCGGGGCGCTCGGGGGACATCACATCAATGGACATTGGCCTGGCATCTCGTTGACTTCTCATGACCCGCGGGGCTTCCGGCCGCGCGGATTGCGCACCCTAGCGGAAATTCGGGACGAATGTGTGACGGTGCCCGCAGTCCTTGCCAGAGGTCCTGGGAAGCGTCGAAATATTGGCGCTTATCAATAGCTTGTCGGTATCATGTAATCGTTTTCAACACATGATTCGGATATGGATTCCAATACTGCTTCCCCCTACAGCCCCAAGTGGCAGTTCCGCTTCAACTTCTTCGAACAGCACGGCGCTCCCAATTCGCCGGCGTTCAAGGCCGCGTTCAAGACGTTGACGTTCGGCCAGAGGATCAAGATCAACTTCAACTTCTTCGCGCTGTTCTTCAGCTGGATCTACCTGCTGATCCTGGGCATGTGGCGCAAGGCGCTCACCATTCTGGGCATCACCCTCGTGCTGATGGTGATCCTGGCGTTCCTGCCGGACGTGGTCGGCCGGGCGATCGGCATGGCCTGGTCGGTCCTGATCGGGATGACCACCAACTATTCGTACTACCTGGAAAAAGTGAAGGGCGACACCAGCTGGAACCCCTTCGCCGGCATGCGCTGGTAAGCAACGCGCTTGCGTGAAAGACAAAATCCCGGTCACTGACCGGGCTTTTTCGTGGGGCGGCGGTGCGGCGGCCGCGTGTGCTGCTTCAGCGCGGCGGGGGGCGTCGGCCTCCGGTGTCGATCACCACCTCGCCATCCTCTTTGCAGAACGGGGCGTGGATCGGCGGCAGAATCTCCAGAACCGTCTCCGACGGCCGCGCCAGACGCACCCCCAGTGCGGTCTGCACGAACGGCCGGTTGATCAGGATCGGATGGGCCAGCATCGCATCGAGCAGCTGCGCATCCGCCAGCGCTGGATCGCCCAGGCCGAGCTCGGCATACGGCGTGCCTTTCTGGCGCAGCGCATCGCGCACCTGCAGGCCGGCGGCGGCAATCAGTTCGACAAGCCGCTCACGATCCGGCGGCGTTTGCAGGTACTCCACTACCTCCGGTTCGATGCCGGCATGGCGGATCAACGCGAGCACGTTGCGCGAGGTCGCGCAGGCCGGGTTGTGATAGATGACGGCCTTCATGCGCGGTCTCCGGCGGCGGCCGACGGGCGCGTGACCGGCTCGACCACACCCGCATTGCGGGCCAACCGCGCTACTTCCGCATCACCCTTGCGCTCGCTGTAGCGGTCGGTCAGGTAGTCACTGTGGTCGCGCACCAGCAGCGTGAACTTCACCAGCTCCTCCACCACGTCGACGACACGATCGTAGTACGCCGACGGCTTCATCCGCCCCTCCCCGTCGAACTCCTGCCAGACCTTGGCAACCGAGGACTGGTTGGGGATCGTTACCATCCGCATCCAGCGCCCGAGAACCCGCAATGCGTTGACCACATTGAAGGACTGCGAGCCGCCCGACACCTGCATCACGGCCAAGGTGCGGCCCTGGGTCGGGCGCACACTGCCCTCGGTCAACGGCAGCCAGTCGATCTGGTTCTTGAACACTGCGCTGAGGGTGCCGTGACGCTCCGGACTGATCCAGACCTGGCCCTCGGACCACTGCGACCAGGCGCGCAGCTGCTGGACCCTGGGATCGCTGGCGTCCACCGCGTCGACCAACGGGAGCCCGTGCGGATCGAACACCCGCACCTCGGCGCCCAGGTGCTGCAGCAGGCGCTCCACTTCCTTGGCGAGCAACCGGCTGTACGACTGTGGGCGCAGCGATCCATACATCACCAGGATGCGGGGCGGGTGGGCACTGACACGGGCAGACAACCGGACGGCATCCGGACGGTCGACGACCGCATCGGTCAGGTGGGGCAGCAGGGACATGGGGTTGCTCCGGACGTATTGTTCCATTATTCTAGAAACATGGAACATAACAACGCAACCCACGCTCTCGCCGCCTTGGGCCACGCCACCCGCCTGAGCGTCTTCCGCCTGCTGGTGCAGGCCGGGCATGGCGGCCGGTTGGCCGGCGAGATCGCCACCGAACTGGGCCTGCCCGGCGCCACCCTGTCCTTCCACCTCAAGGAGCTGAGCGCGGCAGGGCTGGTCAGCGCCGAGCCGCGCGGCCGCAGCATCTGCTACCGCGCCGACTTCGAGGCGATGAATGGCCTGATCGGTTACCTGACCGAAAACTGCTGCGCTGGCGAGGCGGACTGCGGTCCGGCCGGCCAGTGCACACCGCCGCGCTGACACCGTGACCGGGCCCGTGGCAATGACGACGTCCTCCCCTTCCCGCCTGTCCTTCTTGGACCGTTGGCTGACCCTGTGGATCTTCGCGGCGATGGCGCTCGGCGTGGCCCTGGGCACCCTGTTCGACGGCCTGCCCGCCGCGCTGGATGCCATGACGATCGGCGGCACCAACCTGCCGATCGCCGCGGGCCTGATCCTGATGATGTACCCGCCCCTGGCCAAGGTGAAGTACGAGGCATTGCCCGGTGTCTTCGCCGACAAGCGCGTGCTGGCGTTGTCGCTGCTGCAGAACTGGGTGGTGGGACCGGTGTTGATGTTCGCGCTGGCCGCGCTGTTCCTGCACGACCGGCCGGAGTACATGACCGGACTGATCCTGATCGGCCTGGCCCGGTGCATCGCCATGGTGCTGGTCTGGAACCAGTTGGCGCGCGGCGACAACCAGTACGTGGCCGGGCTGGTCGCGTTCAATTCGCTGTTCCAGATCGCGTTCTTCAGCGTCTATGCGTGGGTGTTCCTGACCGTGCTGCCGCCGCTGTTCGGGCTGCAGCGCAGCGTGATCGATGTCAGCACGTGGACCATCGCCGGCGCGGTGCTGGTGTATCTGGGCATTCCGTTCGCGGCGGGCTATCTCGGGCGCCGCTGGCTGCTGAAACTGCGGGGTGCCGCGTGGTACGAAATGCGCTTCCTGCCGGCCATCAGCCCGATCACGCTGATCGCGCTGCTGTTCACCATCGTGGCGATGTTCAGCCTAAAGGGCGGTGACATCGTGCGCATTCCGCTCGACGCGGTGCGGATCGCCATCCCGCTGACGATCTACTTCTTCGTGCAGTTCCTGCCGAGCTTCTTCATGGGCCGCTGGATCGCACGCGACTACCCACGCACCACCGCGATTGCATTCACCGCCACCGGCAACAATTTCGAGCTGGCCATTGCGGTGGCCATCGCCGCCTTCGGGCTGGGTTCGCCGGTCGCCTTCGCCGCTGTGATCGGGCCGCTGGTGGAAGTGCCGGTGCTGATCGTGCTCGTGCATCTGGCGCTGCGGCTGGGACGTCGCGGGTTTCCGGCGAGCCCGGACGTGCGGTCAACGTGATTCCCCATCGCGTGGCGCTCATGCCAGGTGCAGATGGCCCTGGTACAGACCCCACGCCGCCCAGCCGGCAACGACGATCACAACCGCCACGATCACCTGCTCCGCCCGGGTGAATATCCGCTGCCCATGGCCGTGCTTGGCAACCACGAACATGGCGATGCCCGGCGCGTACAGCAATACCGACAACAGCACCTGGGACAGTCCGCCGGCATAGACCAGCCACAGCGCGTAGACCGTTGCCAGCCCGGCCACCAGCAGATCGCGGGCGCGCAGCCCGGGCTGCCCTGCATAGGTCTCCCCGCGCAGCGCCAGCAGGGCGCCGTAACCGGCCGAGAACAGATACGGCACCAGGCTCATCGATGCGCCCAGCAGCACCAGGCTGGTATAGGTGCCGGCACTGAACAGGGTAATGACCAGGAACAGCTGGATCAGCCCGTTGGTGAGCCACAGCGCATTGGCCGGGACCTGGCGCGCGTTCTCGTGCCCGAGGAAGGCCGGCATCGTGCCATCCCCCGCCGCGGCGTACAGCACTTCGGCGCACAGCAGCACCCAGGCCAGCAAGGCCCCCAGCACCGAGACGATCATGCCGATGATGATCAGCGTGGCACCCCAGGGGCCGACAATGGCCTCCAGCACGAACGCCATGGACGGGTTGCGCGCCTGTGCCAGTGCTTCCTGGCGCAGCACGCCCATCGACAGCAGATTGACCAGCATCAACAGCGCAAGCACGCACAGGAACCCGATGATGGTCGCGCGCCCGACATCCGAACGCTTGGCCGCGCGTCGCGAATAGATGCTGGCGCCCTCGATGCCGATGAACACCCAGACCGTGATCAGCATCATGCCGCGCAGTTGCTCGCCGACGCTGCCCAGTTCCACCGTGCCCCAGAACTGCGCGGTGAAGATATCCGCCTTGAAGCCCACCGCGGCGATGATCAGGAACACCACGATCGGCACGATCTTGGCGACGGTGACGACCGCATTGACCAGCGCGGCCTGGCGGATGCCACGCAGGATCATCGCGTGCATCGCCCACAGCAGCACGGACGCGCACGCCACCGCCTGCCACGTATTGCCTTCGCCGAAGGCCGGCACGAAGTAGCCCAGTCCGCTGAAGATCAGCACGAAGTAGCTGACATTGCCGAGCAGCGAACAGACCCAGTAGCCCCAGGCAGCCGAGAAGCCGATGTAGTCCCCGAACCCGGCACGTGCGTACGCATAGATGCCGGTGTCCAGCTCGGGCTTGCGGTTGGCCAGGTTCTGGAACACGAACGCCAGCATCAGCATCCCCAGGCCGCTGATCGTCCAGCCGATCAGCGCCACGCCCGGCCCTGCACTGCGCGCGATGTTCTGCGGCAACGAAAAGATGCCGGCCCCGATCATCGAGCCGACCACCAGCGCGGTCAACGCGGTCAGGCCGAGCCGGTCGGAACGAGAGGTCATGTGCTCACCATGCCCGGACAGGATAGCGCCGATTACCAACGCAGGCGGTGAGCATCCGGTGAACCAGGCGTCCCGGCGTGCCGCTGCATGCGGCACGCCGGGATGGATCAGAAGGTCTGCCAGTCGTCCCCGGCTACGGCCGCTGCCGGCATCCGCGCTGTGTTGCGCGCCGGCGCGGCGCGGCGTGCCGATGCACTGGTCGTGCCCGCACTGGACTGCAGACGGAAGATCGCCACGGCAGTACCCAGCTGCTGCGCCTGCTCTTCCATCGCGCGCGCCGCAGCCGTGGCTTCCTCGACCAGTGCCGCATTCTGCTGCGTGGTCTCGTCCATCTGGGTGATGGTCTGGTTGACCTGCTCGATGCCGGCGGACTGTTCCTTCGAGGCCGCCGAGATCTCGGCCATGATGTCGTTGACCCGGCGCACGCCGGTGACGATCTCTTCCATGGTGCGGCCGGCGGTGTGCACCAGCGCCGAGCCCGCGCTGACCTGGGTGACCGAGTCGTCGATCAGGGTCTTGATCTCCTTGGCCGCTCCCGCCGAGCGCTGCGCCAGCGCGCGCACTTCCGTGGCCACCACCGCGAAGCCGCGGCCCTGTTCGCCGGCGCGCGCCGCTTCGACGGCGGCATTCAAAGCCAGGATGTTGGTCTGGAACGCAATTCCGTCGATCACCGAGATGATCTCGGCGATGCGCTTGGACGAGGCCTCGATGCCGGCCATCGTGGTCACGACCTGGCCGACCACCACGCCGCCCTGCGAGGCCACGTCGGCCGCGCCGGCCGCGAGCTGGTTCGCCTGCACCGCATGGTCCGCGTTCTGGCGCACGGTGGAGGTGAGCTCCTCCATCGACGCCGCGGTCTCTTCCAGGCTGGCCGCCTGCTGTTCGGTACGGCGCGACAGATCGCTGTTGCCCGCGGCGATCTCGCCGGCGGCCAGATTGATGCTGCCGGTCGCCTGCTGGATGCGGCCGACGATGTCGGTCAGCTGGGCCACGGTGGTATTGGCATCGTCCCGCATCCGCGCGAACACGCCATGGAAATCGCCCTGCATGCGCGCGGTGAGGTCGCCCGCCGCGATCGCGCGCAGCAGCGCGGAGATCTGCTGCAGATTGTCATCGCTGACCTGCATCATCGTGTTGAGGTTCTCGACCATCGCACGGAAGTCGTGGTCGAAACGCACCACGTCGCCACGCTGGCTGAAATCGCCCACCGCCGCCGCACCGGCCAACTCCCCGATCTGGGTGTTGATCGCACGCAGGTTGGCCTTGGTGGTGTCCATCGCGGCGGTGAAGGCCGCCTGTTCGCCGGGCAGGCGATCCATGTCCGGGCTCAGGTCACCGACCGCATAGCGCTGCATCACCTCGACCAGGCGGCGGGTCACCGCGATGTTGGCCCCGACCAGCTGGTTGGTCTCCTCCACCATCTTGCCGTACTCGCCCGGGAAGGCCTGCGCGTCCATGCGGTAGCTCAGCTCGCCCGCCTCGTGGCGCTGGGCCATCTCGCCCTGTGCGGCCATCACCGCGCGCAGCTGGCCGCGCATGCGCTGCATCGATTCCAGCAGGCGGCCCACCTCATCGTTGCGCGCCGGCGGCAGCGGCGTATCCAGACGGCCCTCGGCCACGTCGGCCGAGAGACGGACAGCGTCGGCCAGCGGGCGGATCGCCTGCCGGCGCAGCAACACGTACACGCTGCCACTGAGCACCAGTGCCGCACCCAGGCCCACGGCGAGGATGATCCACAGCAGCGCGCGTGCCTTTTCGGTGATCAGCGCATGCGGCACGATCACGCCGAGTGCGAAGTGCTCTTCGCTGCCGCCGATGCGCAGCGGCACATAGGTTTTCACATCGCCCGCGGCATCCGGTTCGAAGGCGTCGAAGGTCTTGTCGGCCTTCACTGCCGCCAGCACCTGCGTGGTCAGCGCATCCTCGCGACGCTTGCCGATCTCGTTCGGATCCTTCGCGGCCAGCACGATGCCGCCGGGCGAGATCAGTTCAACGTGGCCTTCGCCCATCGGGCGCAATGCGGCCAGGTGCTTCTGCAGGGCAGCCAGCGCAAAGTCCACCGTCACTACGCCGAGGAACGTGCCATCGTCGACCACCGGGGTGGACAGCGTGGTCATCAGTACCTTCTGCCCGGCGATCTCGTAGGTGTAGGGTTCGGCCACCGTCTGCCGCTTGAGCGCCTTCGGCTTGAGGTACCAGTCGCCATCGCCGGGCACGTCGTACCCCTTGAGCGCATCCTGCATCGGGGCCCCCTCGTGCCAGGCCCAGTAGCTCATGAACCGGCCGGTGTCGTCGTGCGCCTCGGCACCGACGAACTCGGCATCCTTGCCATCGAAAGCCTCCGGCTCCCACAACGTGCCGAAGCCCACCCATTCCGGGTGCACCTGCACCTGCTGGCGGATGACCGCGGCCACCGTCGCCCGGGAGAGCGTGCCCGCGGCGCGCTGGACCAGCAGGTTCTGCGCGAGCGCCTGGCTGGTGGCGAAGGCGCTGGACAGATCACCGCTCACCCGCAGCGCTTCGGCCTGGGCCTCGCTCTGCATGGTGTGGCGTGAAGCGTCGACCAGCGAGGCACTGGCTTCGCGGTAGCTGATGGCGGCGGTGACACCGAAGCAGAGCATGGCGATCAACGCGGTACCCAGCATCAGTCGGTTGGCGATGCTGCCGGGGCGCTTGGACGCGGTGGGGCGGGACACGGGCATGGGGGCGGTTCCGGAAAAAGGGCATACCGGCGGACGCAGTCACGCGCCGCCACGGAAACACGCAGTCCATTGCGGGCCGGCACGCGCGCGGTGTCATCACGGCGCGGCCAGCAGGAATCGATGCAACGTCGGATCGGCACAGGCAGCCCGCCGCCACTCCCGGCTGCGCTGGTCCTGTGCTGGGGGTCACCGCGTCGTACGCCACGGTGCCACCGCCCTGCCCTGTGGAGATGCCGCCTGCCCGCACCGTGACGGCGCCGGCCCAGAGAAGGGACTCAGCTGGATAACGGCGTCATGGGCGCGATGTTTAGCGCGGCTTCCTGACCGTGTTCAGTGAACGCCCGCGCCGCGCTCGCCACGCCCCAGCCGCTCCACCAGCGTCTGGCTGGCCGCATTGAGTCCGATCACCTCCACGTGGGCCCCGCGCGCGCGCAGCTTGCCGGTCAACCGCTCCAGCGCACCGACCGCACTGAGATCCCAAAAGTGCGCATGGGTCAGATCGATCTCCACGCGCTCGGGCACGTGCAGCAGATCGAACGCCGCGGCGAACTGCCCGGCCGAGGCGAAGAACACCTGGCCACTCACCGTGTAGACACGCGTGCCGTCGGCGGTCACGGCATCCTGGATGTCCAGCATCCGGCCCACCTTGCGGGCGAAGAACAGGGCCGACAGCAGCACCCCGGTGAGCACGCCCTTGGCCAGGTCATGCGTGGCGACGGTGACGATCACCGTACCCAGCATCACCACCGAGGAGCTTTTCGGGTGCAGCCGGAACTCGGCGAACGAGCGCCAGTGGAAGGTGCCGATGCTGACCATGATCATCACCGCGACCAGCGCGGCCATCGGGATCTGCCGGACCCAGTCCGCGCCGTACACCACCAGCAGCAGCAACAGCACGCCGGCCACCAGGCACGACAGCCGCCCGCGACCGCCGGAGGACACGTTGATCACCGACTGCCCGATCATCGCGCAGCCGCCCATGCCGCCGAACAGCCCCGCGGTGATGTTGGCCAGGCCCTGCCCGGCGCACTCACGGTTGCGCTGGCTGGGCGTGTCGGTCATGTCCTCCACGATCTGCGCGGTCATCATCGACTCCAGCAGACCCACCACCGCCAGCGTGGCCGAGACCGGCAGCAGGATGCGCAGGGTCTCCCAGGTGAGCGGCACGTCCGGCAGCAGGAAGGTGGGCAGGCTGTCGGGCAGCGCGCCCATGTCGCCGACGGTGCGGATGTCCAGCCCGAGCCAGATCGACAGCGCGGTGAGCACCACGATCGCCACCAGCGGCGAGGGCACCGCCCGGGTCACCAGTGGCAGCAGGTAGATGATCGCCAGGCCCGCCGCGCACACGGCATACACCGTCCAGGGCATCCCGATCAGTTCGGGCAGCTGCGCCAGGAAGATCAGGATCGCCAGCGCGTTGACGAAGCCGGTGATCACCGAGCGCGAGACGAAGCGCATCAGGGCGCCGAGTTTCAGCGCGCCCGCGACGATCTGCAGCAGCCCGGCCAGGATCGTGGCGGCCAGCAGGTACTGCAGGCCGTGATCGCGGACCAGGTCGACCATCACCAGCGCCATCGCGCCGGTGGCCGCGGAAATCATGCCCGGCCGTCCACCGGCGATGGCGGTGACCACCGCGATGCAGAACGACGCGTACAGGCCGACCTTGGGGTCGACCCCGGCGATGATGGAGAAGGCGATCGCCTCGGGAATCAGCGCGAGGGCCACGACGGCGCCGGACAGCAGATCACCGCGGATATTGCCAAGCCATTGCTGGCGCAGCGGATAGGACACAGACATGGACAGACTCCACGCACCGGCGATGCGCACGGCGCGTTGTGTGATGAGGACAAGGCACTCCCTGAGCCAGCGCACTGGCCGGCGCGTCATCAACGCGGTATCAGGGTGGCGTCATCACAAGGGTCCTGCCGGGGCAGCGGAAGCGGCGCGCAGGATAGCGCAGTCCCCCGATGCCCTCAAACGCGTCGGGTCCATGATCATCACCGAACGCCCGACGATCAGCGGCATCAGCGGTTCGGGTCAGCGCGCGAAGTGCCGCGCGCCGGCCACGCAGGTCACCGCGCACACCGTGACGACCAGCATCGCCCAGCTCACGGTTTCATGCAGCAGCACGGCCGCCAGCGCCAGGCCGAAGAGCGGCTGCAACAGCTGCAGCTGGCCGACCGCGGCGATACCGCCCTGGGCGAGCCCGCGGTACCAGAACATGAAGCCGATCAACATGCTGAAGACCGCCACATAGGCCAGGGCACACCACGCCGGCGCATCCACCGCCGCCAGCGAAGGCGGCCAGCGCAAGGCCAGCAGCGGCAGCATCAGCGGCAAGGACAGCAGCAAGGCCCAGCTGATCACCTGCCAGCCTCCCAGCGTGCGCGACAGGCGCGCACCTTCGGCATAGCCCAGCCCACAGACCAGCACCGCCGCCAGCATCAACAGGTCGCCCTGCAGCGAGGCGGCGAGCCCGGTCGACAGCGCGTAGCCCACCACCGCGGCACTGCCGAGCAGCGAGAACAACCAGAACGCCGGACGCATCCGCTCACCGCCGCGCAGTACACCAAACAGCGCGGTGCTCAGCGGCAGCAGCCCGAGGAACACGATCGAGTGGGCCGAAGACACGTGCTGCAGGGCCAATGCGGTGAGCAGGGGGAATCCCACGACCACCCCGAGGGCGACCATCAGCAACGGCCCCAGTGATGCGCGCGTGGGCCGCGGCTGGCGCAGGGCGAGCAGCACCATTCCGCCAAGCAACGCCGCGATGCTCGCCCGGGCGGCGGTCAGAAAGAGGGGGTCCAGCTGCAGTACCGCGATCCGCGTGGCCGGCAGCGAGCCGGCGAAGATCACCACACCGATGAAACCGTTGATCCAGCCGCGGGTTGCGTTGTCCATGTCGACATCCTTGAAGGGCGGCCAGTGGACCACGGCGGCGGGCCGCCACTCCATGTACAGTCCAGTACACTTTGCCGTAACTGTTATGGCCGAACGACCCGTACGGATACCCCGATGACTCTCCCCACCACCCGCATCGAGGCGGTCATGACCAGCGTGCGTGCACGCCTCAACGACCGCAGCTGGCTGCCCGGCGCGCGACTGCCCTCGGTGCGCGCACAGGCCAAGACACTGCAGGTGTCTGTGTCCACCGTGGTCGAAGCCTATGAGCGGTTGGCGGCCGAAGGGCTGATCCAGGCGCGGCCCGGCTCCGGCTTCTATGCGGCCGGCCCGGTCGCGCCACTGGCACTGGCCGAGATGGGACCGCCACGCGATCGCCAGGTCGACCCGTTGTGGCTGGCGCGGCAATCACTGGATCACGAGGCCGGCGTGCTCAAGCCCGGCAGCGGCTGGCTGCCCAGCGACTGGATGTATGTCGAGGGGATCCGCCGTGGCCTGCGCAGTGCCGCCCGCGCGAGCAGCACCGCACTGGCCGATTACGCATCGCCACTGGGCCTGCCGCCGCTGCGGCAACTTCTGTCCCGCCGCTTGGCCGGGCACGCGGTCGAGGTGGCGCCCGAGCAGATCATGCTCACCGAATCGGGCTCGCATGCGGTTGACCTGATCTGCCGTTTCCTGCTCGAGCCCGGCGATACCGTGCTCATCGACGACCCGTGCTACTTCAATTTCCTGGCCCTGCTCAAGGCGCACCGCGTACAGGTGATCGGCGTGCCGTACACGCCGAACGGCCCGGATGTGGACGCCTTTGCCGCGGCGCTGCAGGCGCATGCGCCCCGCCTGTACATCACCAATTCCGGCATCCACAACCCGACCGGCGCCACGCTCTCGCCGGCCACCGCACACCGGCTGCTCTCTCTGGCCGACAGCAGCGACCTGGTCATCGTCGAGGACGACCTGTTCGCTGATTTCGAGCACACGCCCGCACCGCGGCTGGCCGCGTTCGATGGGCTGTCGCGGGTGATCCAGGTGGGCAGCTTTTCCAAGACGCTGTCCGCGTCGGTGCGCTGCGGGTACATCGCCGCGCGCCGCGACTGGATCGAAGGCCTGGCCGACCTGAAGATCGCCACCAG
The DNA here is from genome assembly GCF_039673115.1 of Stenotrophomonas sp. TWI1183. NCBI lineage: Bacteria > Pseudomonadati > Pseudomonadota > Gammaproteobacteria > Lysobacterales > Lysobacteraceae > Stenotrophomonas > Stenotrophomonas sp. TWI1183. Next base: position 144,215 of record NZ_JBDJKZ010000002.1, read on the forward strand.
CTTCGGCGGCGGGCGCCTGGCCGCCGACATCCTGCACGCCGCACTGACCGACAGCGGCTATCGGCGCCATCTGGAGACCGTGCGCGTGCGGCTGACCGCGGCACGTGAACTCACGCTGGCGCGGCTGGCGCCCCTGGGCATCACGCCATGGACGGTACCGCAGGCCGGCATGCTGCTGTGGTGCCACCTGCCCGACGGCATGGATGCCGCCAGCATCGCCCGCCGCTGTCTTGCCGACGGCGTGATGCTGGCACCCGGCAATGCCTTCAGCCCGTCGTTGCGCGCAGCAAGCTTCCTGCGCTTCAACGCCGCGCAGGCGCAGGATGCGCGGGTGTTCGAGGTACTCGCGAAGGCAATGACCGCCTCACACGCGGACGCCGACTAACGGGTCTGACGCTGCGCGTCGGGTGCCGCCATCGGCGCCCTCTCCCCACCGAGCACCGCCTGCGTATCCACGATATCCACGCCCGAGACCTGCCCCAGCCAACCATCGAGCCAGGGCTTGTGCGACGCGCCGACAATGGAGAGGACGCGGGAGCCCGGGTGGAGGCGAACCACATCCAGCACGTTGGCGACCATCCGTAGATTTCGGATCTCCCACCCTTGCACCCACATCTGCGGATAGTGCTGCACGGACACGGCGGCCAGCGCCGGACGCACGTTGGACTCGGCCATCAGCGCCTGTGTCCGTGGCGCATTGGTGAGGCGGTACAGCGATAGCATGTCCTTTTCGGTGACGAGGCGCTTCTGCTCGTCAATGACCGGCTGCAGGCGCGATCGATCCGCGCTCCATGCATCCTGCACCGCCTTTCCAAAGGCCGCGCGATCCGGAATCTGATGCGTGCCGCCGGCGTGGTCATCGACCGGATACACGCGCTGATGCCCGAGTCGGGCCGCCAGGCGGGCGGCAACCTGATAATCCTCGTTGTTGCGCGCGCCGAGCTGATGCAGCATCTCGACCAGAGACTCGTCCAATCCGTCACCGGGGTGCTGCTCGGCATGGGGCAACTGCAACCATTGCACATAGGCCGACGCCCGCTCACCCGCGGCCAGGAACACGGCAGCCAACCTGCGGCGGTGCGCGGGCGTGGGCGTGGCTGGCCAGACCTTCAATTGGTTGTTGACCTCAACGATTGCGGAAGGCACATCGAGCCCGGTGGCCATCTTCGCCGCGTCCGTGCTCGCGCAGAAATCCTCGCCGTACACCGCCGGGTGACGCGCTGCCAGATCGCACTGCTCTCCGCTGAGCGCCTCGATCGTAATGTAATCCGGTTTGAATGCCGCCAGCCTGTCCAATACGGGGTCGAGCGATGCGCGGTCGAAATCCTTGTACTCGCCCAGGTGCACACTGCCCAGCACGAGAATTTCGGTACGAGGGCCGACCATGTCCTTGTCCATATCCGCCAGCGCGGTCTGCGCGTGGGCGCAGATAGGCACCATCAGCATCATGCTGGTCGACATCAGGAGCTGCTTCATGCATCACCACCTGTGAATTCCGTTGGCGCCTTTCTATCAGCCAGCGGATCAGCGGCCGCGTGCCGGATGGCAGGGGGCCGATCGGACTGATCGCGACACACGATGCTGTCCAGACGGTGGCAGAATTGCGCGCCCGGTGTGTGCGGCGGGGATACCTCAAGGAAGCCAGGCATGTCGGACGAAAGCAGCAAAAGCGAGTGGATCAGGTGGGTGATGCTGCTCGTCTTCTTCGCCATGCTGTTTGGCATCCCCAACAGTTCACCGTGGTTCGGGTTGGTATTCGTGTACCTGCTGGCCGGCCTGCTGTTCGTGGTGGGCAACATGGTGTGGATCGCCCTGCGCAGCGAAAGGGCGGCGGGGGCATTGCGCCGCACGCCCCCCACGCGCGCCCTGCACACCCGCGAGGTGAAGGCGCTGGTGTGGTTCGGCCAACCCGAGCGGATCAGCTGGCGCATGCCACGCGGGAACGTGATTGATCTGGTCAAGGCGGCACAGGCCGCAGGCACCCGCCCGGTAGTGCGCACGGTGCGTGGACCGTATCGCGTGATGGTGCGCGCCCGGCATCACGAGCGGCACGACTTCATCGGCGAGGTGGAGGTGCTGATGCTGCCGGGCGCTGACCGCCACATACGCGACACCAATGAAGCCGAGGTACTGCTGTGCGGGAAGTTCGCGGTGGTGCTGGCGTTGAATGGCGCGTGGCGGATCGACCAGGCGCCGTCACTGCTGAGCTAAGCCATGCGCCCGTTGTAGTCCGGGCACACCTGCCTGACCGGGGTGCTTGGCAACACTACGGCGATCCCGCACAGTTCCCCCATGCCCCCAGATCCGACTGCACCATGACACGCCTGCTCATCATCGAGGACAACCCCGAGTTGGTGGCCAACCTGTACGCATTCCTGGAGCCGCTGGGCTATGTGCTCGACGATGCACGCGATGGCGCTGCGGGCCTGCGCTTGGCGACCGGGAATGACTACGACGCGATCCTGCTGGATCTGATGCTGCCGCGGCTGGACGGCATGACGCTCTGCCACAAACTTCGTCAGGAATTCCAGAATCCCGTACCGGTGATCATGCTGACCGCGCGCGATCCGGTGGATGACCGCGTGCAGGGCTTTGCACTGGGCGCGGACGATTACCTCGTCAAACCGTTCTCATTGATAGAACTCGATGCACGCATCCAGGCGCTGGTGCGCCGTGCCCAGGGCCGCAGCGTCCAAGGCACGCTGACCTGGCAGGACCTGCGGGTGGACACCCGTGCACCGCAGGCGTGGCGGCAGGGCCAGACCATTACGCTGACCCCCAGCACCCACAAGCTGTTGCTGTGCCTGATGCGGGCCGCGCCCGGCGTGGTCAGGAAGCAGGAAATGGAATACCTGCTGTGGGGCGACCATCCACCGGAAAGCGGTGCGTTGCGGACGCATATCCACGAGCTTCGGCAGCATGCGGACAAGAGCTTCACGTATCCGCTCATCGAGACGGTGCACGGCATCGGATGGCGCCTGAGTGCGCCAACGACGTCTGTCCCGGAATGACGACCCGAGGAGTGCAGTTGCCGTCATGAACGCGATCTACCGCCAGATGACGCTCAGAACACGTATCACCGTGTCGTTCGTCCTGCTGATGGTGGCCGTCATGGGCTTCGTGGTCGCCGCCGAGCAGTTGGATTATGACGAGCTCAGGGCCTACGTCATTTCGAGAAGCCTGCACGACGAGATGGATCGCCTGCAGGCCGACCTTGCCGATGGCACGCCGCCGGCGCTGTCTGCGGGCAGTGAACTTTTTGATGCGCGAAACGTGCCCGATGCCCTGCGCCCGTATACACCGGGCTATTACAGCGCCGACCCGCCCGGCGTCTGGCATCTGCTGGTGTTCGACCTCGGCGGGCAACGCTATTACCTCCGCCAGGATGCCGAGCGGTACCAGTATCTGGAGCACGTGATCGATGGCTATGCGCTCGTGGTCATGCTGTTGTGCATTTTCTGCGCGTTCTGGATCGGGCGATTGACGGCAGCGCGCGTCATCGCCCCCATCACCCGGCTGGCCGATGCGGTGCAGCGCGGGCAGACGCCGTTTCCCTTCCAGGAGGCGCGCGACGAGATCGGGGTCCTGGCGCGCGCCTTCGCCCAGCACAGCGACGAGGCGGAGCAGTACCTGCAGCGTGAACGATGCTTCGTGGGGGATGCGAGCCATGAACTGCGCACGCCCCTGGCCATCATTTCCGGCGCGGCCGAGACCATCGTTCACCAGCTGCCCGAGGACAGCCCCCTGCGAGCGAGCGGCGAGCGGATCGTCCGGACCACGCAGGAAATGCAGCGCCAGCTGTCCTGCCTGTTACTGCTCTCGCGTGACCCACAGCGCCTTGCCAAGGAAGACGTCCCGCTGCGCCCGTTGATCGAGGAATGCATGTCGCGCTGCCAGCCCTGGCTGGCGGGCAAGCCGGTCGTCCTGCTGCTGGATGCAGCGCAGGACCCCTGCATCCACACCAACGCCGAGCTGGCGCGCAGCGTGCTCTGGAACCTGCTGCGCAACGCCTGCCAATACACCGACAAGGGCGAAATCCGCATCGCCGTGCGGGACGCCACGCTGTCCATCGTCGACACCGGTCCAGGCCTGCCACCCAGCATGGATCCCCAGCAGTTCCAGCGCTTCACGCCCAGCCTGCGCCAGAGCGGGGAAGGGCTTGGCCTGTCGATCGTGCAACGGATCGTGGACCACCTGGGCTGGCGCATGGCCGTGGAGAGTTCGGAGAACGGTTGCAGCTTTACGCTGGACATGTCCGGCACGCATGACCAGCAACCCTAGGCGCGCCCCGGCTTCGGCAACCAGGCGCCTTCGCGCCCGCTCCTGACAGCTTCCTGACGCCGCCCCTCCCATCCTGTGCACCCATCAATCCACGCAGGAGATGCAGATGCACTGGTCAGACCCGGAGGGAGCCGGCAAGTATCGCCACGGCAGGACCGGATTCAACCGGATTGTCCACACCGTGATCCACTCGCGGGACGGCTTCATCGCGACCGTGCGAGGCGAAGCCGCTTTTCGACAGCTGCTGGTTCTGCATGGCGTTCTGATGGGAGGCACGTTTGTGCTCGACGTCAGCCCGGTGGAGCGGGCGCTGATGTTGGCCGTCAGCTTCATCAGCCTGATCGTGGAACTGCTCAACTCCGCCATTGAAGCCGTTGTTGATCGCATCTCGCTTGAACTTCACCCCCTGTCAAAGAATGCGAAGGACATGGGCAGCACCGCGCAAGCCACGGCGCTGTTGATGGTGGGCGCCGTATGGGCGGTCATCCTGCTCAGATAGAGCGCGGAAAAGCACCAGGCAGTGCACCTGACAACTTCCTGATAAACACATTCTGATACTGCGCGCACTTTTCATTCATTGGAAGAATGCGCGTGTTTCAGCGTCTTATGTTCGTGCGACTCAACCCGGTGCAGCTGACATGGATAGTCGCACTGTTCTTCACCACGGTCGGCAACGTTGCCCTGTGGCAGGCGCTGTGGAGGCATACCGAGTTCGACAGCGTGCGCGGCGCGCTGTTCTTCCTGAGCCTGCCGGTCTTCTTCTTCTGCCTGTTCAACCTGCTGCTCATGCCGGTGCTTGCGCTGCCCTACCTGCGCAAGCCGTTGCTGGCGCTGCTGGTGATCATCAGCGCCGCAAGCACCTACTTCATGCTGCACTACAACGTCCTGATCGACCGCAGCATGGTGCAGAACGTCTTCGAGACCAACCAGGCCGAGCTCGGGTCTTATTTCTCCGTTCCCCTGCTGCTCACCATCGTGCTTCTGGGCGTGCTGCCAGCCGCCGCGATGATGTCGCTGCGCATCCGCAGCGGGTGCGTGCTGCAGACCGCCTCCTGGATGCTGATCAACCTGCTCGCGACCCTGGCGATCCTGGCCGTGATCTCCATGCTGTTCTACAAGGACTATGCCTCCCTGCTGCGCAACAACCGCGAGCTCAGGGACCAGGTTCTGCCGGTCAACTTCGTGCGCCATGCCAACGGCTATCTCAAGCGGAAGTACATCGCAGTATCACGACCGCTGCAGCCCGTCGCCGAGGACGCCACCCGTCCGCCGACGAGCACGGACAGGCGTCCCAGGCTGGTGATTGCCGTGGTGGGCGAAACCGCGCGTGCGCAGAACTTCCAGCTCAACGGCTACCCGCGCGCCACCAATCCCGTGCTGTCAAAGCGCAGCGACATCATCGCCTTCAAGAACGTCTCGTCGTGCGGCACGGCCACGGCCATCTCCCTGCCGTGCATGTTCTCCAGAATGACACGCACCCAGTACGATGACGTACGTGCGGCGACGGAAGAGAATCTCCTGGATATCCTGAGGCGCACCGGTGTGAACATCCTCTGGCGCAACAACAACAATGGCGGCTGCAAAGGCGTGTGCGCGCGCGCGCCCACCGACGACATGCCGGCCTTCAAGGTGGCCGGGCAGTGTGTCAACAAGGACGGCACCTGCTACGACGAAGTGCTGCTGCATCAGCTGGACGCGCGCATCGACGCCATGCAGGGGGACGGCCTGATCGTGCTCCACCAGCTGGGCAGCCACGGCCCAACCTACTTCGAGCGTTACCCTGCCGACGGCAACGTTTTCACGCCAACCTGCGACAGCAACCAGATCCAGAAGTGCACCAACGCGGCGCTGACCAATACGTACGACAACACGCTGGTCTACACCGACCGCATGCTGGGCAGGACCATTGACCTGCTGCAGGGCTATGCCGAGCAGTGGGACGTGGCCATGATCTACGTCTCCGATCATGGCGAGTCGCTCGGCGAGCGCGGCATGTACCTGCACGGCACGCCGTACCTCATTGCGCCTCAGGAGCAGACCCGCGTCCCGATGTTGATGTGGTTCTCGCCCGCGTTTGCGCACCATGCAAACCTCAACCTCGCCTGCCTGCGAAACCGTGCCGAGGGCACGGCGTACAGTCACGACAACGTTTACCACTCCCTGCTGGGGCTGTTCGATATCCGCAGCCAGGTCTACCAGCGTGATCTGGACCTGTTTGCCGCGTGCCGCGCCTGAATCCGCGGGCCCGCCGCCTCATGCACAGTCCGCTGGTTATGATGCGGCTTTCCCCGTCCGCCTCGCGCCGTGGCCGCTCGTTCAACCACAATGCCCTCCGACGCCGGCCCCTGAGCACCCGCTGAGCAATCGATGCAGATTTCCACCACGTCCATGATCATCTGGATGGCAACCGCCGTTGCCACCTGCGGCATCCTCTTTCGCCCCTGGCGGGTGCCGGAGTATGCGTGGGCACTGGGCACGGCCGCGCTGCTGACGGTCGCCGGCCTGGTGCCGTTCGGCACCGCCATCGCCGCGGTGGCGGAGGGAACCGATGTCTACCTGTTCCTGATCGGCATGATGGTCCTGGCCGAACTGGCGCGGCAGGAAGGACTGTTCGACTGGCTGGCCGCGTATGCGGTGGGTCACGCCAAGGGCTCGGGGCGCCGCCTGTTCGACCTGGTGTTCCTGGTCGGCACGGTGGTGACGATCTTCCTCTCCAATGACGCCACGGCGGTCGTGCTGACGCCGGCGGTGTATGCCGCCTGCAAGGCGGCCCGCGCCGATCCGCTGCCCTACCTGTTCGTCTGCGCGTTCGTCGCCAATGCCGCCAGCTTCGTGCTGCCCATTTCCAATCCGGCCAACCTGGTCGTCTTCGGCAGCCACATGCCCTCCCTGCCAGAGTGGCTGCGGCAGTTCACGCTGCCCTCGCTGGCCGCGATCGGCATGACGTACCTGGTGCTGCGCCTGGCCCATCGGCGCCAGATCGCCCGACCGCTGGTCGCACTGGCGCAGCAGCCCACCTTGTCCGAGGGGGGACGCCTGTGCGCGATCGGGGTCGGCGTTACCGGCAGCGTCCTGCTGGTCACCTCGGCAATGAAGGGACCGCTTGGGCTCACCACGTTCTGCGCCGGCGCGGCCACGCTGGCGCTCATCTGCCTGCGTCAGCGCCGCAGCCCGCTGCCGATGCTGCGGCATGTGTCCTGGGGCGTGCTGCCGCTGGTCGCCGGACTGTTCGTCCTGGTGGAAGCCGTGGCACAGACGGGCGTGATCCAGATGGCCGCCCAGGCACTCGAGGATCTGGCGCGAAAATCGCCCACCGAGGCGGGCTGGGCGGCGGGCGTCGCGGCGGCCGTACTGAGCAACCTGGCCAACAACCTGCCGATCGGCCTGGTGGCCGGCTCGGTGGGCCAGATGGCGGACGTGCCGGCGCAGGTCAGAGCCGCGCTGTTGATTGGTGTCGACCTGGGCCCGAACCTGTCGGTGACCGGGTCGCTCGCGACCATGCTCTGGCTGGTCGCCCTTCGACGCGAAGGCGAGCACGTCAGTCCGCTGAGCTTCCTGCGCCTCGGCATCCTGGTGATGCCGCCCGCCCTGATCGCTGCACTGCTGTTGCTGTAAGCGCACGCCGCGCCTGCAGGGAGAAGCGCTCAAACGTTTTACAGTGCCTTGGACAAGGCCAGCAGGTCGGCGGCAAACGTTGCGTAGTCGTCCACGGCGAAATCGTGGCCCTCCTTGCGCGCGATCTGGCGGACGCCGACCAGGGAGGTCTCTGGCACCACGACCAGATACTGGCCCATGTAGCCCATCGCAGCGTAAGCGGCGACCGGCCCGCGCACCTGATCGAACAGGTCCGTGAGCTTGATGCCTCGGCTGGTGATCTCGCGGCCGTACGCGTCAGCCCACTTGGGCCCGAGGCTTTCCCCGAAAAACGCGAACAGCTCGCCCTTGCTGGCAAACCTGCGAGTACCCGCCTTCAACAGCCCGGCCGCCACGCCCGCATCGACGCCATTGCGCGATAGAACCGATGCCGCGTCCGGCTTCAGCGTAAACCGCTCCCAGGCAGGAATTCTCCACCACAGCAGCCCCACCTCCTTCGAGCGGGCGCTTTCGGCAACGAGTTCAGCGACGAACGCTTCTCCCAGCAGCCGCCGCCCGTCCGGCGCGACACCCTTGTCCAGGATCAACCGGCCCAGCTTGGCCAGGTCGGCGGCGGAGAGTGCCAACCCCGCCATGCCGATCGGTGTGCCTGCGTCATCCTTGCGCCACGTGTAGTCCGTGATGCCCAGTGGCTGGAACAGGCCACTCTCGACGACGCGATCCATCGTCTTCCCCGAGACGCGCTCGACGATCCCGGCGAGGAGGTTGGTCGCCTTGTTGTTGTAGGAGAACGTCGACCCGGGATCCGTTGAGAGTTCAGCCGCCAATGCAAGCTTGACCAGATCCGGTGCACCTTCCAGTTCGATGCCTGCGTTGGGAACATTCTGCAGGCCGGAGGTGTGATTGAGCAGCATCCGCACCGTGATGTCGCGCTTGCGCCCCTGTGCCCACTCTGGATAGATCGCGCTCACCGGCTGATCCAGCGATTCCAGCGCGCCGCTGTGCAGCAACAGCCCGATGGACAGTGCCACGACCGACTTGGTCGCCGACATCAGTTCGATCGGCTGCACTGCAGCAGAGCTGCGGGTCTCGAGCAGCGTCTTTCCATCGCGCTGTATCAGCAGCGCATCGGAGCGCGACATCGCCGCGTTGGCCTTCAGATTGGCCAGGGCATCCGCCAACCCACCGCTGGCAGCGAACGCGTTGCAGCACACCAGGCAGCTCAGTGCCATCCACCACGATTTCAAGCGCATGGGCATTCCTCCGGAAACGGAGACAGCGTAACTACAGTTGTAGTCAGGCTGGAGTGGCGGAAGTCATGGGAGGGAGGTACCCACGCGATTCACACTATCCCGCTATTCCCTTGGCGATCTGCATGAGCATCTGCTCGCCTTCCTCAATGTGTGCGCCATCGTCACTGAGCAACGTCAATAAATAAGCTCTATTCGACGTGATCCAGCGCAGCTCCGCCTTGCCTTTGCCGTCCTTGGATCGGGCCGCGTAAGACCTGGCCGGGACACCGTTGACCTGGGTATTCAGGGTTTCCCGAATCAGGGTGTGCTTCGTCCCTGAGGCCAGGTAATCGTCCTCGGACAGGATGACCAGGCCAACGTTGGGGACCCGATAAACACGCGACACGCCCGTGGAGCGATCACCACTCATGGTTCCATTCGGCTCGGTGCTGAGCAACTCTGCCGCGCCAATGGGGGTCCGCGAGATATCTGCGGGCGCATAGGACAGGCGGCGCTTGAGCTCCGAATCGCTTCTTCGCACAGGACTCAGGCCTGCTATCACCTCAGACGTTGAAGGGATCGTGCCAGCCGCAACATCCAACGTTCCACGACTTCTTTTCTTGATCCCTTCAACCATATTTTCTTTGATGGACGCCGGGGCGTCCAACTCAGCCAGCGAAATGATCTCTACTTGACCTTGCACCGCTGGTGCTCGATTGGCAGCGGCTGTTCTGCTCTCGGTAGCCTGCTGTCCGGCCAGTGAGTGAGTCCAAGCTGCCAAGTCACGTTGTAGCGCTTCAGCGGGCTGCTGCTGCACGACCGTTTGTGCAACTACCGGTGCAGCAATGCACGCAAGGGCCAATGCGGCCACTCTGCTTTTCATGTCGGTCACCCTTCTGTGAGGCTGCAATCGACTGTGGGGGTTTCGCGGGTCCCGTAAGCGATGAGGTTGACGTTCTCATCCAGGAGGGGATTCGAGCGGCCACCAAACGGGCACCAAGTGCTGACCGCTGCTGCATCACCACCAATACAATCGAGGTAAATACTTGATTGTGTTGGTGGGCCCACCAGGATTCGAACCTGGAACCAAAGGATTATGAGTCCTCTGCTCTAACCGTTGAGCTATAGGCCCTTGCGGCCGCACAGTGTAGTGGAGGCCCGCAGGCGCTTTCCACTGCAACCCTCACATCAGCCGAACCGCCGCCCCATCTCCTGCACCCGACGCGCATTCTCCGCAGCCAGCTCACGCAGCACGCCCGAGCGCAGCAGCGCCGAACCCGCCATACGCTGCCAGTAGTCCACTGCCAGCGGCGCTGCCCAGTGCGGGTGCACTAGGCACCACTGAAGTTTGCGCGTCGCAATCGACCCAAAGGCTGCGTCGGGTAGCGTTTTCGGGGCGAATTAAGTGACGAATCGATCCGGCACCCTCAAGCCTCCCGACGTCGGCCAGCATCGATAACGCGTTGATTCATATCGAGCTTGAAAATCATCGGCGTGGGAAGATCGAGTAATTAAGTTACGAAACGCGCAACGAAACTGCTCGCTTAGCCTAGCGTTCCCCCAACCCCTCGAACAACCGCTCCATCCGCTGCGCCGCCGCCCGGCTCGAATACACACCACCCGGGCTGGCGCCGCCGATCGCGCACTCCCCGTTGTCGGTGAGCACCAGCTTCGTCCCCTGCAGCGAGGCCCGCACTGAGCACGGCTCCTCGCCCAGGAACAGCTCATCGCCCACCGGCTCGGCGCTGCCGATCAGCGTGCCCTCGCCTTTCCCACCCGATGGCAGCATGCGCAGATGCAGCGTGTCGCCCTCGGCCTGGATTTCCAGCACGCGCCCGGCACTGCCGTCCCACTGCCCCAGCCAGCTGCTGAAGTCGGTGTCGGCCATGTGACCGGTCTTCATGACGCGCTGTTCCGGCGCCCAGCCCACCACCTCTTTGCCGGGTGGCAGGACCTGCACGCAGTAGTAGTCGTTCCAGCGGCTGCCGATCACCAGGCTGCTGCCCGGTTCGACCTCATCGCCGCTGTGGCAGCTGTCCTGCGGATTGTCCAGGCAGCCGGGCCGCTCACCCACCAGTGCCACATTGCCGGCATCCACGACCCGGCCGATTGCGAGGTCGGGCTGGGTCTGGAAGAAATCAGCTGCGTTGCAGGCAGGCTGCTGGGGCTCGGCGGCCAGCGCGGCGAAGGGGCACAGGGCAAGGACAAGCAAGCCTTTTTTCATCGTCATTCCATCGATCCACAGGTGTAAAGCGACGCGCATCCTACCGCATCCGCATTGCTGCCCGCTGCACACGCGGCGGGCACCTGCCGCCCCAAAAAAACAAACCCCGCTTGCGCGGGGTCTGTCGGGTTTCAATGCGATGCGCCGGTATCGATCAATCGATATCCAGGAAGCTGCGCAGCTGCTCGGACCGGCTCGGGTGACGCAGCTTGCGCAGCGCCTTCGCTTCGATCTGGCGGATGCGCTCGCGGGTGACATCGAACTGCTTGCCGACTTCCTCGAGGGTGTGGTCGGTGTTCATGTCGATGCCGAAGCGCATGCGCAGCACCTTGGCTTCCCTCGGGGTGAGGCCGGCCAGCACGTCACGCACGGTTTCAGACAAGTTGATGTTGGTGGTGTTCTCGATCGGGGACTCCACATTGGTGTCCTCGATGAAGTCGCCCAGATGGGAATCCTCGTCGTCGCCGATCGGGGTTTCCATCGAGATCGGCTCCTTGGCGATCTTCATCACCTTGCGGATCTTGTCTTCCGGCATGTCCATTTCCTTGGCCAGCTCCTCCGGCGTAGCCTCGCGGCCGTACTGCTGGAGCATCTGGCGGGAAATGCGGTTCAACTTGTTGATCGTTTCGATCATGTGCACCGGGATACGGATGGTGCGCGCCTGATCGGCGATCGAACGCGTGATGGCCTGGCGGATCCACCAGGTCGCATACGTGGAGAACTTGTAACCACGGCGGTATTCGAACTTGTCCACGGCCTTCATCAGGCCGATGTTGCCTTCCTGGATCAGGTCGAGGAACTGCAGGCCGCGGTTGGTGTACTTCTTCGCGATCGAGATGACCAGGCGCAGGTTGGCTTCGACCATTTCCTTCTTGGCCTTGCGCGCACGCGCTTCACCGTAGGCCATGGCGCGGCTGATTTCCTTCAGCTCGTCCAGTTCCAGCCAGGTGGTCTTCTCGATGTCGATCGTCGCCTGCTGTTCGGAGATGATCTGGTCCTTCACGTCACGCAGGGCCGAGGACCACTTCTGCTTGCGCTTCAGTGCGTCTTCCACCCACTCCAGGTTGGTCTGGTTGCCTTCCCACGAGCGGATGAAGTCCTTGCGCGGCATGCGCGCGGTCACGGTCGCCAGGTTCAGCACGCGGCGTTCGTGGGACTTGATCGAGGCCATGACGTCGCGCAGCTGCTTGACCAGCACATCGGTCAGCGGCAACGGCAGCTTCAGGGTCACGAACACGGCGGCCATGTCGTCGCGCAGCTTGGCCAGCGGCTTGCGGTCGCCCTTGGCAGCGGCCTTCTTGAACGCGGTGTACGCGTCGCTCAGAGCCTGCATGCGGCGTGCGACTTCTTCCGGATCCGGACCGGTCGGGCCGGCTTCTTCCTCGACGTCGTCGCCGTCTTCTTCCTCGTCGGCGTCGTCCTCGGCATCGTCGCTGGTGTCTTCAGCCACGACCGGGGCCGGCACTTCTTCGACCAGGTCGTTGAAGCCGACGATCACTTCGGCCAGGCGCTTCTTGCCTTCCTTGTGCGCGTCGTAGTCGGCCAGCAGCGATTCCACCGATACCGGGAAGGTACCGAGTGCGGCCTGGACCTGGCCCAGACCTTCTTCGATGCGCTTGGCGATGGCGATTTCGCCTTCGCGGGTCAGCAGCTCGACCGTACCCATCTCGCGCATGTACATGCGCACCGGGTCGGTGGTGCGGCCACCTTCGGTGTCGAGCGCGCTCAGCGCGGCGGCGGCTTCTTCGGCCGCGGTGTCATCGACTTCGCGGTTGCCGGTGTTGCCATCGTTGAGCAACAGGGTTTCTGCATCGGGCGCAACTTCATGGACATCAATGCCCATGCCGTTGATCATGCCGATGATATCTTCGATCTGCTCCGGGTCGACGATGTCGTCGGGCAGATGGTCATTGACTTCGGCGTAGGTCAGGTAGCCCTGTTCCAGGCCCTTGCTGATCAGAAGCTTGATGTCGTTTTGCTGGGCAGGACGTTCGTTGGCCATGTAGTGCTCGCGCCACCGGCTGGGAGAGGGAATAGAACCTAGCATTATACCAGCCCGGCGCCCCGCGTTCCCGGGCGGTGGTCCCGGGGGCTAGGGTCTGAGCAGGAAGGTCACGGGACCATCGTTGACCAGGCTGACAACCATATGGGCACCAAACTGGCCGGTTTCCACCCCCGGGGCATGTTTTTGTCTGCAGATGTCGACCAGCCGGTTGAATCCGCGTTCAGCCTCCGCCGGCGGCGCGGCCGTACTGAAGCCCGGCCGCATCCCGCTGGATGTATCGGCCGCCAAGGTGAATTGGCTGACCAGCAGCAGTCCGCCGCCGGTATCGCGCAGGGACCGGTTCATTTTTCCGGTCTCATCGCCAAAGACACGATAACCAAGCAGCCGATCGGCCATCCGGGCGATCTGGGCTTCGGTATCGCCCGGCTCCATGCCGACCAGGGCCAGCAGGCCGGGCCCGATCTGGCCGATGACGGCCCCCTCGACACGGACGCTGGCTTCGCTGACGCGCTGGATCAGGACAAGCATGGACGGGGCTCCGCAACTGAAGGCGGACTACCTTAACGCCCCTGCGCGCCGACAGGCTGGCCGCCAGCGGCTAGACTTTGCGGTGATGAAACCGCACACCACTGCCCGCCTGGCCTACCGCGCCGCTGCCCTGTTCACCCGCCTGCCCTGGTCCTGGCTGCGTGCCTTCGCCTCCGTGCTGGCCTGGCTGTGGATCCGTCTCAATGCCCGCGAGAGCCGCGTCACCCGCCGCAACCTCGAGCTGGCCTACCCCGGGATGGGCGAGGCCGAGCGCGCGGTCCTGCACCGCGACGTGCTGCGCTCGACCGCGCTGCAGGCGATCGAGACCCTGCGCCTGTGGACCCAGCCCCGCGACCGCAACCTCGCCCGGCTGACCGAGCGCCACGGCGAGGCGCTGTACGACGCGGCCCTGGCCGCCGGCAAAGGCGTGATCGTGGCCGCCCCGCATTACGGCAACTGGGAGCTGCTCAACCAGTGGCTGGCCTCGCGCGGGCCGATCGCGATCGTCTACAAGGCCCCCGATGAGGCCGTGGGCGATGCCTTCCTGCAGCTGGTCCGCGGCGGCGACAACGTGCAGCAGGTGCGCGCCGAGGGCCCGGCGGTGCGCCAGTTGTTCAAGGTGCTCAAGGACGGCGGCGCCACCGGCATCCTGCCCGACCAGCAGCCCAAGGCCGGCGACGGGGTCTTCGCGCCGTTCTTCGGCGTGGAGGCGCTGACCATGACCCTGGTCAACCGGCTGGCCGAGCGCACCGGCGCGACCGTGCTGTACGGCTGGTGCGAGCGGGTCGGGCCGGGCATGGAGTTCGCCCTGCACATCGAGCCCACCCTGCCTGCCGTGGCCGATCCGGACCCGCGCACCGCCGCCAGCGCCCTCAATGCCGGGATCGAGCGCATCGCCCGGCGCGATCCGGCGCAGTATCAGTGGACCTACAAGCGCTATACGCTGCGCCCACCGGAGAGCGGCGAGGACGATCCCTATGCCACCGAGGACCATCCGCACTGACTGCGACGCAGCGTCGCGCCCCTGCCGCGATTGAATCGGCGCGATCCGTCCCCACTGTGGAAACCACGATGTCCCCCACGGCCCCTGCCATGTCCTCTGCTGTTTCTTCCCCGTTCGGCGATCCGGCCGCGATCCGCTGCGAGCGCGCGGTGGCCGAGCTGCGTGCCGGTCGCCCGGTGGTGATCGACGATGGCCACGGCCAGCGCCTGGCCTTCATCGCGCTGGACAGCAGCACCCGCACCAGCTTCGCCGCCTTCGCCACGGCCGCGGAAGACCGCCATTACCTGTTCCTCACCGCGATCCGTGCCCGCGTGCTCGGGGTCAGCGCCGACCGTGGCGCCCGCGTGCCGCTGGCCGGGATCGACTTCGATGCCCTGCCCTCGCTCAGCTACCTGCGCGATCCCGGTGCGATGCCGCCGGGCTGGACGGGCGGTGAAGCGCTGGACGATGGCGCGGTGGAGATCGCCCGCCTCGGCCTGCTGCTGCCGGCGATGGTCGGCGTGCTGTTGAACTCCGATGACCGCCGCTTCGACGCCTGCGCGCAGGTCTCGCTGTGCGACCTGAGCCAGGGCGCCGAACAGGCCGCGCACGCCTATGAGCTGGTGGCCCGCTCGCCGGTGCCGCTGCGCGAGGTCGGCATGACCGAATTCGCGGTGTTCCGTGGCGGCGTGGCCCAGCGCGACCAGGTGGCGATCATCGTCGGCAGCCCGGACCTGTCCGCGGTGGTGCCGGTACGCGTGCATTCCTCCTGCCTGACCGGCGATCTGTTCGGTTCGCTCAAGTGCGACTGCGGCGACCAGTTGCGGCGTGGCCTGCGCAAGCTCAAGGAGCTCGGTGGCGGCGTGCTGCTGTACCTGGACCAGGAAGGCCGCGGCACCGGCATCGCCGCGAAGATGCGCGCCTACGGGTACCAGCACGATGGCCTGGACACGATCGACGCCGATGCCCAGCTCGGCTTCGGTGCGGATGAGCGCCGCTACGGCAGCGCCGTGGCGATGCTGCAGGGCCTGGGCGTGACCCGCGTGCAGCTGCTCAGCAACAATCCGACCAAGGCCCAGCGCCTGCGCAATGCCGGCATCGACGTGGTGGACTGCGTGCCGGTCACCGGCGACATCACCGCCGAGAACGAGCAGTACCTGCGCACCAAGGCCGAACGCGCCGGCCATCTGCTCGATGTCGACGCACTGATCCAGGCCGCGCAATAGCCCACGGCAACCTGCTACCGTCTGCGCCACGGGCGGTTGCACCTGTACGCAAGCGCCCGGCCTGTTTCCCTGCCGAGCGCCTGCCTTGTCCGATTTCCTCGACACGCCCCTGCCACCACCCCTGCCCGCTGCTCCCGCGGTGCCGGACTGGCAGCCATTGCCACTGCGCTCGGCCTGGCTGGCTGCGGTCAGCGGTGCGATCAGCGGTGCGCTGCTGTTCGGCATCGTGCCTGGCGCGCTGTGGGTGCTGTTCGAGCTGCCGGCGCGCTGGTGGAGCGTGGCTGCGCTGGTGGTGGTGGGCACGCTGGCCGGCGCGATGATCGCCTTCCGCCGCCAGCGCCGCACCCGTTGGCGGCTGGACGCGCACGGTCTGGGCCTGCGCCGTGACCTGCTGTGGCAGCACGAAACGCGCGTGCCGCTCTCGCGTGTGCAGCACCTGGACCTGCGCCGCGGCCCGATCGAGCGCAACGCGCGGCTCAGCACGCTGGTGGTGCATACCGCCGGCAGCCGCTTCAGCGCGGTGACCATCGGCGGCCTGGACAGCGACGACGCCGAGCGCCTGCGCGATACCCTGGCCTACCAGCTGGACCAGGACGACGACGCGCTGTGAGTACCGTGGCGCCGGCCGACGATGCCCCGCAACAGCGGCTGCATGCCTGGTCATGGCTGTTCGTGCTGCTGATGCAGCTGCGCCAGTTCCTGGTGCCGCTGATCGCGCTGGTGGTGTTCGGACAGCGCGGTGACCGCGATGAGATGTGGTCCTACGTCGGCGCGGTGATCGTGATCGCGGTGCTGGTGGCGGTGTCGATCCTGCAGTACCTCACCTACCACTACCAGATCGGCACGGCCGCGATCACCGTGCGCAGTGGCGTGCTCTCGCGCAATCGGCGCGAGATTCCGTTCGCGCGCATCCACAACGTGGTGGTCCACCAGAACCCGCTGCACCGTTTGTTCGGCGTGGCCGAGCTCAAGCTCGAATCGGCCGGCGGCCACCGCCCCGAGGCCGAAATGCGCGTGCTCAAGCTGGAGCAGGCCCTGGCATTGGAACAGCTGGTGCGCCAGCGCGGCACCGTGCAGGCCGCCGACACCGATGGCAGCGCGGAAACCGCCGTCCCGGCCGAACCGGCCGAGGACGTGCTGCTGGCGCTGGGTACCGGCGACGTAGTGCGCATCGGCCTGCTCTCCAACCGCGGCTGGGTGGTGGTGCTGGCCGCGCTCGGCGCGGTGCTGCAGATCTTTCCGCGCGCACGCATGTCCGACGCGATCGAAGCCGGTGGCCGCCAGCTGTTCGGCTACGCCAGCGACCTGCATGTGAGCACGCTGGGCTGGGCGCTGGCCGCGCTGCTGATGGTGGTGGTGTTCTGGCTGCTGCTGCGGGTGTTGTCGGTGGTGCTGGCGCTGCTGCGCTACCACGGCTTCACCCTGAGCGAGCGCGAGCGCCGGCTGACCGTGGCCACCGGCCTGCTCACGCGCATGCGTACCAGCGTGGCACGGCGTCGCATCCAGGCCTGGACCCTGCGCGAAAGCACATTGCAGCGCTGGGTTGGCCGCCGCCAGCTGCGCATTGACATCGCCGCCGGCAACCCCGGCGAGAACGAACGCCGCGACCTGCGCGAACTGGCGCCGCTGGCCACCGTGCCCGCCTGCGACGCGCTGATCCAGCATCTGCTGCCCGCCCTGGCCTGGCCGCCCACACAGTGGCAGCCGGTGCAGCAGCGCCAGTGGTGGCGGCTGTGCCTGCCGGCGCTGCTGATCGTGCCGCTGCTGGCCGCCGCTGCGGTAGGGGAACTCGGCCCGTGGGGCGCTGTCGTGCTCGCGTGGCTGCCGTGGTCGGCGTTCCGCGCGCACCGGCAGATGGCGCGTATCGGCTATTACCTGGATGAGCGCTATGTGGCCATCCGTGGCGGCTGGTGGCAGCGCTGGTGGCGTTTTGCCGAGCTGGACAAGCTGCAGGCGCTGCGATTGACCCGCTCGCCCCTGGACCGCCGGCTGGGCACCGCCAGCGTGTGGCTGGATACCGCCGGCGCGGGGCTGGGCACGCCGCTGGTGCTGCAGTACCTGCCGGAAGCGGAGGCGCGTGCGGTGTATGAGCAGTTGGGCCGCGCGTTGGCCAGGCGCCGCCTGCGCTGGTAGGAGAGCATCCACGCATGGCGTGGATCTACCGGGTGACGTGCATCCACGTCGATCTGCCCGGTAGTGCCGGCCGCTGGCCGGCTCCTCGCCATCCCGACAGGCATCGCAACCGCTGCCTTACCGCCTTGCCGGTCCCCAATAGCCGAGATCCCTGCGGATCTGCAGGCCGCGCGTCCACGCGCCGAAGGGCTTGCGCTTGAGCGTGCCGAGTTCGCCGGACAGGAAATCCTCGGTCGCCGCGATCACCCGCTCGGAGGAATACCCATCGCGGAACGGATGGATGGTGTCGGCATAGCGACGGATCTCGGCCATCAATGCCGGGGCGGGATTCAACGCCTGGGCCAGCATCACCGGCAGCTGCGTGGCATCGTCGAAATCGAGCATGTGCGGCTGCGGAACCCGGTTGCGGAAGGTCACCACCGGTTTGTGCTGCACGATGAACTCGGACACGATCGAGGAGGTGTCCGAGACCAGCACATCGGCCGCACGCTGCGCGGCCATCACCTGCTCCGGCTCGATGAAGCGCGCATGCGCGCCGGCCAGCGCGCGGTAGCGCTCGAACAGCTCGGGGGCGCACTTGGGGTGCAGGGTCAGCAGCCAGTAGTGGTCGCCGCGGGCGATGTCGGCGGCGATCGCGTCATACAGATGCGGCGCCGCGCTCAGTCGCTCTGTGAAGGTCGAGCCGAACAGGATCACCGGGCGGCCCTGTGCGGGCACGCGCATTCCTGCGCTCAGGCCGCCGTCGTCGCGGAACAGCGGATCCAGCTTGGGCCAGCCGGTTTCGGCCACGGCGAAGTGACCCTCGCGCGCGGCCAGCTCGCGGAACGGGGTGGTCGTGGCCGGGCCCTGGGTGCAGTACAGATCGAACAGGCCGCGCACCCGGAAGTGCCCACGGGCGCTGTCGCGCTTCTGCACGTTGAAGCCATGGAACACCTGCACCTTGGCCCCGGCGATGAACGGCGGCACCCAGTTGGCCGCGCTGAACACCGCGCGCGGGCGCAGGGCCAGGGCCTCTTTCAGCCCGACATTGGGCACGCCGGGCAGCGACGCGCCGGCGGCGCCATCGGCGAACCAGGCCGACACCGATTGACCGGATGCGTGCAACGCCTGCGCCAGAGGGGCGAGAATGGGCAGCGCATAACGCTCCGTCGCAAACAGCAGGTACTCGGCCATCATGTCCTCCTCGACCGCTCCCACTGAACGGCCTCGCATTTCAGCCTGCATTATCGCGTTCAATGAAGCCGACCGCATCGGCGACTGCCTGGCCTCGCTGGCCTTCTGCGACGAGATCGTCGTCGTGGACTCGCAGTCCACCGATGCTACGGTCTCCATCGCGACGGCCGCCGGGGCGCGGGTGCTGCAGCGGCCGTTCGATGGCTTCCGCAGCCAGAAGGCGTTCTGCGTCGAGCAGGCCTCGCATGACTGGGTGCTGTGCCTGGACGCCGACGAGCGCATCAGCGACGCCCTGCGCGAGGCGATCCTGGCCGCCCAGGCAAGCGGGTTCGCCGGCCACCACGGCTACCGGTTCGCACGGCTTTCCGAGTACTTCGGCAAATTCCTGAAGCATGGCAATGCCTACCCGGACCGGGTCCTGCGCCTGTTCGACCGCCGCCACGGCGGCTGGCGTGGCAAGCGTGAGATCCATGAGGCGGCCAGTGTCGATGGCGCGGTGGGCACCCTGCGCGGCGACCTGATCCACTTCCCCTACCGCTCGCTGGAGCAGCAGCTGCTCAAGACCCAGCGCTATGCGCGGATGATGGCCGAGCACGAGTTCGCGCGCGGCAAGCGCGCCACCCTGCCCAAGCTGATCCTGGCCCCGGCGTGGCGGTTCTGGCGCGGGCTGCTGCTGCGTGGCGGCTTCCGCGATGGCTGGCACGGACTGGTCTACGCCTACGTGCGCGCCAACTACGTACGCCAGAAGACCATCATGCTGTGGATGCTGCAGAACGGGCAACCGGTCATCGACCCGCCGCGGGATCAGCCCGGGGCCTGAGCCCGGGCCAGCGCCAGGCGGCGCGTGTGGCCCTGGACGATCGACAGACCGGCCAGCAGGCCGACGATGGTGACGTAGAAGCTGGCCGTGATCTGGTGCGCGAACATCGACTGGGTGATCCCGCACAGCACGTAGGTCACCACCACCATGATCCCGGCCGCGGCCGGACCACGGAAGGTCTGCTCGCCGCTGCGCCGGTGCAGGCCGGTGAACACCCACAGCGGCACGCCATAGATGGCCAGCAGCAGCAGCAGGCCGGGGGCGCCCTGGGTCGCGGCCCACTCGGCCAGATCGTTGTGCGCGTGGCCCAGGTGGCAGCGCTGCTCGCCCGGGTCGTCCCGGCACACCGGCAGGCGCTGCATGGCGCTGTCGAAATGGCCGATGCCCACCCCGGTCAGCGGATGGTCGAGGAAGGTTTCATAGGCCACCTGCAGGCGTTCCACCCGCGCGCCCGCGGAGGAATCGCTGTCACCGCGCTCCATCCGCACCACGTCGTGCTTGAGCTCGGTCAGCCGGACCTGTTCGCGCAGGCTTGGAATGGTCAGGGTCAGGGTGCCCGCGATCGCCACCAGCGCCAGCAGTACGCCCAGCCGCGCACGACCGGTGCGCCAGCGCAGGCTCATCGCCATCACCACCAGCAGCGCCAGCAGCGCCAGCCAGACCCCGCGGCTGCCGCTGAGCACGATGGTCACACAGCCGGCGACCATGCCCACGATCACCCAGGTCCAGCGCTGGTGCGGCCGGCAGAACACCAGCAGCACCATCAGCACCAGCACGATGTCGGCCAACACGATGGCATTGGTGCTCAGGTCGGCACGCGGGGCGCCGCCGGCCACCTGCAGGATCGACAGCACCATCGTGCCAAGCAAGCCGGCCAGGGCGCCCGCCCACAACCAGCGGATGTCCGGCCGCAGCGCGCAGACCCACAGCGCGATCCACGGAATCACCACGAACCGCGAACGGTTGTCGATATCGCGCAGCCCCTGCTCGAACAGATAGATCGAGAGCAGCGCGAAGGCGATCGCGGCCACCACCAGCCAGGCCAGCACCTTCACCGGCCGCCCGGCCAGGCCACGCGCGCGCCACAGATAGTCCGGCGCCAGCAGCGTGCTCAGCAGCAACAGGATGCCGTAGGGCAGCAGGTTCTGCGGCAGGGTCAGCGCCAGGGCGGGCATGCAGAACAGGCCCACGGTGGCGATCCAATGGGCCACGCCGGCGCGCCCCTGCAGCGGCGGCAGGGAGACAGGCGTGGCCGGCTCGGATGCAGGGGAGAACGTCATTGCCAACCTCGATTGCCACACCCAGGCACGCACGCCCGTGATTGCATTGGACGCGACCGGCGCCCACGGACCTGCGGCAGGTGCCCGGGGAGGCGGCCAGCATTGCAGAATTCATTCATCGCCGTCGATCCGGTGCAGTGCGCGTTCGCGTGCCTGCTCTTCGGCGCTGGCCACGCAGGGCCCATGGATGTCGCCCGGCCTCACCAACCACCAACGGCGACGGTTGGCGACCCCGGCCAGTTCGGCACTGGTGCGGTCCACGCAGGCCAGCAGCGCGTCTTCCTGCACCAGCAGCCAGCGCTGCTGCGGCTGGGCCGCCTGCCAGGCGACACCATCGACCAGCTGCCGGTCCCAGCGCCGATTGAACCCGAAGGTCGCGGCATCGCGGTCGGCCATCAGCAGGTTCTGCTCCTTCCACGCGACCAGGCCCAGTTCCGCCTCCGGGCCGATGCGCTGGCCGACCTGCTGCATCAGGCCACGTGCCGAGCTGGAGTCGTTGAACAGCGGATAGCCGATCAGGCCGAATGCCACCCAGGCCATGGTGAGGGTCGCCACCACCGCCAGATGGAAGCGGCGGACGCCGGCGATGCACAGGGTGAGCACGGCCCAGCAGCCCAGCGCCACCGCCACCCAGCCCAGGCCGGAGGTCACCGCGGTGTCGATGCCGCGGTCGAGGATCAGCTTGCGCTCGAAGCCCGGCTGACCGAGCAGCATCGAGATGCCGATGCCGAGCAGGCCCGCGGCCAGCAGGGCCACGAAGCCGCCGAGCAACCACTGGAAGGCGCGCTTGCGCAGCAGCCCGGGCAGCAGCGGTGCCAGCGCCAGGCAGAACATGGGCAGCGCCGGCAGGATGTAGACGTCGCGCTTGCCGTTGGGGATCGAGAAGAACAGCACGATCAGCAGCCACCACACCAGCGGCAGCAGGTAGCGCGCATCGCGGCGCTGCAGGCGTCGGCGCCAGGCGGGGATGGCCCAGGGAATCGCCAGGAAGGCCGGGATCCACATCGACGGCATCGTGCCCAGGAAATACCACCACGGCTGGTGGTGATCCCAGGACTGCGCGTAGCGCTTGGCGGTCTGCCGGAACAGGATGTCGTCCAGATAGGCGCGGTACTCGGCCGAACCGCTGCCCAGCGCGGTCACTACCATCGGCACCAGCCACAGCGCGATCGCCAGCACGAAGGCCAGCGGCCCGACCCAGAAGCGCCAGTCGCGGATATGCAGTTTCACCCGCGGCCAGCCCAGTACGGAGGCCACCGCCGCGGGCAGGATCATCAGCAGCGCGATCACGCCGACGCCCTTGGTGATCACGCCCAGCCCGGCGGCGAACCAGCCCAGCCACCACCAGCGCCAGGCCGGCCCAAGCAGCAGGTGACGCAGCAGCCCGTAGTTGGCCAGGGTGATGAAGAACACCACCAGTGGATCGATCTGCGCTTTCTTGGACTGGAACGTAAAGTGCAGCGCGAACAGCAGCGCCCAGGCGGCATACAGCCCGACCCGCCGCGTCCACAGGCGCCGGCCCAGGTCATGGACGCAGGCCAGCGTGCCCAGCGCGGCGAGCAGCGAAGGCAGCAGGAAGGCCACGCGCCAGTCGCCGATCAGCGAATACAGCGCGGCCTGCGACCACATCAGCATCGGCGGCTTGTCCGAGTACAGCTCGGTACCGCGATGCGGGAACAGCCAGTCGCCGCTCTCCACCATCTGCTTGGCGACCAGCGCGAAGCGGGGCTCGTCGGACGGCCACGGGTCACGCATGCCCAGGCCGGCCCCCAGAACGAGCAGGGCCATCAGGGCAAGCAGCCAGAACTCTCGGGATGCGCGGGTTTTAAGCATGGGGCGGGATTCTAGCCGGGTTCGGTTCAACCCTTCTTTAGCAGACGCGCATAGAAGAAGCCGTCAGCACCGTCCTCACCGGGCAGGCGCTGGCGCCCGGCCCACGAATCGTGGCCATACGCCTCTCCCAGCGGCAGGAAGCCCGCGTCCCGGGTGCGCTGCAGGAAGGCTTCGACCTGGAACTGGTTTTCATCGCGCAGGATCGAGCATGTCGCATACAGCAGGGTTCCGCCCGGGGTAAGCATCGTCCAGCAGGCATCCAGCAGGCGGGCCTGCAAGGCCATCAGCGCCTCGATGTCGGTCGCACGGCGATGCGCTAGCACATCCGGCTGCCGGCGGATGATGCCGGTGGCCGAACAGGGCGCATCGAGCAGGATGGTGTCGAACAACTGCCCGTCCCACCAGCTGGCCGGATCGGTCGCGTCGCCCGCGAGCACCTTCACGTTCTGGCCGACGCCGGTACGCACGAACGTTTCGCTGATGCGCTTGAGCCGGCGCGCATCGATGTCCAACGCCAGCAGCTGCAGGGTTGGATCGCGCTCCAGCAGATGCGCGGCCTTGCCGCCCGGTGCGGCGCAGGCATCCAGCACCCGCGAGCCCGGGCGCGGCGCCAGCGCATCGGCGACCTGCTGGGCGGACAGATCCTGCACCGACAGCGCGCCATCGGCGAAGCCGGGCAGCGCGGACACGGCGACGGGCACCGGCAGACGGATCGCGTCGGCTCCCACGCTCGAGGGCTCGGCCGCGATACCTGCCGCCTCCAGCTGCTGCAGCATCGCCTCACGGCTGCTGTGCTGGCGGTTGACCCGCAGCCACAGCGGCGCGGCCTGCAGGCTGGCGCTGAACACCGCCTCGGCCTCCTCCGGCCAATCCTGTTCGATCTTCTCGGCCATCCACAGCGGGAACGCATCGCGCGCGGGCAGCGGCGGAATGCCTTCGCGCTGGGCGCGGCGCAGCAGGGCATTAACCATGCCGGCCTGGCGATCACGGCCCATCGCACGCGCGGCGTCGACCGTGGCCGAAAGCGCGGCGTGCGCCGGCAGCTCCAGCGCATCCAGCTGCGCGAAGCCGACCAGCAGCAGCGCGCGCAGTTCGTCCTCACGCACGCCCAGCGGCCGCGGCATCCACTGCGCCAGCGCGGCGTCATAGGCGGCGCGACGACGCAGTACCGCAAAGCACAGCGCCTCGAGCAGCGCGCGGTCGCGGCTGTCGTCCAGGGTCGGCAGGGCGGTGGCCAGTTCGGCCTTGAGCGAACGGCCGCGGCCGATCACCTGGGCCAGCACGCGCGCAGCCAGCACGCGGGTGGGCACGCCGGGGGCGGTATGGGCGGTGTAGGGGCCTGCAGGCCTGCCGGAGCGCACGTTGGTCATCTCAGGCACCCACGCCGAGGTCGCGACGGGCATTGAGGTAGTCGGCGGCGGTGATCGCCTTGCCGCCCTCGCGCTGCAGCACGCGCAGGCGCAGCGCGCCCTGGCCGCAGGCGATGTCGATGCCGTCGCGCGACGCGCCCAGCAGCGTGCCCGGGGCCTTGCCCTGGTTGTCATCCAGCGCGATCGCGCCGTGGATGCGCACGCGTTCGCCGGCCAGCATCGCCTCGGCGATCGGCCAGGGATTGAAGGCACGCACGGTCCGCGCCAGCGCGTGGGCGTCCTGCGCCCAGTCCAGGCGGGCTTCGGCCTTGTCCAGCTTGTGTGCATAGGTGACGCCGGCCTCGGGCTGCGGCTGCGCGATCGGCTTGATGCCGGCACGCAGAAGGCCCAGGCCATCGGACAACACCTGCTCGCCCAGCGCGGCCAGGCGGTCGTGCAGCTGGCCGCCGGTATCGTTGGGACCGATCGCGATGTGCTGCTTCAGCAGTACCGGGCCGGTATCCAGCCCCGCTTCCATCTGCATCAGGCACACGCCGGTCTCGGCGTCGCCGGCCTGGATCGCCCGCTGGATCGGCGCGGCACCGCGCCAGCGCGGCAGCAACGAGGCATGTACGTTCCAGCAGCCGTGGGTCGGGATGGTCAGTACGGCCTTGGGCAGGATCAGGCCATAGGCCACCACCACCATCAGGTCCGGTGCCAGATCGCGCAGCTGCTGCTGGGCTTCGGGGGTCTTCAGGCTGTCCGGCTGGAACACCGGGATGCCGCGTGCGATCGCCTCCAGCTTGACCGGCGACGGCGCCAGGCCTCGGCCACGGCCCGCAGGACGATCAGGCTGCGTATACACCGCGACCACTTCATGGTGGCGGGCTGCGGCACGCAGCGAGGACACGGCGAACGCCGGCGTACCGGCAAAGACAATCTTCATGGCGACCCCACTAACAGAACGTAAAACGGCGCCGATGTCCGGCGCCGCGCGACAGGCACCGTCGCGCGGTCAACCCGCGCGGCGGTCTCTGCAGACACCTCAGGCAACGTGCTTGCGCTGCTTGGCCAGCTTCTTGCGCACCATTTCGCGCTTGAGCGGCGAGAGGTAATCAATGAACAGCTTGCCGTCCAGGTGGTCCATCTCGTGCTGCACGCACACGGCGAGCACGCCATCGGTGGTCAGCTCCTGGGCCACGCCGTGGCGGTCCAGGTAGCGCACGGTGATCTGGTTGGCGCGGGTGACGTCGGCAAAGATGCCCGGGACCGACAGGCAGCCTTCCTGGTAGACCTGGCCGCCTTCGTTGGCGACGATCTCCGGGTTGATGAACACCATCGGGGTGTCCTTCTCCTCACTGACGTCGATCACCATGAAACGCTTGTGCACGTCGACCTGGCTGGCGGCCAGGCCGATGCCCGGGGCGTCGTACATGGTGTGGAACATGTCGTCGATCAGGGTCTGGAACGCCGGCGTGGTCACGTCGGCGGCATCCATCAACGCGGCCTTGGTACGCAGGCGCGGATCGGGAAATTCGAGAATGGGCAGGAGAGCCATGGCAAATACCGGTAGGGGGCGCCGGTCGAAGCGGCGTACAGGGCGATTCTATCGCCAACGCTTGCCCCGCGCCCCGGTTTCTGGACTATAGTGCGCGAACCTGTTGGGGAATCAGGCACCACATCTATGTTTGAACGAACTCGTACGGTCGTCGCCGTAGCGATGCTGACCGTCGCTACCTATGCTACCGCCGTGGAAATGAATGGCGGGCACCCGGATACCTATGTCGTGCGCAAAGGGGACACGCTGTGGGACATCTCGGCGCGTTTCCTGCAGAAGCCCTGGCTGTGGCCGGAGATCTGGCAGGCCAACCCGCAGGTCAAGAATCCGCACCTGATCTACCCGGGTGACGTGCTGAGCCTGGCCTATCTGGACCGCGTCGTGGCCCAGCCCGGCCCGCGCCAGGAGGCCCCGATCAACGGCGTCCCGCTGGAGCAGGTCGAGCCCTTCCTGAAGCAGCTGAGCGTGGTCGACGAGGTCAAGTCGCTGCCCTACGTGGTCAATCTGGAAGACAACCGCCTGCGCGCCACCACCGGCCAGACCGCCTACGTGCGGGGCCTGGAGAATGCCCAGGTCGGCCAGCGCTACGCCGTGGTCCGGCCGACCGTGCAGTACGCCCTGCCCAAGCCGACCGAAGACCTGAACGCCCGCGGCGATACCACGCCCGGCAGCGGCAACGTCTGGAAGGCCTTCATCGTGCCGAGCAAGCGCCACCAGACGCTGGGCTACGAACTGGCCCAGATCAATGTCGGTACGGTGAGCCGTGTGCAGAGCGGCAACGTCGAGGTGACCTCGCTGGTGCTGCAGGGCCAGGTCGACGGCCGTGAAGTCCGCGCCGGCGACCGCCTGATCCCGGTCGAGGCCCGCCCCTACGACCTGCAGTTCGTGCCGCACGTGCCCGCCCCGCAGACCGCCGATCTGGATGTCCGCGTGCTGGCGGTGGCCGACACCTTCACTGCAGGCGGCCCGCGCGATGTGATCGCGATCTCCGCCGGCAGCGCCAACGGGGTCGACAACGGCACGGTGTTCTCGCTGTGGCGCCAGGGCCGCCATGTGGCCCACCGCATGGACTACCCGAACTCGTCGCGGATGGACGATTCGCTGACCAGCGGCGCCGGCCGGGTCACCCTGCCGGACGAGTACGCCGCCCACGCGATGGTGTTCCGTACCTTCGAGAACGTCAGCTACGCGCTGGTGATGGAAGGGATCAAGCCGGTCAAGGTCGGCTATTCGGCACTGCATCCCGATAAGCAGTAAGCGCGGCAGAGTCCTACGCTTCCATTCGACGGCGCCTTAGGGCGCCGTCGTCGTCTGCGCCGCACGCTGCAGGGATGCCTATTCCCTGCCTGGCCTCGTCCACCGCCCTGCTCACCCTGGTCCTGGCCGGCGGTGCGCTGCCGCCCCGCCTGCGCCTGCTGCGCCAGTTTCCGGATGCCGCAGCGGCGCTGCGGGCCGGCCCGACCGCCTGGCGGGCCGCCGGCTGCACGCCCGCGCAACGCGCCCGGCTGGCCCTGCCGGACGAGCGCTATCTGGCGCATGCCCTGGCCTGGCTGGTCGATGACCGCCATCACCTGCTCGCACTGACCGATCCGGACTACCCGGCCCTGCTGGCCCAGATCGAGGAGCCGCCGGTTGCACTGTTCGTCGACGGCGACCCGGCGCGGCTCTGGCATCCGGCCGTGGCGGTGGTCGGCAGCCGTTCGCCCTCCCCCGGCGGTCGCGAGCACGCGCGTGACTTCGCCACCGCGCTGGCGGCGGACGGCTGGTCGGTCATCAGCGGGCTGGCGACCGGGGTCGACGCCCAGGCCCATGACGGCGCGCTGCAGGTGACCGGCGGCATGACCGTGGCCGTCGTCGCCACCGGCCTGGACCAGACCTATCCGCCCCGGCATGCCGCCCTGCATGAACGGATCGCCGCTATCGGGGCCGTGGTCAGCGAATACGCGCCGGGCATGCCGGCGACCCAGGCGCATTTTCCCGCGCGCAACCGGATCATCGCCGGGCTCAGCCTCGGCACCGTGGTGATCGAGGCCGCGCAGCGCTCGGGCGCGCTGATCACCGCCCGCTGCGCCGCCGAGGCGGGCCGCGAGGTGTTCGCCCTGCCCAGCTCGATCCGCAACCCACGGGCCCGCGGCTGCCACCGGCTGATCCGGCAGGGCGCGGCCCTGGTCGAGGAACCGGCCGAGGTGACTGCCGGCCTGGCTGCCCTGGCCCAGACCCTGGCCGGGGCCTTGCGAACCCGGTTGGACGCCCCCACTGAACAGGCACGACCGGCGCCCGAGCGCGCCCCTTCCTACACCGACCCGGACTACCAGTGCTTGTGGAAAGCCCTGGATCACGACCCAACGGGTATGGATTCATTGATCCAGCGCAGCGGATTGACGGCGGCCCAGCTGTCGGCCATGCTGCTGGTCATGGAACTGGATGGAAAGGTAATGGCCGCCCATGGTCGCTACTGTCGAAAACCCTAGTTTCTTCACCTCCACAGCGTCGTTGACGCAGGCCGAGGGGCAATGAAAGAGAGCATTCTGGATGTCCTGCTGTACCTGTTCGAACACTATTTCAGCGAAGACGCGGACCTCATCCGCGACCGCGACTCCCTCCAGAACGGCCTGATCCAGGCTGGCTTCAGCCCCACCGAGATCAACAAAGCCTTCGATTGGCTGGACGCGCTCGCCGAGCAGCGGCCCGCCGTCGTGCTGGGCCGCGTCAATGGCCCGGTGCGGATTTTCCATGGCCCCGAGCTGGACAAGCTCGACGTGGAAGGCCGCGGCTTCCTGATGTTCCTGGAGCAGCACGGCATCCTCGACGCCAGCCAGCGCGAGTTGGTGCTGGACCGGGCGATGGCGCTGGACCAGGACGAACTGGACCTGGACGACCTCAAGTGGGTCGTGCTGATGGTGCTGTTCAACCAGCCCGGGGCCGAGGCCGCGTACGCCTGGATGGAAACCCAGATGTTCGTGGACGAGCCGGAACCGCTTCACTGACCGTACACTGAGCGCCTTGCGCATTCAGGAGCGGGCCCGTGGACCAGTGGTTCTTTGCAGAAGGAAACAGTCAGCAGCGCGGTCCGCTGCCTGCTGACGAACTGATCGCGCTCTACCGTTCCAGCCGCATCGCGCTGGATACGCTGGTCTGGCGCGACGGCATGGCCCAGTGGCAGCCGCTGGAAACAGTGGCGGCCGAGATCGGCCTGGACATCCCCCCTGTCGCTGACACCGTGGAAACCCCGGAGCCCGGCCCCGCCGTGCCGCCGGCGCTTCCCGCCACACCGGCCGTTCCCGTCACTCCCGAACCTCCCGTCGCCGTTCCGCCGCCCCGCAAGGGCCTGAGCGGCTGCGCGATCGTGGGCATCATCGCGGGCGTAATCGGGGTGCTGGTGGTGATCATCGGCGCGGTACTCGCGGCGATCGCCCTGCCGGTCTATCAGGAGTACGTCGCGCGGTCCAAGACCAGCGAGGCGCTGGTGACGCTGGCCCCGATCAAGCTCGCGGTGGCTGGATTCCACGGCGAATACGGCCGTTGCCCGGTCAACGATGACGAAGGCTTCCAGCCGGCCGAAAGCTATGCCGACGGTGCCATCGGTGCGGTGCGGATCGGTCGCTTCGACAACGGCCACTGCGGCGTGGAAGCCGAGCTGACCGTCCCGGGCAGCACCCCGCTGGACGGCAAGCTGCTGTGGCTGGACTACAACGGCGCCGGGCACTGGGAATGCAGCGGCGAACCCGATGACAAGTACCTGCCGCTGGAATGCCGCGGCTGATAACGGACGCATGTCCATGGATGCACCCAACAGGGGATTGAAGCAATGACTGAGTGGTATTTCGCCGATGGCCAGGAACGTCAGGGACCGCTGGGCGCAGAGGACATGCGCCAGCGCTTCCAGCGCGGTGACATCACCCTGGCCACGCTGGTGTGGCGCGAGGGGTTCGCGCAGTGGGCGCCGCTGTCCGAGGCGGTCGATGAGCTGCAGCTGCAGAACCTGGCCTCGGCCGCCAGCACTCTCGGCAACGGCATCGACCTGCGCGGGGATTACACCGCGATCGACAACGGCACCGCGCCGCTGCCGGGCACCGGTGGCGGCACCTACTCACCGTACACCGCGCCTGCCACGGCCACCGGCTATGCCGGGTCGGCCGTGGTCGACGGCCAGGACGTGGTCTACGCCGGTTTCTGGAAGCGCTACGCCGCCTACTTCATCGATTACATCCTGCTCACCGTGGTCACCCTGCCGCTGAGCATGATCATCAACGTGATGGGCGCCAGCTCGGGCAACGAAGGCGTGCAGGTCGCGCTGACGCTGGTGGTGATGCTGCTCAGCCTGGTCATCAGCATCGGTTACTACGCCGGCTTCCACGCCTCGCGCGGCGGGGCCACGCTGGGCAAGATGGCGGTCGGCATCAAGGTGGTGCGCGGCAATGGCGAGCGGATCAGCTTCCTGCGGGCTTTCTGCCGCTACCTGGCGACCATCGTCAGCAGCCTGATCCTGATGATCGGTTTCATCATGGCCGCCTTCACCGAGCGCAAGCAGGCGCTGCACGACATGATGTGCGACACCCTGGTGGTGGACAAGTGGGCCTTCACCGAGCATCCCGAGCTGCAGCAGCGCGGCCTGGGCACGGTCACCATCGTGATCCTGGTGATCGCCGCACTGGCCGTGGTGGCCCTGTTCGGCGTGATGATCGCCATGATCGGCGTGATCGCCTCGATGTCCTGATCTGAGCCGTCCTCACATCGGGCCGCTTGACATGAGCGGTCCCGGCGTGATTCCACTAATAGGCAGAAAGCTGAACGCCCGGCCCACCCCCGGGCGTTCGGTTTATGTATATCGCCCGCGCCGCTTCACTAATGCGGCCATTTGCTCCACCCTAGCGGCCCTCCCCGGGGCCCTGCCCATAGAATCCTGACGCCATGCCCAAGCACCTGCTCATCGTCGAATCGCCCGCCAAGGCCAAGACGATCAACAAATACCTCGGCAAGGACTTCACTGTCCTGGCCTCGTATGGGCATGTGCGTGACCTGGTGCCCAAGGAAGGCGCGGTCGATCCCGACAACAACTTCGCGATGCGCTACGACCTCATCGAGAAGAACGAGAAGCACGTCGATGCCATCGTCAAGGCGGCCAAAACCGCCGACGACATCTTCCTGGCGACCGATCCGGATCGCGAGGGTGAAGCGATCAGCTGGCATATCGCCGAAATCCTGAAGGAACGCGGGCTGGTCAAGGACAAGCCGATGCAGCGCGTGGTCTTCACCGAGATCACCCCGCGCGCCATCAAGGAAGCGATGGGCCACCCGCGCGAGATCGCCGGCGACCTGGTCGATGCCCAGCAGGCGCGCCGCGCGCTGGACTACCTGGTCGGTTTCAACCTGTCCCCGGTGCTGTGGCGCAAGGTGCAGCGCGGCCTGTCCGCCGGCCGCGTGCAGAGCCCGGCGCTGCGCATGATCGTCGAGCGCGAAGAAGAGATCGAAGCCTTCATCGCCCGCGAGTACTGGAGCATCGATGCGCTGTGCGCGCATCCCTCGCAGCACTTCAATGCGCGCCTGATCAAGCTGGACGGCCAGAAGTTCGAACAGTTCACCGTGACCGACGGCGACACCGCCGAGGCCGCGCGCATGCGCATCCAGCAGGCCGCCCAGGGCGCCCTGCATGTCACCGACGTGGTCAGCAAGGAGCGCAAGCGCCGCCCGGCCCCACCGTTCACCACCTCCACGCTGCAGCAGGAAGCCTCGCGCAAGCTCGGCTTCACCACGCGCAAGACCATGCAGGTCGCGCAGAAGCTGTACGAAGGCATGGCGATCGGTGAGGAAGAAGGCACCGTCGGCCTGATCTCGTACATGCGTACCGACTCGGTGAACCTCTCGCAGGACGCACTGGCCGAGATCCGCGACGTGATCGCGCGCGACTACGGCATCGGCTCGCTGCCGGACCAGCCGAACACCTACCAGACCAAATCCAAGAACGCCCAGGAAGCCCACGAAGCCGTGCGCCCGACCTCGGCGCTGCGCACGCCTGCCCAGGTGGCGCGCTTCCTCACCGATGACGAGCGCAAGCTGTACGAGCTGATCTGGAAGCGCGCCGTCGCCTGCCAGATGATCCCGGCCACGCTCAACACCGTCAGCGTGGACCTCTCGGCCGGCAGCGAGCACGTGTTCCGCGCCAGCGGCACCACCGTGGTCGTGCCCGGCTTCCTCGCCGTGTACGAGGAAGGCAAGGACAACAAGAGCGCCGAGGACGACGATGAAGGCCGCAAGCTGCCGGCGATGAAGCCCGGCGACCGCGTGCCGCTCGAGCGCATCCTGGCCGAACAGCACTTCACCCAGCCGCCGCCGCGCTTCACCGAAGCGGCGCTGGTCAAGGCGCTCGAGGAGTACGGCATCGGCCGTCCCTCGACCTACGCCTCGATCATCCAGACCCTGCTGTTCCGCAAATACGTGGAAATGGAAGGCCGCAGCTTCCGCCCGTCCGACGTCGGCCGTGCGGTGTCCAAGTTCCTGTCCAGCCACTTCACCCAGTACGTGGATTACGACTTCACCGCCAAGCTCGAAGACGAGCTCGATGCGGTGTCGCGGGGCGAGGAAGACTGGATCCCGCTGATGGCACGGTTCTGGGAACCGTTCCACAAGCTGGTCGGCGAAAAGAACGAATCGGTCGACCGCGCCGAAGCCAGTGGCGCGCGCGAGCTCGGTACCGACCCCAAGACCGGCAAGCCGGTCAGCGTGCGCCTGGGCCGTTTCGGGCCGTACGCGGCGATCGGCAGCACCGCCGAGGACGCCGAGGACAAGCCCAAGTTCGCCTCGCTGCGCCCGGGCCAGTCGATGCACACCATCTCCCTGGAAGACGCGCTGGAGCTGTTCCTGATGCCGCGCGCGCTCGGCCAGGACAAAGATGAGGATGTCAGCGTCGGCATCGGTCGCTTCGGTCCGTTCGCCAAGCGCGGCAGCACTTATGCCTCGCTGAAGAAGGAAGACGACCCGTACACCATCGACCTGGCCCGCGCCGTGTTCCTGATCGAAGAGAAGGAAGAGATCGCGCGCAACCGGATCATCAAGGAGTTCGAGGGCAGCGAGATCCAGGTCCTCAACGGCCGCTTCGGCCCGTACATCAGCGACGGCAAGATGAACGGCAAGATCCCGAAGGATCGCGAGCCCGCGTCGCTGACCCTGGCGGAAGTGCAGAAGCTGATGGAAGACACCGGCAAGCCGGTGCGCAAGGGCTTCGGCAAGAAGGCCGCGAAGAAGGTCGTGGCCAAGAAGGCACCGGCCAAGAAAGCCGCCGCGGGTGAAGCGACCAAGAAGACCGCGGTGAAGAAGGTCGCGAAGAAGGCCACGGCGAAGAAGGCCACGGCGAAGAAGGCCACCAAGAAAGCGGCCAAGAAGACCGTGAAGAAGGCCGTCAAGAAGGTCGCGGCTCCCTGAGCCTGGTTGACCCCTCCCGCCACGGCGGGAGGATAATGCGGGCCATGCATCCGGCCCGCCTCTCATGAACGAACTCACTGTGGACACCGCCCTGCCTGCGCTGCGCGCCGGCGGGGTGATCGCCTATCCCACCGAAGCGGTCTGGGGCCTGGGCTGCGATCCCGCGCACGAGGCGGCGGTGATGAAGCTGCTGCAGCTCAAACAGCGCCCGGTCGAGAAGGGCATGATCCTGGTCGCCGCCGATCCGGCCCAGCTGGACGGCTGGGTGCGCATGGATGCCCTGCCGCCGGACCGCCAAGGTGTCGTACTGGCCAGCTGGCCCGGCGCCAACACCTGGATCCTGCCGGCCGGCAAACGTGCGCCACGCTGGATCACCGGCGAGCACAGCGGCATCGCGGTGCGGATCAGCGCACACCCGCTGATTGCCGCGCTGTGCCGGGCCTGGGGCGGGCCACTGGTCTCCACCAGCGCCAACCTCGCCGGCGAGCCACCGGCCCGCACCCGCGAAGAGCTGGACCCGCGCCTGCTGGCCCTGCTCGATGGCCTGATCGACGGCCACACCGGTGGCCTGGCGCAACCCACGCCGATCCGCGATGCGCTCAGCGGCCAGGTGTTGCGCAGCTGAGCCGGCTTTTGCGCCGCGGCGGCCAAACCCGCACACTGCGCGCATGACCCTGCGCCCTGCCTTGTGGTTGTCCCTGCTCGCACTGCTGAGCCCTGTCGTGCCCGCCGCGGCGCAGACCGACAATGTGCGCGCCTACCGCTGCGTGGGCAGCAACGGCGCCGTCTCGCTGCAGGACGCACCGTGTCGCGAAGGCCGGCAGGAAGTCCGCGACCTGCAGCGCCCGCGCGACCCGGCGCCGCAGGTGGTGCGCAGCGACCGTACGCCCGACCCGGCGCCGGCCCCGCGCGCGCCCGAACGCGAAGTGCGCTACGTGCATGTACAGCCGCCGCAGCCGATGTACGAATGCACGACCAGCGAGGGCGACACCTACGTCAGCGACAGCAGCGAGGGCAATCCGCGCTGGGTGCCGATCTGGACCAATGCCTATCTGCCCTATCCATCCGGACCGCGGCCGCCCCCGGGCGGCTACCCGCCACCGCGTCCGCTGCCCCCCATCGCACCGATGGGCAGTGGCTCGGTCAGCAGCAGCGGTGGCGCGGTGTCGGTGACCGGCGGCGGCACGCGGGGCGGCGGCAGCATCAGCATCGGCGGGGGCAGTTCGCACTGGCAGGGCGGTGGCTATCCGCATCCGGGGCTGGGCACCAACGTGGTGGTGCCGGCCGGTAACGTGCTGGTCCGCGACGAATGCCATGCGCTGCCCGCGCAGGAAGTCTGCTCGCGGCTGAAGGACCGGCGCTGGGACCTGATCCGCCGCTACAACAGCGCGCTGCAGGGCGAGCGCGACGCACTCACCCGCGAGCAGCGCGGGATCGATGCGCGCCTTGACCAGGACTGCGGCGGCCACTGAGCGCGCTGCGCTCTACACTGATGCGATGAAACGACGGTTCCTGCTGCTCTTGTTGCTCGTGCCCCTGCCGGCGGTTGCCGACGATGCGGTGTTCTTCCGCTGCACCGATGCGGGCGGCAACCTGACCATCCAGAGCGTGGCCTGCCCGGCCGGGAGCGAGCAGCGCATCCAGCGGATCAGCGCACCGGTCCGCGCACCGGCCGACGTGCCGTCCGCGCCGGTCGCACCCCCCTCCCGTCACACCATGCCGCCGCTGCCGCAGGAAGGTGACGAGGACAGCGGCCTGCTCGACAGCGCCGCGCTGCGCCCGGAAGCGCCGACGGCCGGGCCCGACGACACCGTGCCGGCCAAGCCCCCATTGCCGGAGATCTATCAGTGCGTCTCCGCCGAGGGCAACCGCTACCTGCACGAACGCGAACCGGCGCCGTCGCGCTGCGAGTCGCTGGCCATCACCGGCCTGGGCGGCAGCAGCGCGCCGAGCAATGCGGCCAGCTGCGAAGTCGTGCGCGATGTCTGCGCGCCGGTGGCGGAGGCCCAGCGCTGCAGCAGCTGGCAGCAGCGCTTCCGCGATGCGCGCGGCCGCGAGCGTTTCGCCGCGCCCGAGAATGAGGCCGCCGCGACCGCCGAGCGCGCGCGCCTGGAAGCGGTGTTGGCCGAGAGCGATTGCCCGCTGCCGTGACTGGATCCACCGTATGCCATGACCGCGTTCTGCCGCGCACCCTGTGACCGGTAGTGCCGGCCGCTGGCCGGCTCAGAACCCGTAGCGCAGGAACCCGCCATCCACCGCGATGCACTCGCCGGTGACATAGCTGGACGCCGGCAGGCACAGGAAGCCCACGGCCGCAGCCACCTCTTCGGGTTCGCCGATGCGGCGCATGGGGGTGCGATCGATCACCTGCTCGTAGTAATCCGGATCGGACAACGGCCCGGAGGTGCGCCGGGTGCGGATGTACCACGGCGCCACGGCGTTCACGCGGATGCCGTCCTCGGCCCATTCCACGGCCAGGTTGCGGGTCATCTGGTGCATCGCGGCCTTGGTCATGCCGTACACCGCACCACTGCGTACATGGGTCAGGCCGGAGACGCTGCCCACATTGACGATCGCCGAGGCCGCGTGCCGGGCCAGCAGCGGGTGCGCGTAGCGCGACAGCTCGAACGCCGAGAACAGATTGGTCTCGAAGATCCCGCGCCATTCGTCTTCGGTGTATTCGGTGGCCGGCTTGCTGATGTTGCCCCCGGCGTTGTTGACCAGGATGTGCAGGCCATCGCTGTGGTCTTCCACCCAGTCCAGGATCTCGCGACGATCCTCGTCATCGGAGACGTCGGCGGCCAGGCCGTGGATCTCCCGGTCAGGGAAGGCGTCGGCCAGTTCGTCGCGGGCCATTTCCAGGGCATCGGCATCGCGGCCGACGATCAGCAGGTCCGCACCGAAGCCCAGCAGTTCGCGCGCGATCGCCAAGCCGATGCCGGCACTGGCGCCGGTGATCAATGCGGTCTGTCCATCCAGTCGCCAACGTTGCGCGCTCACGCCCTTCTCCTGCAGTGATCCATGGAATGCGGCACCCACAGTGCTGCCCGGATAGGATAACGCGCGATGGCCCGCGCACCGGAGGCCATCACGCGCGATGCGCGAGGCGGTGGGACACTGGTCCTCCGCTACCGGCTCAACGAGGGAGGTTGCCATGACGATCCGTATTGCCCTGCCGCTGCTCGCGATGATCGCGCTGAGCGCCTGCAACCGCCCGGTGCCGCCAGCACCGGACACCCCACCGGAACCGCAGGCCACCGAACTGCGCGATGCAATCCAGAAACCGATCGACCGCGCCCGGTCGGTCAGCGACACCCTGCAGCAGTCCGCCGACGCCCGCGCCGCCGAAGCCGACCGCGCCAGCGGTGACACGCCACCGCCCGAGCCCAGCCCGTGATCCGATGGGCCGGATAGCAGAACGCCCGGCACAGGCCGGGCGTTCGGGTGTCACAGGGCGCCGCTGAGCCCGCTTACAGACCGCAGAAGCAGTACACCAGCGTCTTGACCGGCGCGGCGTTGTTGCGCGGGTCACGTGCGGCGTCTTCGACGAAGCGCAGCTGGGTATCCAGCTCCGGCATCGAACGGGCCAGCATCAGACGGGCCATGCCCGACTCGCCCAGCATCCAGGCACCGGCATGGCTGCCGGCGAAGCCGCTGAGGAACTGCGCGAACGGCGTGGCCGCCTTCTCGATGTAGCGCACGCGGAACTTGCCGGCCTCACCGAGCTTGGCGCGGCTGGCGGCATCGGCGACGGCGGTCTTCAGGCCACCGAACTCATCGACCAGGCCGCGTTCCTTGGCCTGCGCACCGCTCCACACACGACCCCGGGCGACTTCATCGACCGCTTCCACCGGCTTGTTGCGCGCGGCGGCGACCTTGCCGGTGAAATCGGCGTAGCCCTTGTTGATCACCGACTGGATGACCTGGCCCACGGCCGGGTCCATCGGGCGGGTGATGTCGAACGCACCGGCGAAGCGGGTGGTGCCCACGCCATCGGTATGCACGCCGATCTTGTCCAGCGAGCGGGCCACGTTCGGGATCATGCCGAAGATGCCGATCGAACCGGTGATCGTGGACGGGTCGGCGTAGATGCGATCGGCGTTCATGCTGATCCAGTAACCGCCCGAGGCCGCCAGATCGCCCATCGAGACCACCACCGGCTTGCCGGCTTCCTTCAGCGCGACCACTTCGCGGCGGATCTGCTCGGAGGCGAACACTTCACCGCCCGGCGAGCTGACGCGCAGCACCACGGCCTTCACGTCCTTGTCGTCGCGCGCCTCGCGCAGCAGCGCCGAGGTCGATTCGCCACCGATGCGGCCGGCCGGCAGATCGCCGCCGGAGATTTCACCGGAAGCCACGATCACCGCCACCTGCGGACGCGAGTCCACCGGCGAACGACGGCTGTCGAGCACGCTCAGGTACGCATCGAGGTTGACGTTGCGGTAGCCACCGTCGGCGTCATCGTCGGCGATGCCGCGTTCGGTCAGCAGGGTGTCCACTTCCTCGCGCGTCTTCAGGCCGTCCACCAGCTTCTGCTGCAGGGCGAACTTGGCCAGGTCGCCACCGGCGGCGGCGATGCCTTCGGGCATGGTGTCGATGCCGGCGGCCAACTGTGCCGGGTCGAGCTTGCGTGCCTTGGCGATGTCGGCCAGGTAGCGCTGCCACACATCGTTCATCCAGAACAGATCGGCTTCCTTGGCCTGCGGCGAAGCGGCATCCAGCACGTACGGTTCGGCGGCCGACTTGTACTCGCCCACCTTGAACAGGTGCACGTCCACGCCGAGCTTGTCCTGCAGGCCGGTGCGGAAGTACTGGCGGTAGCGGCCCAGGCCCTCGAGCACCACGCCGCCCATCGGGTCCAGGTAGACCTCATTGGCCTGCGAGGCCAGCAGGTACTGCGACTGGCTCATGTTCTCGCTGAAGGCGACCACCTGCTTGCCGGCGGCACGCAGTTCCTGCAGCGCGACGGTCACTTCGCGCATCGAGGCGAAGCCGCTGGGCTGCAGCTTGTCCAGCTCGAGCACCACGCGCTCGATCTTCTTGTCGGTCTTGGCGGCCTCCAGCGCGCGGATCAG
The DNA here is from genome assembly GCF_039673115.1 of Stenotrophomonas sp. TWI1183. Lineage (NCBI taxonomy): Bacteria > Pseudomonadati > Pseudomonadota > Gammaproteobacteria > Lysobacterales > Lysobacteraceae > Stenotrophomonas > Stenotrophomonas sp. TWI1183. Next base: position 182,927 of record NZ_JBDJKZ010000002.1, read on the forward strand.
ATCGCGCAGCTGGATTTCTTCGGCGCCCTTGTCACCGACCGCCTTGCCCAGCGCGCGGCTGACCGGATCGGCACTGAACTGCTCGACCAGACGGCCTTCCGGTGCGATCACCAGGGTCGTGCGGTCCTGCAGCGATGCCTTCGAGGTCGCGCTCTTGCCCATCGCGACGATGAACAGGATCAGGATCAGGAACAGCAGGCCGAAGAACACCAGGTTGAGGATGAGCCGGCGGGTAAAGTTCATCACATCCCACAGCCCGATGAAGAAGCTGGCGACGGGATTGCGACGCGCGGGTTGGTTCATGGGGGTAACTCCAGAGTGGCTTCTTGCCGTGGTGCCAGAATAGCCGGTGCCGGGCGCGCCGGCATCGGACACAAGTCAGGGTGTCGAAGGGAGCCCGGCGCGGGCGCTGCTCACGCGCAGTCGCCAGGCCATCAGGATGGCAGCGGCGGTCAGGCCCAGGATCAGGCCCAGCCACATGCCCTGCGGGCCCATGCCCAGGCCCAGTCCCAGCCCGGCGCCGAGCGGCATGCCCAGGCCCCAGTACGAGAACATCGCGATGAACATCGGCACACGGGTGTCCTTGAGCCCGCGCAGCGCGCCGGCCGAGAGCACCTGGATGCCATCCGGGAACTGGAACGCCGCCGCATACAGCAGCAGGGTCGAGGCCAGTGCGGCCACGCCCAGATCGTTCGTGTAGACGCCGACGATGGCGTCATGGCCGAACAGCAGCACCAGCGCCGAGAACGTCTGTGTGCCCAGGATGATCAGCAGCCCGGCGATCGCCGCCCGGCGCACGCCCAGCCCGTTGCCGCTGCCGACCGCATGGCCGACCCGCACCGTGGTGGCCTCGGCCACGCCCATCGGGATCATGAAGCACAGCTGGGCGACATTGATCGCGATCTGGTGCGAGGCCGCTTCGGTGGCGCCGAGGCGACCTATCAGCAGTGCGGTGACGATGAACAGCCCGCCTTCCATCAGCACGGTGATGCCGATCGGCAGGCCGGTCCGCAGCAGGTCCCAGATCGCGCTCCAGCGCGGCGCCTCGAAATGCGAGAACAGCTGCAGGTGGGCAAAGCGCTTGGTCTTCCAGAGATAGCCGGCAAAGCACAGTGCCTGCAGCCACATCATGATCGCCGAGGCCATGCCCAGGCCTTCGGCGCCCAGCTCGGGGAAACCGAGCTTGCCGTAGCAGAGCACGTAGCCCAGCGGGGCCAGCACCAGCAGGCCGCCGAAGCCCAGCAGCATCGTCGGCAGCGTCCAGTGCATGCCCTCGCTCAGGTAGCGCATGCAGAAGTACAGCGTCAGCGCCGGGCCGCCCCAGCGCACCGCATGCAGGAACGCGGTCGCGCCGGGCACGATGTCCGGCGCGATGCCGAACGCCGGCAGCAGCGGCGGCACCACCGTGAGGAAGGTGAACATGATCAGGCCCAGGCCCAGCGCCAACCACAGCGCCTGCCGGAACAGCGGGCCGATCTCGCGCTCGCGGCCCGCGCCGTGCAGCTGCGAGACCGAGGCGGTCAGCGAGATCAGGGTGCCGATCGGGATCAGCATCGGCAACCACAGCAGTGCGGTGCCGATGGTGACGGCCGCGAGCGTGTGGGTGCCGTGGTGACCGGCGATCACGTTGTCGACGAAGGAGATCAGGCCGGTGGAAACATGGCCCAGAACCAGCGGCAGCGCGAGCAGACCGGTGGCGCGCACTTCCCGGGAGAGGCGCGGCGTGGAGGAAGCGGTAGACATGGACGTCACAGACGGCAACTGCGGTCGCGCGCGGAGGGCACAGGCACCGGGTTGCGGACCGATATCTTACGCGCGCGGCCGGGGAAAAGCCGCGCTTTCAGCTAAACGGGGCGATGCCGTCAGTGGCCGACGTGTTCGCGCAGCCAGCTGTCGCGCGCACCCGGGGCCACTCCGAGGAACTCGGCGCGGACGCGGTCGCGATCCTGCGGCGGGGTGCGCTGGGCGACCAGGGTCAACTGGGTGAGCTGGGACGGCGTGAGCTGGCGCAGCACCGCCAACGCGGTCGGGCGCTGCTCGGCCGGCAGATAGCCGAACAGGCCCTGCAGCTTGGTGAACTCGTGGCCGAGCTGCGGGCCGAGCAGCCAGCCGTCGCGGAAGCGCTGGTCCTGCTCGGCGAAACGCTGGCGCAGCGCCTGCTGCTGGGCCGGGGGCAGCGCCGCAACCCGCGCCGCGGCGGCACGGACGCGGGCACGTTCGCTTTCGCCCATGGCCTGCCAGGCGGCATAGCGGCTGCGCAGCTCGCGCAGCTGGGCCGGGTCCAGCGCCGCCGGGGTCGCCGGGATGGCCGGCGCGGTGGCCGGCGCGGTGGCAGGGGTCGGCGCGGGCACGGCGAGGGGAACCTCGACCCGGTTGGGGGCGGCGCTGGCGGCGCTCGACAGCCCCAGGGCGATCAGCAGCAAGGCAGGCTTACTCATCGGCGGCAGCCGTCTCCAGGCCGGCGGTAGCGGGTTCGGGGCGGCTGGGCTGGGCCTGGGATTCGTCAACCGGGACGGGGCCCCCGGCGGCGAACCACGCGTACAGATCGGCATCGCGGGCGGTCGGCAGGTCCGGATCGGCCAGCATTGCCGCATCGCTGGCAGCGTACGGCGACGCGGTCGGGGCCACGGTCGGCAGGTCGTCGGCAGGCAACGCTTCCACGGTGACCGGCCCCGCATCGGCAACCGCGCCTTCGGGGGTCGCCACCTCGGGCCCGCCGGCCTGGCGCGCGTGTTTCCACCACGCCGCGCCGCCAAGCAGCACACCGGCGGTGACGGCCACGATCAGCACGCCCTTCCACGGGAAGCGACGGCCACGCGGGCGCCTGACCGGTCGGCGCTGGGCGGGCGCATCGGACTTGACCGGGGTGCGCCAGGAAGCGGCATCCGGCTGCTGGCTGGCCGGCGCCGCGACCGGTTGCTGCAGGCGCTGCAGCCGGCTGGCGGGCAGATCGCGAATGCGCAGCTGGACCTGCTCGGCCAGAGCGCGCCAGCCGGCGGCATCCGGGTTGCCATGGGCATCGCGGGGGCAGGCATCGGCCAGGGCGTGCTGGTAATCGGCCATCGGCAGATCCAGGATCTGTGCGGCCGCCGCTTCGTCCAGACCGCCGCCGATCCGCAGCAGGAACGCGAGCCGCGCCGGCGGGGTCAGGCCAGCCAGATGTTCCAGCGGCGACGGCCAACGGCCTGCGGTCGGCGCGCGCAGCGGCGCGCGGTGCACCAGCAGCGACCAGAACCGCTCCGGCCACTGGACCATGGGCAGGTCGCTGGCGATCCCGGCAAACGCCCGCATGACCGCGACCAGGGCCTGCTCGGCGACGGTCGGGTCGCCGCACTGCAGCTCGGCCACGACCAGGGCGCGGCGTTCAACGCCACGGAGAAACGCCGACAGCGCGCCGGCTGCGGTAGAGGAAACAGGGGCGGGCGCAGCCGTCATAGCAACTCCATCATTGTGTGGAAATGATAGCGATTGCGTCACTCCAGCGGCGCGCGGATGTTCATTTCCTGTGAGCGGCCACGGTCCGCAAAGCCTTCCGGTGCAAAAGGTTGTGCACAGCACCACGGAAAACCGGGGTAGAACCACACGTGAGCCCCGCGTCAAGTCTGTTTCAACTTTGTTTCACAGCTATCTTGTTGTTTTCATTGATCATTGTCGCTTGGCTATTTTTTGACCAACCTGAGAAGAACGTCGGAAGTTCCTGACGCAGGGCGGTCACATACGCAATGGCACACAGACTTATCCACAGAAGATGTGGATAAGCCTGAATCTCCAATCAACTCGGATATTTAGGTGGGATTTATGATTCGGCGCGCACCCCGTTGAGACGCTGAATGGGCGTGATCGGGTCCGCCGCCGCCCGCTACACTGACCCGATGACCTCCTCGTCTTCGACCCTGCGCGTCGCCCTCCCGGTGCCGCTGCCGCACTTGTTCGACTACGCCCCGCCGCCCGGCCCGGCCCCGGATCCGGCGATGACCGGGCAGCGGGTCCGGGTGCCGTTCGGCTCCCGGGAACTGGTCGGGGTGGTGGCGGGGATCGGCCAGGTGGAGGACCCCGGCAGCCTGCGCGCGGCGATCGAGTGGATCGACACCACGCCGCTGGTCACCGGCGAGCTGTGGCGCTCGCTGCAGTGGCTCGCGCGCTACACCCATGCCCCCCTGGGCGAAGTGGTCAGCACCGCCCTGCCTGGCCCGCTGCGGCGCGGGGAGGCCGTGCCGGATACCCATCAGTGGGGCTGGCAGTTGACGGACGCTGGCCGCGACCCGCAGCCCAGGCTGCGCAGCGGTACCCGCCCGCAGCGCCTGGCCGAATGCCTGGCCGAGGGCGTGGTGAACGAAGACCGGCTGGATACGTTGATGGACGACTGGCGCAGCGCTGCCCGGTCGCTGGCCAAGCGCGGTCTCGTCGAACGGATCGCGCTGGCGCACGCGCCGGCCGTGGCATCCCCGGCCAGCGGCCCTGCCCCGAATGCCGAGCAGGCCGACGCGATCGCCGCGATCACCGCCGCCGACGGTTTTGCCGCCTACCTGCTCGATGGCGTGACCGGCAGCGGCAAGACCGAGGTCTACCTGCAGGCGATCGTCGCCTGCCTGGCGCGGGGCAAGCAGGCGCTGGTGCTGGTGCCGGAGATCGGGCTGACCCCGCAGACGCTGTCGCGCTTCCGCAACCGCCTGGGCATTCCGGTGCATGTGCTGCACTCGGGCCTGAACGACAACGAGCGTGCCCGCGTCTGGGCGGCCGCCGCGCGGGGCGAAGCACAGGTCATCGTCGGCACGCGCTCGGCGGTGTTCACCCCGCTGCCGAATGCGGGCCTGATCGTCATCGACGAGGAGCACGACGGCAGCTACAAACAGCAGGACGGCATCCGCTACCACGCGCGTGATTTCGCGCTGGTACGCGCCAAGGCGCTGGACGTGGCGGTGGTGCTCGGCAGCGCCACGCCGTCACTGGAATCGCTGCACAACGCGCAGGCCGGGCGGTACACCCACCTGCGCCTGAAGCAGCGCGCGGGCGCGGCGCGTCCGCCGGTAGTCCGCGTGCTCGACGTGCGCAAACGGCCGCTGCGCGATGGGCTCTCGCCGGAAGTACTGGCCGGCATCACCCAGCACCTGCAGGCCGGGCACCAGGTGCTCGTCTTCAAGAACCGCCGCGGCTATGCCCCCGTGCTGCTCTGCCACGACTGCGGCTGGACCGCACCGTGCCAGCGCTGCGATGCGCCGATGACCGTGCACGCCGGCGGCCGCCGCCTGCAGTGCCACCACTGTGGCGCACGCCAGTCCGCGCCGCTGGCGTGCCCGGACTGCGGCAGCCTCGCGCTGCAGCCGCAGGGCATCGGGACCGAACGGCTGGAAGAACACCTGGTCGAAGCCTTCCCGGACTTCCCGGTGATCCGCATCGACCGCGGCACCACCGGCAAGCGCGATGCGCTGGAAACCCAGCTGGCCTCGCTCGGCGATCGCGCGGGCATCCTGGTCGGCACGCAGATCCTGGCCAAGGGCCACGACCTGCCGAAGCTGACCCTGGTGGTGGTGGTGGGGATCGATGAAGGCCTGTTCTCGGCCGACTTCCGCGCCAGCGAAAAACTCGCGCAGCAGCTGATCCAGGTCGCTGGCCGCGCCGGGCGCGCGGTCGATGCCGGCGAGGTGTGGCTGCAGACGCATCACCCCGGGCATCCCCTGCTGGAGACGCTGGTCAACGGCGGCTACCACGCCTTCGCCGAGGCCGAACTGCAGCAGCGCGAAGCGGCCGGTTTTCCACCGTTCGCGCATCTCGCGCTGCTGCGTGCCGAAGCACAACAGGTGGAGCATGCCAACGCGATGCTGAGTGCCGTGCGTGCCCTGATTCCCGACGATGCCGCCGTGGAACGCTACGGCCCGATGCCGGCACCGATGCCCCGCCGTGCCGGCTACCAGCGCACCCAGCTGCTGTTGTCCTCACCCGCCCGGCGTCCACTGCATGGCGTGCTGGATCAGGTGACGCCGCAGATCTCCGCGCTGCCCCAGGCACGCAAGGTGCGCTGGTCGCTGGATGTGGATCCGATGGATCTGTATTAGGCCGGCAACCCGATCAGGTCAACGCCGTCATGACCCCACGCTGATACGCCGGCCGCTGCTTCAACCGCTCGTACCACGCCGCCAGATGCGGCAGGTCCGGGCGCTGGATCGGCATCTCGAACCAGGCATAGATGAAGGCGCCCAGCGGGATATCGCCCATCGCGAACTGCTCGCCGGACAGATACGGCTGCCGCGACAGCGCGTCATCGGCCATCGCCAGCAGCTCGCCGGAGCGCACCAGCGCCGCCGCGATACGGGCCTCGTCACGGTCGGCCGGGGCCGTCCGCAGCGTGCCCCAGAACAGATCGCGGAACACCCCGGCGAAGGTCGAGGTGGTCCAGTCCATCCACTTCTCCGACTGTGCGCGCGCCACCACGTCTTCCGGGTACAAGGTGCCCAGCGCGTAGCGCGCGGAGAGATAGCGCACGATCGTGTTGGACTCCCACAGCGGCAGGCCGTGGTCTTCGATCACCGGCACCAGCCCGTTGGGATTCATCGCACGGTATTCCGGCGACTGCGTGCCACCGAATGCACCGCCGACCTCGATCGACTCGTACGGCGCCCCGATCTCCTCGGCACACCACAGCACTTTGCGCACGTTGCTGGAATTGCGACGGCCCCAGATTTTCAGCATGGTCGGACTCTCGTATCGGGCGATGCGCGGCACCGGGGTCGCGCGGTGCCGCTACGATACGCCCAACCGCACGCCGTTACTTCGCCGCCTTCGCCGCACTCTTCTTGGGCAGCGCGCGCACATAGGTCGATTTGCCGTCCTTCTTCATCTCGAACAGGCCGGTCGCGGCCAGCAGATCACTGAGTTTGCCGTACCCGTAATTGCGCGAATCGAACGAAGCCTGGTTGCCGATCTGGCTGCCGACCGGGCCCAGGTGCGACCAGCCATCCTCGGCTTCGGCCGAGGTCACCGCGCGCCGCAGCATCTGCACCAGCCGGGTGTCGTTGCGCAGCTCCGGGCCACTCTTGCGCGGGCGGGTTTCCTCGTTGTCCTGCTCCACCTCCTGATCGGCCGCATGCGGCTGACCCAGGGCTTCGATGTAGGTGAACTTCGAGCAGGCGTTGACGAACGGCTCCGGCGTTTTCTTCTCGCCGAAGCCATATACCTTGACCCCGTCGGTCAGCAGGCGCATCACCAGCGGGGTGAAATCCGCGTCGCTGGAGACGATCGCGAAGCCGTCCAGATTGCGGGCGTACAGCATGTCCATCGCGTCGATCACCATCGCCATGTCCGAGGCGTTCTTGCCGCGGCTGTAGGCGAACTGCTGGATCGGGCGGATCGCGTATTCGTGCAACACCGATTCCCACCCTTTCAGGCGCGGGCTCTTCCAGTTGCCGTAGGCGCGGCGGACATTGGCCACGCCGTAGCGGGCGACTTCGGCCAGCACCGCATCGATCTTGGACGAGGGCGCGTTGTCGGCATCGATCAGCAGGGCGATGCGCTTTTCCGGTTCGGACATCTCGGTCTCCAGCGTGGGATCGGATCGGCCATCGGGCAAGCGCGATGGCCCCTGAACCCAGTATCGGCCATCGACGTGAACATCGCGCTTCACGTGCGACCATGGGCCGCATCACGAGACGACCTGCGCCGCCCCCCTCCGGCGCCCGCCAAGGAGTGAAGCATGACCCGCGATCCCACGCCCCACCTGCTCATCATCGGTGGTGGTTTTGCCGGCCTCTGGGCCACCCGTGCCCTCGCCTCGGCGCACGTGCGCATCACCCTGGTGGACCGTCGCAACCACCATCTGTTCCAGCCCCTGCTTTACCAGGTGGCCACGGCGGGCCTGTCGGCCCCGGATATCGCCGCGCCGCTGCGTCACATCCTCGGCGACCAGCGCAACGTTGAAGTGCGGCTGGGCGAAGTGACCGACATCGACAAGGCGGCGCGCACCGCGACCCTGGCCGATGGCACGCAGATCGCCTACGACACCCTGATGCTGTGCACCGGCGCCACCCACGCGTATTTCGGCCACGACGAATGGGCCGCCGATGCGCCGGGCCTGAAGACGCTGGATGATGCCATCGCACTGCGCCGCAAGCTGCTGCTCGCCTTCGAGCGCGCCGAGGCCGAACCCGATCCCGCGCGCAAGGCGGCGTGGCTCAGTTTCGCCGTGGTCGGCGGTGGCCCCACCGGCGTGGAACTGGCCGGCACCCTGGCCGAGATTGCACGGCACACGCTGCGCAATGAGTTCCGCCATATCGATCCCGCCTCGGCCAAGGTCCGCCTGGTCGAGGCCGGCCCGCGCGTGCTGTCGACGTTCCCCGAAGTGCTCTCGCTCAAGGCGCGTCGGCAGCTGGAGAAGCTGGGCGTGGAAGTGCTCACCGGCACCCCCGTCAGCGACATCAATGCCGAAGGCTTCCAGCTCGGCGACCGCTTCGTCGAGGCTCGTACCGTGGTCTGGGCCGCGGGTGTCGCCGCCTCACCGCTGGCGCGTACGCTGGACGTCCCACTGGATCGCGCCGGCCGCGTGCCGGTGCAGCCCGATCTCACGCTGGACGGCCACCCGGAGATCTTCGTCGCCGGCGACCTCGCCGCACTGACCCAGGCCGACGGCAAGCCGGTGCCCGGCGTCGCGCCAGCGGCCAAGCAGATGGGCAAGCACGTGGCGACCACGATCCAGGCACGGCTGGCTGGCAAGCCTGCGCCGGGCCCGTTCAACTACCAGGACTTCGGCAACCTGGCGACCATCGGCCGCATGGCCGCGATCGTCCACCTCGGCCGCCTGCAGCTCTCCGGCGTGCTGGCCTGGTGGTTCTGGCTGGCCGCGCACGTGTTCTTCCTGATCGGCTTCCGCAACCGCGTCGTGGTCCTGCTGAACTGGGCGGTGGCGTACTGGAGCTACCAGCGCAGCGCGCGGATCATCTTCGGTGATGCGCAGGATGATCGCCGGCCGAAACGACCGCCGACGCCCTGATCGTCCGTGCCGCAACAGTGGCAGCCGGCCGTGCCTGGCTGCCATCGTTCACTTCGGCTTGCTGTACCACAGCGCGTTGACGATCACCCAGCGCTCGCCGAACCGCCCCATGTGGAAGTAATCCACGAACCACGGGGTTTCCAGCCGCACCGAGGCGGCGTTGCCAACGACATCGAGCACCTTGCACTGCCGGTTCCACGCGGCCTTCGGCGTCTTCAGCGCGCCGGCCCTGGTCAACCCGACCAGTTCCTCTTTCGACATCCGGCGCAGGCCAAGCCGCTCGTCCGGCGTATCGCCCAGGATCGCGCGCTTGGCCAGGTCCGGGTGCAGCGAGCGCGCCACGCGCTCGGGATTTCCTTCCAGCTGCCCATCCACATAATCGAAACAGGTCGCTTCGATGGCGGCCACCGTGGCCGGATCAGGACCATGGACAGCCGGTGTGGCGGCCGTGGCAACCGCGAGCATCAGGGACAACGTCGACATCGATTCTCTCCGGCAGGCGGACCTTCGAATGGATCACGCAGCGTTGCGGTGGCTCACCCTTGGGACAGGCATCCCCAGCCGTCGACCTGGCCGCTGTAGGAGACCGCCTCGCTGGCCAGCAGACCTTCGAAGCCCGAGATGTTCTGGTGCGTCGGCAGCATCAGCGGATGCACCACCACCTGCCACGGGAACTCATCGTTGCCCTCGTACGCGGCGAAGGACACCTTCTGGTCGTTCTTGAGCAGGTGCACGGCGAAGGCGATCGCCACGTCCTGGGTCGGGAAGATCAACGCGAAATCCACCTCGCGCGGAATCGTCAGATCGTCGCCGTCCTGCAGCATGTTCCAGAGCACATCGCCATTCTCATCTTCCGGGTACAACGACAGATCGCGGGACATGGCACTCCAGGGCTTGGGCAAGCGGATCAACGAACGATGCTCGATGGTATGCCGCCAGCGGAGCCCCGAACAACCCGCGCGCGGAGCTACGTGGAATCAGGCAGCGCCAGCCATGCCAGCTTGCGCTCCCGCGGTTGCCGCTTGAGCTGCCACTCGGCCTTCGAGGCCGCCGCGCGGTCCGGGTAGGCACGCATCGCCAGCACCTTCACCGGCGGGTTGGCCCGCGTGTACTTCGCCCCTTTTCCGGCCAGATGGGCCTGGAAGCGCGCGTCCACGTCGTTGCTGATGCCGGCGTAATAGCTGCCGTTGCGGCATTCAAGCAGGTACAGGTACCAGAGGGCGGGTTCAGCGGGCATACCGGGATTATCGCCCGGTGCAGGCCCGGCGGCTGCTAGAATCCGCCCCGGATGCAGGAGAGAGGCGCCGCGCTGGCGCCCGCCGAAGGCGCAGGCTCCCATAATCGCTCAGGCCGGTGGCTGCACAGCCACCAACCATGCATCCGACACGCCGATCTGGAGAGAGGTCTTCAATGACCCGCCGAAGGGGCACGTGGCCTTGGCCACCGAACTCTCAGGCAAAAGGACAGCGGGAGCGGCAACGGAATCCCACCCACGACAGTGCAGCAGCGCTGGCGTGACGCGTGCGCGTTTCCGTCCCCGCCTGCCGTGTCCCCGGAGCCCCTCCCCATGCTGCTCTCCCTGATCTACCTCATCGCCATCTCGGCCGAAGCCATGACCGGCGCGCTGTCGGCCGGCCGGCGCCGCATGGACCTGTTCGGCGTGGTCATCATCGCCTGCGTCACCGCGCTCGGTGGCGGCTCGCTGCGCGACATCGTGCTCGGTCACTACCCGCTGGGCTGGGTGAAACATCCGGAATACCTGGGCTTCACCATCTGCGCGGCACTGATCGCCACCTGGGTCGCCCGCTGGATGCATCATTTCCGCCGGACCTTCCTGGTGCTCGATGGGCTGGGACTGATCGCCTTCACCCTGATCGGCTGCGCGGTCGCACGCGAGGGCGGGCACACCGTGCCGATCATCCTGATCGCCGGCATGCTCACCGGTGCGTTCGGCGGCGTGCTGCGCGATGTGCTGTGCAACGAGGTGCCGCTGATCTTCCAGAAAGAACTGTATGCGGTGATCACCCTGCTCACCGGTGCGGCGTACCTGGCGCTGCTGGAACTCGGCGTGTCGCTCAACGCGGCGACGCTGTGGTGCCTGGGCGGCGGTTTCCTGTTCCGCCTGCTGGCGATCCACTTCAAATGGGAAATGCCGAAGTTCGTGTACCGCGACGAGGTGCATTGAACGGAACGTTCAATGCACCGGTAGCACCCGACCGTTGGTCATCCACCCGGGCCCTGCCCCGCCCCATGACCAAGGGCATGTGAGTGCAGGCACCCACACGCGGTACCATGACGCCCCCGCCCCTCCCGGGTCGGTATCCAGCCACGCTGCGGCATTCGACCAGCGGCCCCGCCAGACAACCCCACTTCGCCCCGCCTGCCCCCACGGGCCGGTAAACCATGGACGCGTTCGCCGTGTGGCGTACGCGCAGGATGCCCCATGTCTGCCCCGCTCCCCTCGCGTTCCCGTCGTCTGTTCAAACCGCTGTTGGTCGTGGCCGTACTGGCCGCCGCCGTGATCGCCTGGCGGGTGTTGTCGCCCGCGCCGACCGCCGAGGCCGCGCCTGCGAGCACCGCCACCCCGGTACGCGTGGCCACCGCAACGCAGGAAGACCTCGTGGTGCGCCTGAAGGCGCTCGGTACGGTGACGCCGCTGCATACGGTGGGCATCCGCAGCCGCGTGGATGGCGAGCTGCTGCGGCTGGCGTTCTCCGAGGGCCAGCACGTCAAGGCCGGCGAGCTGCTGGCCGAGATCGATCCGCGCCCGTTCCAGGTACAGCTGTCGCGTGCGCTGGGCACCCAGCAGCAGAACCTGGCCGAGCTCGACAACGCCGAGAGCCAGCTCAAGCGCTTCACGGAACTGCAGAGCAAACACTTCGTCTCCGCGCAGGACCTGAGTGATCAGCAGAGCAAGGTGCGCCAATTGCAGGGCCGTCGCCAGACCGACCAGGCGGCCGTGGATGAAGCGCGCCTGCAACTGCAGTACACCCGCATCACCGCGCCGGTGGCCGGGCGCATGGGCCTGCGCAACGTGGACGTCGGCAACCTGGTCCGCAATGGCGATACCGAACCACTGGCCACCATCACCCAGACCATCCCGATCAGCGTGCTGTTCACCGTGCCCGAGTCGGACCTGCCGGCGGTGGTCGCCGCGGCACGCGCGAATCCGCAGCTGACCGTGGAAGCCTGGGACCGCGAAGAGCGCACCGCGCTCGGCGACGGCGTGCTCTCCAGCCTGGACAACCGCATCGACACCGCCACCGGCACGCTGAAGCTGCGCGCGCAGTTCGCCAATGCCGATGAGTCGCTGTTCCCCAACCAGTTCGTCAACGTGCGCCTGCAGGTCAGCAGCAGCGATGCGGTGGTCATTCCGAACGCGGCCGTGCAGTTCGGCAGCAAGGGCAGCTACGTCTACGTGATCGCCGCCGATGCCACCTCGCACCTGCGCAACGTGGTGCTCGGCCCGGCCGATGGCGAGCGCGTCTCGGTGCGCGAAGGACTCAAAGCCGGCGAGCGCGTGGTGGTGGAAGGCATCGACGGCCTGCGCGATGGCGCCAAGGTCGAGGTGGTGGAGCAGGACCCGCCGCGGACCGGCGCATGAACCTCTCGCGTCCCTTCATCGAGCGCCCGGTCGCGACCACGCTGCTGATGGTGGCGCTGCTGCTGTCCGGCGTGATGGCCTACCGCCTGCTGCCGGTCGCGGCGCTGCCGCAGGTCGATTACCCGATCATCCAGATCACCACGCTGTATCCCGGCGCCAGCCCGGAGGTCACCACCAGCGCGGTCACTGCGCCGCTGGAACGCCAGCTCGGGCAGATTCCCGGCCTGAAACAGATGTCCTCGACCAGCTCCGGCGGGGCGTCGGTGATCACCCTGCAGTTCTCGCTGGAGGTCGCGCTCGGCGTGGCCGAACAGGAAGTGCAGGCCGCGATCAACGCCGCCGACAGCTTCCTGCCTGACGATCTGCCAGTGCCACCGGTGTATCGCAAGGTCAATCCCGCCGACACCCCGATCCTGACCCTGGCGGTGACCTCGCAGGGGCTCTCGCTGCCACAGGTGCACGATCTGGTCGATACGCGCATGGCGCAGCGGCTCTCGCAGCTGCCCGGCGTCGGCCTGGTCAGCCTGGCCGGCGGTCAGCGTCCGGCGGTCCGCATCCAGGTCAATCCGTCCGCGCTGGCCGCCAACGGCCTGAGCATGGCCAGCATCCGCACCGCGATCGGCACGGCCAACGTCAACATGCCCAAGGGCAGCTTCGACGGTCCGACCCGCGCGATCATGCTCGATGCCAACGACCAGATGCGCTCGGTGGCCGAGTACCGTGCCCTGATCCTGGCCTGGAAGGACGGCGCACCGCTGCGCCTGGGCGACGTCGCCACCATCGAGGACGGCGCCGAGAACCGCCAGCTGGCCGCGTGGTCGGGCACCACCCCGGCCGTGCTGATCAACATCCAGCGCCAGCCCGGCGCGAACGTGATCGCCGTGGTCGACCAGGTGCGTGCGCTGCTGCCGCAGCTGCAGGCCTCGCTGCCGGCCGGTGTGGATGTGGCCATCCTGAGCGATCGCACCGAATCGATCCGCGCCTCGATCCGCGGCGTGCAGCACGAGCTGCTGATCGCGATCGCACTGGTGGTGATGGTCACCTTCGTGTTCCTGCGCAACATCCCGGCCACGATCATTCCCAGCATCGCGGTACCGCTGTCGCTGGTCGGCACGTTCGGGGTGATGCTGCTGGCCGGCTTCTCGCTCAACAACCTCACCCTGATGGCGCTGACCATCGCCACCGGTTTCGTGGTGGACGATGCGATCGTGATGCTGGAGAACATCGCCCGCCACCTGGAGCGCGGCGCCACGCCGATGCAGGCGGCGCTCAAGGGCGCCAGGCAGATCGGCTTCACCCTGATCTCGCTGACCCTGTCGCTGATCGCGGTGTTGATCCCGCTGCTGTTCATGGCCGACGTGGTCGGCAAGCTGTTCCATGAGTTCGCGATCACCTTGGCGGTGGCGATCGGCATCTCGTTGCTGGTCTCGCTGACGCTGACGCCGATGATGTGCGCGCGCCTGCTCAAGGCCGGGCATGCCACCCGTCGCGATGCCGACGGGCACGAATCGGCGCAGCAGGGCGATCCCTTCGACCGCGTCGTGGCGGTCTACGACCGCCAGCTGCACTGGGTGCTGCAGCGCCAGCCGCTGATGCTGGCCGCGACCGTGGCCACGCTGGTGCTGACAGCACTGTTGTACGTGTGGGTGCCCAAGGGTTTCTTCCCGGTGCAGGATGCCGGGCTGATCCAGGGCATCAGCGAGGCACCGCAGTCGATCTCCTTCCAGGCGATGTCGCAGCGCCAGCAGGCACTGTCGGCGGCGTTGCTGGACGACGAGGACGTGGCCAGCCTGTCCTCGTTCATCGGCGTGGATGGCAACAACGCAACGCTCAACAGCGGGCGCCTGCTGATCGAATTGAAACCGCACGCGCAGCGCGACGCCGATGCGCAGGCGATCATCGCGCGGCTGCAGCAGCGCGTGGCACACGTGCCGGGCATCAAGCTGTACCTGCAGCCGGTACAGGAGCTGGGCATCGAGGACCGGATCAGCCGGACCCAGTACCAGTTCACCCTGACCAGCCCGGACATCGCGCAGCTGGAAACCTGGACACCGCGCCTGCTCGCGCATCTGCAGGAGGCACCGGCGTTGGCCGACGTCGCCAGCGATCTGCAGAACCAGGGTCTGCAGGCGCACGTGGTGATCGACCGCGTGGCTGCCGCGCGCCTGGGGATCAGCGTGGAGACCATCGCCGACGCACTGTACGACGCGTTCGGGCAGCGCCAGATCTCGACCATCTTCACCCAGGCCAACCAGTACCGCGTGGTGCTGGAAGCGCGCCCGGACGTGGCCTTCGGCCCGGATGCGATCGCGCGCCTGCATGTCACCGGGCCGGACGGGCGGCAGGTGCCGCTGGGCGGCATCGCGCGGATCGAGCAGCGCCCCGCGCAGCTGCTGATCAACCACGTCGGCCAGTTCCCGGCGGTGACGTTCTCGTTCAATCTCGCCCAGGAGACGTCGCTGGGCGAAGCGGTGGAGGCGATCGAGGGCGCACGCGCGGCGATCGGACTGCCGACCAGCGTGGAGCTGCGCCTGCAGGGTGCGGCCGATGCGTTCCGCGCGTCGCTGTCGAGCACCTTGTGGCTGGTGCTGGCGGCGGTGGTGGTGATGTACCTGGTGCTGGGCGTGCTCTATGAGAGCTTCATCCACCCGATCACCATCCTCTCCACCCTGCCCTCGGCCACGGTGGGGGCGTTGCTTGCCCTGCTGGTCAGCGGGCGCAGCCTGGACCTGATCGCGGTGATCGGCATCGTGCTGCTGATCGGGCTGGTCAAGAAGAACGCGATCATGATGATCGACTTCGCGCTGGAGGCCGAGCGCGAGCACGGCATGGCGCCGCGTCAGGCCATCCATCAGGCCGCGTTGCTGCGCTTCCGCCCGATCCTGATGACCACGCTGGCCGCGTTGTTCGGCGCGATCCCGCTGATGTTCGCCAGTGGCTCGGGTGCGGAGCTGCGCCAGCCGCTGGGCCTGGTCATGGTCGGCGGGCTGATCGTCAGCCAGGTGCTGACCCTGTTCACCACGCCGGTGATCTATCTGTTCTTCGACCGCTTCCGCCAGCGCCCCGCGCCGGTGACCGACGAGGCTGGCGAGGCGCTGGCGTGAGTCCGCTGTCGCGGGCGATCGGCTGGTTCGTCCAGCATCCGGTCGCCACCGTGCTGCTGGCGGTGGCGGTGGTGCTGGCCGGCCTGCTCGGGCTGCGCCTGCTGCCGGTCGCGCCGCTGCCGCAGGTCGACTACCCGGCGATCAACGTCAGTGCCAGCCTGCCCGGCGCGAGCCCCGAATCGATGGCGGCCAACGTCGCCACGCCGCTGGAACGTGCTTTGGGCACCATCCCGGGGCTGACCGGGATCGACTCCGCCAGCACCCAGGGCTCGACCCAGGTCGAATTGAAGTTCGCGCTCGGCCGCAACGTGGACGATGCCGCGCGCGACGTGCAGGCGGCGATCAACGCGGCGCGCGCGCAGCTGCCCAGCGGCATGCCCGGCATGCCGCAGTACCGCAAGGTGAATCCCTCGCAGGCGCCGATCATGGCGCTGGCGTTGAGCTCGGACAGCCTCTCGCCGGGGCAGATCTACGACGTGGCCTCCACCGTGATCGCGCAGAAACTGGCGCAGATTCCCGGCGTCGGCGAGGTGCAGGTGGGCGGCAGTTCGCTGCCGGCGGTGCGCGTGTCGCTGGATCCCAATGCACTGAACCACCATCGCATCGCGCTGGACGACATCGCCGCGGCGATCCGCAATGCCAACGCGCTCAAGCCGCTGGGGACGGTGGCCAGCCAGGCCCGGCAGTGGCAACTGGAAGCCACGCTGCAGCTGCGCACCGCCGCCGAGTACCGCCGCCTGATCGTGGCGATGCGCGATGGCCGCCCGGTCTACCTGGAGGACGTGGCCGGGATCAGCGAAGGGGTCGAGGACCGCTACGCCAGCGGCTTCCACAACGAGCGCCCGGCGGTGCTGCTGATCGTCAGCCGCCAGCCGGACGCCAACATCATCGAGACCGTCGACGCCATCCAGGCGCAGATGGACACGCTGCAGGCGCTGCTGCCGGCCAACATCGACATGCAGGTGGTGATGGACCGCTCGCCGGTGATCCGCGCCACCCTGCGCGAGGCCGAACTGACCCTGCTGCTGGCGATCGCCCTCGTGGTGCTGGTGGTGCTGGCCTTCCTCGGCCACTGGCGCGCAGCGCTGGTGCCGACCGTGGCGATCCCGGTCTCGCTGCTGGGCGCGCTGGCGATCATCGCCCTGCTCGGGTTCTCGCTCAACACGCTCTCACTGATGGCCCTGATCGTGGCGGCGGTGCTGGTGGTCGACGATGCGATCGTGGTGCTGGAGAACATCGCCCGCCATCGCGAGGAAGGCACCTCGCCGATGACCGCCGCGCTGCGCGGCGCGGGTGAAGTCGGTGCCACGCTGCTGTCGATGAACATCGCGCTGGCCGTGGTGTTCATCTCGATCCTGTTCCTGGATGACTTCGTCGAGAAGCTGTTCCGCGAGTTCTCGCTGACCCTGGTGGCAGCGATGGGCGTCTCGCTGCTGGTCTCGCTCAGCCTGACCCCGATGCTGTGCGCGCGCCTGCTCGGTCAGGCACGGCCCGGCCCCGGCAATGGACTGCAGCGCGCAGGCACCGCGCTGTTCGAGCGCCTGCGCGGCGCCTACGTGGGCAGCCTGCAGACGATGCTGCGCTGGCTCGCGCTGCCGCTGCTGCTGTTCGCCGGCGTGATCGCGTTGAACGTGTGGCTGTTCCAGCAGGTGCCCAAGGGCATCGTGCCCAAGCAGGACACTGCCCAGCTGCGTGGCTTCGCGCGCGGCGACGACGGCCTCTCGTTCCAGGTCATGCAGCCCAAGATCGAGGCCTACCGCAAACTGCTGCTGGCGGACCCGGCGATCAGCGACATCATCGGGTACATCGGCGGCCGCAGCGGGGTCAACAACGCCTTCATCATGATCAAGATGAAGCCGCTGGCCGAGCGCAAGGTCTCCAGCCAGCAGGTGATCGACCGCCTGCGCGTCAACATGCCGAAGATTCCGGGCGGCGGCATGTTCCTGTGGGTGGACCAGGACATCAAGCTGGAAGGCAGCGGCGACAGCGGCCAGTACGAGTTCCAGCTGCTCTCCGGCGAACTGGAGCCGCTCAGGCAATGGACGCCCAGGGTGGCCGATGCACTGCGCGCCCTGCCCGAGCTGGTCGATGTGGAATCCAAGGGCGATGAAGGCATGCGCCAGGTGGTGCTCGACATCGACCGCGATGCCGCGGCCCGCCTGGGCGTGGACATGCGCATGATCGCCTCGGTGCTCAACAACGCCTTCAGCCAGCGCCAGGTCGCCACGCTGTACGACACCCTCAACCAGTACCGCGTGGTGATGGAGCTGGACCCGCGCTACACCCAGGATCCCTCCACGCTGGAGCAGATCCATGTGATCGGCAAGGACGGCCAGCGCCTGCCGCTGTCGTCCATCGCGCGGTGGGCGTACGGCATGGCGCCGGACCGGATCTATCACAGCCAGCAGTTCGCCTCGGTCTGGATCGAGTTCGCGCTGGCGCCCGGCGTCACCCTCGACCAGGCGGTGAAAGCGGTGGACCAGGCCATGGGCAGGATCATGCTGCCCACCCATGTGCAGGCGCGGCTCAGTGGCGAGGCCGGTGGTTTCGAGAAGCTGCGCGAGCGCCAGCTGTGGCTGATCCTCGGCGCGATGCTGGCGGTGTATCTGGTGCTGGGCGTGCTGTACGAGAGCTTCGTGCAGCCACTCGCGATCCTCTCCACCCTGCCCTCGGCGGGCGTGGGCGCATTGCTGGCGCTGATGGCGTTCGGCAACGAGTTGAACCTGATCTCGCTGCTCGGCCTGTTCCTGCTGGTGGGCGTGGTGATGAAGAACACCATCCTGATCATCGACTTCGCACTGTCGGCCGAGCGCGAGCGTGGCTTGTCGTCATACGACGCGATCTGCGAGGCGGCACGGCTGCGGTTCCGCCCGATCCTGATGACCAGCGTGGCGGCCCTGCTGGGCACGTTGCCGCTGATGCTGGCGACCGGTGAGGGTTGGGAGATGCGTCAGCCGTTGGGCATCGCGATTGTCGGCGGCCTGCTGGTCAGCCAGTGGCTGACCCTGTACACCACGCCGGCGATCTATCTGGCGTTGGCGAAGCTGAGGCGTGCCGCGTGATCATCGAACGCGGGACACCCCAGGGGTAGAGCCACGCCATGCGTGGCTGCTTCTGCATGATCTGCATGAAGCGCCGCGGCGCTGTACGCAGCCACCCATGGGTGGCTCTGCCCCGGATCAACGCACGCTTATGCCGCTTCGCTGATCCGCACCGCCCGCCGCGCACGCACTGCCTCGGCCAGGCTTTCCAGCACCGCCAGCGAGCTGTCCCAGCCGATGCAGCCATCGGTGATGCTCTGCCCGTAGGTCAGCGGCTGGCCGTCGACCAGGTCCTGCCGGCCGGCCACCAGATGGCTCTCCACCATGACACCGACGACGCGCTCTTCGCCATTGGCCAGCTGGGCGTTGATGTCCGCGATGACCTTCGGCTGGTTCTCCGGATTCTTGCTGCTGTTGGCGTGGCTGGCATCGATCATGATGCGCGCGGCCAGGTGCGACCTGGCCAGGGTCTGGCTGGTCGCTTCAACGTGGTCGGCAGCGTAGTTCGGCGTCTTGCCGCCGCGCAGGATCACGTGGCAGTCCGGGTTGCCGGCGGTGGCGACGATGGCGGTGCCGCCTTCCTTGGTCACCGACAGGAAGTGATGCGGATTGGAGGCCGCACCAATCGCATCGGCAGCGATCTTGATGTTGCCGTCGGTACCGTTCTTGAACCCCACCGGGCAGGACAGCCCCGAAGCCAGTTCGCGATGCACCTGGCTTTCGGTGGTCCGCGCGCCGATCGCGCCCCAGGCGACCAGGTCGGCGATGTACTGCGGCGAGATCACGTCGAGGAATTCAACGCCGGCCGGCAGGCCGAGCTTGTTGATGTCGCGCAGCAGACCGCGCGCCACGCGCAGGCCCTTGTTGATGTTGAAGCTGCCGTCCAGGTCCGGATCGTTGATCAGGCCCTTCCAGCCGACCGTGGTGCGGGGCTTCTCGAAGTACACGCGCATGACGATTTCCAGCTCGTCGGCGTAGGCATCGCGCAGCGGCTTGAGGCGCTGTGCGTATTCGATGGCGGCCACCGGGTCATGGATCGAGCACGGGCCGATCACTACCGCGAGGCGATCATCACGGCCGTGCAGGATCTCGTGCAGGGCCGCGCGCGAGGCGCTGACCGTATCGGAGGCTTCATCGTCGCAGGGCAGCATCGCCAGCAGCTGTGCCGGCGGGGTCAACGGTTCGATTTTGCGGATGCGCAGGTCGTCGGTATGGGGGGGCATGGGGTAACTCCTTGGAAGTGGGGGTCCCCAGCGCGGCGGCAACAAAAAAGCCGCCAGGTGCGCTGGCGGCTTTCGGGAATGCGTCTGAAGGTTTCTTCAGGGTGAGCGCATGCCTTCCTCCGCCGGTGGCTTCGGAAAGTAATACCAAAAGTAGGAATTGGCGGGGCGTGCGTTCATTGGGGAGTATTGATAACACAGGGGTTTGGAGGTGCCAACTGTTTCATTCGCAACTGCGATGAGCGTTCAGCCATCATCCGCCCCAGCGCCCGATCACCCGCGCGGCAGCGCCGCCAGCTCGGCCAGGTGCTGCTGCAGGTTGCCTGCGGCACCCAACGCATGGGTGGTGGTGAAATACTCATGCCAGCCAGTGGCGCCGATCGCCGCCAGCAGGGCATCGGCATCCAGCCGCTCGGCGCACTGCCACACCGCATAGAACTGCTCGGCCGTGGTGTGCGGCACGTCCTGTTCGATGCGGCCCATCGCCACCGGGGTGATCCGGGCCGGATCCACGTGCTGCATGCCGGCCCCGATGCGGGCGAAGAACGCGCCGCGCGATACCGGATCCAGCGCGGTCCAGGCAGGGGTGGCGGTGTACAGCTCGATCAACATGTGCGACATGGCATTCCTTGAGGTCAGAGCGAGCGCAGCGCGCGCTTGCGGATGTAGGTGTTGGCCGGATCGTCGGCGTGCTGTTGCTGCCATTCGCCGCACAGCGCACGGACCCAGTCCGGCTGGGTCTTGCCGGCGTCGTTGAGCCAGTTGCCCACCGAATCCTGCACATAGCGCGACGCATCACGGCACAGCGCCTGCAGCAGCGACCGCGCGTGCTGCGGCTCGTGTTTGAAGAGGGTGATATGGGCCGCCCATACGCCACGCGGGCGCAGCGCTTCGCAGGCGAACCGGCGCACATTGGGTGAGGCGTCGGTGGTCCAGTCGTGCAGGTGCGACAGCACGCGCAGCGGCTCGGCCACCACATGCGGACGTACCGCCAGCCACGCCCACTCACGCACGCCGAAGTGCGCGTCATCGGCCAGCGGGCGCAGCGCATCCAACTTGCGCTCCAGCGACAAGGCGGGATCGCTGCCGATCAGATAGCAGGCCCAGCCACGCACGGTGTCGCTGGTGTGCCGCGACCACGGCGCGTGGTCACCGTGTCCGTGCACGCGCAGCAGGGTCGCGGCCCCCTGCATGCGCAGCGTGATGCCGCGCTTGGCCGCGTTGCGCATCGGGGTGATCGCCGAGGCTGGCAGACCGGGCGCGACATTGGCCATGAGCTTGGCGAAGTCCACTGCCAGCACTTCGGCCAGATGGGTGGCTTCGGTTTCACCACGATCCAGCTGCCCGCGTCGCTCGCGGGTGATGGGTTGTTTCATACGGCGCGCCCCGCGTCGGTGCGCGACCACACGCGTTGCAGCAGCGTGCCGAGCGTGCGGCGCTCGCTGGGGCTGATGTCGGCGAACAGCGAGGCGATCCAGTGCGTCTGCTGGTCGAAGAGCTGCGCGGCCAGGGTCTGGCCTGCCGCGGTCAACTGCACATGGATGCGCCGCTTGTCCTCCGGATCACTGTGACGGCTCACCAGCTGCTCGCGCTCCAGCCCATCGAGCAGGCCGGTGATGGTGGCGCGGGTCACCCCGGCACGCTCGGCCAACTGGTGGGGCGAGAGCGCGGTGTCGGCGCCACGCAGCAGGAACAGCAGCACGAAACGTCCTTCGCTCAGGCCGAGCGGGGCAAGGCGACTCGCGCAATCCTGATCGATCGCGCTGGCCAGCGACAGCACCTGGAAACACAACGCCAACTCACCCGCGTCCGGCTGGCCACGTCGCTCCAGTTCGGTCAGGAAAGCCTGGTGTTTGATTTCCAGCATGCAGGCGGATCCAACATAGTACGGCGGCTAACTATATCGTCATCCAGCGCATGGAGGAAGACCGATGCCTACTGCGGCGACTTCACCGGCAGCTGCATCCGCACGACCAACCCGCCGCCCGGCCTGTCCAGCAGCCAGAGCTGACCTCCGTGCTGGCGAACCGCGCCCTGGACCACCGCCAGCCCGAGACCGGTGCCGCCGGTGGCGCGATTGCGCGAGCTTTCATGCCGCTGGAAAGGCTGCAGCAACCGGGCTTTCTCGCCATCGGGGATACCCGGCCCGCGGTCGGCGACCTCCAGCCACAGCGCGTCGCCCGTGTTGTGCACCTCCACTTCCACCGTGCCGGCGTAGCGCGCGGCGTTGTCGATGAGGTTGTCCAGTGCGCGCCTGAGCAGGAGGGCGTCACCGTGCCATGGCAGAGGCCCGGTCAGGCCACTGTGGATGTCCACACCACGCAGGCGCGCAGACTGCACGCACTCGTCCAGCAGTGCCGCCATGTCCAGCGACAGCATCGAGGCGGGCTCCAGTTCGCCACGGGCGTAGTCGAGTACCTGTTCGATCATCGCGTTCATGCGTTCGATATCGGCCACCATCCGCGCCGACTGCGCAGGCGGTGCGAACTCGGCGCGCAGGCGCAGCCCGGTCAATGGCGTGCGCAGATCGTGCGCGACCGCGGCCAGCATGCGCGTCATGTCCTGCGCCTGGTCACGGAGACGTTCACGACCGGCATTGATGGCCTTGGCCAACATCTGGACATCGCGTGGGCCGTCGTCGGGCAGCGGCGTGCTGGATTGCAATGTCACGGCAGCGCCGGCATCGGCCAGCCGGCGTAGCGGGCGGCCGATCCTGAGCGCCGCCCATGCCGTCAGGGGCGCCAACAGGAGCGTGCCGCCGAGCAGCGCCAACAGCACCTGGCGCCGCCACGCGACCACGTCGCCCTGGTCGCTGGCCAGCACCTGCCAGCGGCCATCGGCGCGCTGCACGCCAAGCTCGAACAGCGGCCATTGCAGGGCCGCCAGTGCCAGCCCCTGCGCACGCAGCACCTCTGGATCGGCCAGCGCGTCCACCGGGGTACCACGGGAGTACACCTTGATATCCGGCGCATTGCCCGCTCCTTTCCAGACCAGCCTGACATGCTCGACAGGCAGCGCCAGCTGGTGGGCGGTCAACTGTGTCAACCAGGGACTGGCATGACCGCTGGGCGGCGCATCCCGCAGCGTCACCCGCATGCCCTCGGCCGCCGGCGCCCGTTCACCGCGCAGCACCTGCACAGCATGATCCAGCCGCATCTGGGGCGGCGCAGGCCGGGGCATCCAGCCGATCACCGCAAGGCTGACCAGCGTGACCAACAGCAGGCTGCTCACGGCCAGCATCACGATCCAGGTGGTGGTGGACCAGTGCCGGGTCACAGCGCTTCCACCGTCGCATCGAACCGGTAGCCCTCGCCGCGCAGCGTCTGCACGAGTGCGTCACCGCCAGCCGCTGCACGGGCCAACTTGCGGCGCAGGCGGCTGATCGCCAGATCCACCGCGCGATCGACACTGTCGTGCGCATCGCCGCGCGTGAGCTGCATCAACCGTTCGCGATCAAGCACTCGGCCGGGTCGCTCGGCCAAGGCCTGCAGCAGGGCGAACTCGCCCCGGCTCAGCACCACCTCGGCGCCATCGGGCGCGAGCAGGCGGCGTTGCTCCGGCACCAGCCGCCAACCGGCAAAACGCAGTTCGGCAACAGCCTGCCCCCGCAGCTTCTCTTGCCTGCGCAGCAGCGCGCGGACGCGCGCGATGAGTTCGCGCGGGTCGAACGGCTTGGCAAGGTAGTCGTCAGCGCCCATTTCCAGGCCGATGACGCGGTCGGGCGTGGCACCCATCGCCGACAGCATCAGGATCGGAATCGCACGTGCCTGCAGCCGCCTGCAGACCGACAGACCGTCCTCACCGGGCATCATCCAATCGAGGATGATCGCGTCGGGCCGATGGACCTGCAGCAGGCGGTCCAGCGCCACCGCATCGGCGGCCACGCGCACACGGAAGCCATGCCGCTCCAGGCACTCGGCGAGTGCATCACGGATGCTGGTGTCATCGTCGACCACGACGATCTCGGGGCTGCTGTTCATGCGGGCAGTATCGGGCAGGTCTGTATCCGGACGGTATCAACGCGGACATTCCCGCGATACGACGGCGAGGATCAATAGCCGTTCCTCCCTACGGCGTTCTCCCATGCATCCTGCCCTGCTCCCATTGCTTGCCGCCACGATCGGGGTGCCGGCCCCAGCACCCGAACATGTCCTGCCGATGTGGATGCAGGCCATGCACCCCAGCGTCGCCGTGCGTCTGGATGGCCAGGCCGAGCCGTTGCGCTTCGTGGTCGACAGCGCAGCAGGTGCCACCCTGGTGGACAGCCGCATCGCCCGTCGTTACGGCCTGGACAATACCGACGACGCGACCACCGGGCAGATCCGCGGCGCATCTTCCAGCAGCGCCACGGCGAACCGCATGCGGCAGACCGACTGGGCGATCGGCACGGTGAAGCTGAAGATCGTCGGCATGCACGCGGACCTGTCGCGCCTTTCCAATCCCGACAAGGCGATCACCGTCGATGGCATCCTCGGCAACGACCTCACGCGCCGCTGGGACACCCGGTGGGATTTCGCCGCGAGTGAGCTGCAGTTGTGGACGGCGGGGCAGCTTGATGATGGGCCTCATTGCCAGGCCAACGCACTGCCTTCGCGACGACGTGGTCTGGAAGGCTTCGGCTTCATCACCACACAGTTGGGCGACACGGGTATCGATGCCATCGCGGTGGTGGATACCGGCGCAGCGCAGACCGTGCTCAATGCCGCCGCCGCACGCGCGTTGGGGCTGCGTACCGATGGCAGCGATCCCCGGGTCACACCACGCGAAAAGGGCACGGAAGGCCTGGGTGGACAGCCTCAACCAAGCTGGCTGTATACCCTGCCTGCATTGCGCGGCGGCACGTGGCAGCACCCCGCGTTCGAAGTACGGATCAGTGCGCTGCCGGTGTTCAAGGCGATCGGGTTGGAAGACGAGCCGGCACTGATCCTGGGCGCCGATGCGATGCTCGACAGCCAAGTGGACATCAGTGCAGGCGCAGCGCGCATTTGCCTTCAGCGTCCAACTGAAAAGTGAGACACCCTCACTTCACTACCACCGGACACCCACAGGTACGGGTCCGTCATGCGAGGGGAACAGCGGCAGCACGTACTCGGCCAGCTCCTGCAGCACCTCGGCCGCCAGACGCTGTGAGAACTGGATGCCCAGCGCAGCATGGTTGACGCCGGCGCGCTGCCACTCGCCCAGCAGATCAATCAACCCGTTGCGCCCCGTCTGCAACGTGTAGCCGCCATTGAGCGGCGTGCGTGGATGGTTCGGGTCCTCGACCAGATCCAGCCACTCGTTGGTGACGTGCGGGCGGAAGCCACCGTCGGGGATCAGACGGCGCCACGCCCGGATCTTGTCGGCCAGGCGCTGCGGCCCGCCTGCGTGGTGGGTCGCCTCGGGATAGGTGAGCCAGCCATCGGCGTGCTGCCCCACCCAGTCCAAGGTCTGCCGCGAGGTGCCGGTCACCAGCAGCGGGATCGCAGCGGCCACCGGCTTCGGCAACAGCTCCACACCCTGCAGCGCGCCCAGTGGCGAGTCGATATGCAGCGGACCGGCCTGCATCAACTGCCTGACGTACGCTACCGAGTCGGCGAAGCGCTGGCCGCGGCCGGCATGCTCCAGACCGTACGCCGGGAACTCCACCGGGCGGTCGCCGGAAGCGATGCCCAGCACCAGCCGCCCACCGGACAGCTGGTCGATGGTGGTGGCCGACTTGGCCAGATCGATCGGGTGCCGCAGCGGGAAGATCGCGCTGCCGGTGGCCAGCGCCAGTCGCTCCGTGCGCGCGGCCAGGAAGGCCAGATACGTAAAGGGATCGAACACCTGCCCGGCGTCGCCGAACAGGGGATCGAACAGCGGCACGTCACGTACCCAGGTCGCGGCGAAGCCGTCGCGGTCCAGTTGTGCGACCAGATCGGCCTGGCCGGCCAGCACCTGCATGTCGCCCTGGTAGAAGCGCAACGGCAGGAACACGCCCAGCGTCAGTGCGCCTTCGCGGAACATGCGCTGGTAGCCGGCATGCCGGGCGAAGGCAGGTGCGGAGGCACCGGTCAGCGGCGCCTGCGTGGCCGTGATTTCGGTCAACAGGTTCATCGTGGTCATTCCTGGATCAGGGGCCGGTGGCCGGTTCGGGGAGCTGCACGCCACGCTGCACCGCGGGCCGCTGCGACATCCGCGCGTGCCACGCGCTCAGGTGGGGGTATGCGCTGAAGTCGACGCCGATGAGCTGTGCGATGTGGGTCCATCCGTAGCCGGCGATATCGGCGATGGAATACTCCTCGCCTACAAGCCAGGTGCGGCCTGTGAGGCGCTGGTCCAGCGTGGCGAAGAACTCCGCGCTCAAGCGCCGATAACGTTCGATGGCAGGCGCATATCGCTCCTCGGCGAAGATCTCGGCGTGCACGCGCTGGCCCAGGATGGGACCGACGCTGGCGGCATGGAACATCAACCAGGTGATCGCTTCCCAGCGCGCACCGGGCGCCTGGGGCAACAGTCGTCCGCTCTGCTCGGCCAGGTAGAGCAGGATGGCGGCGGATTCGAACACCGTGATATCCGTTGCCTCGTCGACCAGCACCGGAATGCGGCCGTGCGGATGCAGCCGAAGAAAATCGGGATGGCGGTGCTCATCGGCGTCGATGCGCACGTGATGCAGTACGTAAGGGATGCCGAGTTCTTCCAGCGCGATGGTGATCTTGAAGCCGTTGGGCGAGCTGTCGGTGTACAGGTGCAGCGAAGCGGGGGACACAGCGGTCTCCTTGGCGGGCGATGGATGACGGGAGGAACGTGGTCGCGGCATCGGGGCTCTGCCGATGCAGCTGGACTAAACACGACCGGTTCAACATGATCACGATGCTACGCACGCCAACACGTGCTGTAGAACGATTTATCCTGCGCACTCAAGAGAGAAAATCTAAGGTCATGGGCGCCGTTCTTCCCCTGCTCGCACTCCGCGCTTTCGTCGAAACCGGACGGCATGGCAGCCTCAAGGCCGCCGCCGCGGTCATGGGCGTGACCCCGGGCGCGATCAGCCAGCAGCTCAAACTGCTGCAGGCGCGCACCGGCGTTGAGCTGTTCACCCGCACGCGGCAGGGCGTCGCACTCACACCGGCCGGCGCACAGGTGCACCCTGCCCTGCTGCGTGCGTTCGATCAGATCCAGGACAGCATGGCGATGCTGGATGCCATCCACGCGCGGCAGACACTGACGATCAGCACCGTGCCCAGCTTTGCCGCCTCCTGGCTGGTGCCGCGGCTGGGGCGCTTCACGGCACAGCACCCGGCGATCGAAGTCCGCGTGGAGGCGTCGTCGGCGCTGGCGGATCTGCGTCGCGACCGCATCGACATCGCGATCCGCCACGGTCTCGGCGAGTATCCCGGCCTGATCTCGCGCCCGCTCGCGGCGCCGGTGCTGTTGCCGGTGGCCTGCCCGGCATTGCTTGCCGATGGCCCACCGATCCGGTCGGCCGTGGACTGCCTGCAGTACCCGCTGCTGCAGGACTCGGACCGCAGCGACTGGTCGCTGTGGTTCAGCGCGCTCGGCCTGCCGCCCGATCCACGCATCGAGCGTGGTCCGGCCTTCGATGATGACGTGCTGCTGATCCGCGCCGCGGAAGCGGGCCAGGGCATCGCACTGGTGCGTGACCTGTATGTGGAATCCGAAGTGGCCAGCGGGCGGCTGGCGGTCGTGCTGGATCAGCCGTGGCCAACGCGGTTTGCGTACTACGCTGTCACCCTGCCCTGGGCCGAAGAGAATCCGGCCATCGCGGCGTTCCTGCGCTGGCTGCAGCAGGAAGTCGAGGGGCCGACCAGCGCGCTGTGATCCCGTGATGCACGCACAAAAAAACCCCGCCTTACGGCGGGGTTTTTCGTACTGCTTTGGCGCTTGGCGGGTACCGACCAACGGTATGCCCTCCCTTCGGGCGGGCACCCTTCGGGCCGTCGCAAGCGACGTTAGCAACGGCATTCGCCGTTACTTGCGGCACCTACCGCTTCGATGCGTGCCGACCGAAGGCCGGCCTCTGCATCAGAAGTCCATGCCGCCCATGCCACCCATGCCGCCCATGCCGCCGCCAGCTGCGCCAGCGCCGTCATCCTTCTTCGGGGCGTCGGCAACCATGGCTTCGGTGGTGATCATCAGGCCAGCGATCGAGGCAGCGTTCTGCAGCGCCGAACGGGTCACCTTGGTCGGGTCCAGGATGCCGAATTCCAGCATGTCGCCGAATTCGCCGGTGGCCGCGTTGTAGCCGAAGCTGCCGGTGCCTTCCTTGACCTTGTTGACGATCACGGACGGCTCTTCGCCAGCGTTGGCCACGATTTCGCGCAGCGGGGCTTCCATCGCGCGCAGGGCGATCTGGATGCCGTGGTTCTGGTCTTCGTTGGCACCCTTCAGGCCGCTCAGCGCGGTGACCGCACGGACCAGCGCAACGCCGCCGCCCGGGACCACGCCTTCTTCAACGGCTGCACGGGTAGCGTGCAGGGCGTCGTCGACGCGATCCTTCTTTTCCTTCATTTCGATTTCGGTCGAGGCGCCGACCTTGATCACGGCAACGCCGCCGGCCAGCTTGGCCACGCGTTCCTGCAGCTTCTCGCGGTCGTAATCCGACGAGGTGTCTTCGATCTGGGTCTTGATCTGGGTGACACGCGCTTCGATGTTGGCCTTCTCGCCGGCGCCATCGATGATCGTGGTGTTTTCCTTGGAGACCTGCACCTTCTTGGCGCGGCCCAGGTCCTTGATCGTCGCCTTTTCCAGCGACAGACCGATTTCCTCGGAGATCACGGTGCCGCCGGTCAGCACGGCCATGTCTTCCAGCATCGCCTTGCGACGATCGCCGAAGCCCGGAGCCTTGACGGCCACGACCTTCACGATGCCACGGATGGTGTTGACCACCAGGGTCGCCAGCGCTTCGCCTTCGATGTCTTCGGCGATGATCAGCAGCGGCTTGCCGGCCTTGGCGACGCCTTCCAGCACGGGCAGCAGGTCGCGCACGTTGGAGATCTTCTTGTCGTGCAGCAGCACGTACGGATCGTCCAGGTCAGCGGTCTGCGACTGCTGGTTGTTGATGAAGTACGGGGACAGGTAGCCACGGTCGAACTGCATGCCTTCGACGACGTCCAGCTCGTTGTCCAGGCCCGAGCCTTCTTCAACGGTGATGACGCCTTCCTTGGTCACGCGGCGCATCGCTTCGGCGATGATGTTGCCGATCGACTCGTCCGAGTTGGCCGAGATCGTGCCGACCTGGGCGATCGCCTTGTCGTCAGCGGTCGGCTTGGAGATGTTCTTCAGCTCGGCGACGGCGGCGATCACGGCCTTGTCGATACCGCGCTTGAGGTCCATCGGGTTCATGCCGGCCGCGACGGCCTTGGCGCCTTCGCGGATCAGGGCCTGGGCCAGCACGGTGGCGGTGGTGGTGCCGTCGCCGGCGTCATCGTTGGTGCGCGACGCGACTTCCTTCACCATCTGCGCGCCCATGTTCTCGAACTTGTCAGCCAGTTCGATTTCCTTGGCGACGGAGACGCCGTCCTTGGTGATGGTCGGCGCGCCGAAGCTCTTTTCGAGCACGACGTTGCGGCCCTTCGGGCCCAGGGTGGCCTTGACGGCATTGGCGAGAACGTTGACGCCGCGCACCATGCGGGCGCGGGCATCTTCACCGAAACGAATATCTTTGGCAGCCATTGCGATTACCTTTTATGTAGAGCCGGGCCATGCCCGGCGTCATGAATGACGGAACGAAGCAACATCCGGCAGCGCCAGGCCAGGCCCGGCGACGCCCACTCAGCCGACGATGGCGAGGATGTCGTCTTCGCGCAGGACCTTGAACTCGACGCCTTCGGACTTGTAGCTGCTGCCGGCGTACTGGCCGTAGATGACCTTGTCACCGACCTTCAGCGACGGCGCGCGCACGCTGCCGTTGTCCAGGGGCTTGCCCGGGCCGACGGCCACGACTTCACCCTTGGTCGACTTTTCCTTGGCGGAATCCGGAATCACGATGCCGCCGGACGAGATTTCGTCGGCTTCGATCGGCTTGACTACGACGCGGTCATGAAGCGGCTTGATGCTCATGTGAGACCCTTTTAAGTTGTTGATTGGTCTAGGAAAGTCTGGCGATGTTAGCACTCGCACAGGGCGACTGCCAGCCACGCTCACGAAAAAACCCGACGGTGCGGGACAGAGCAGAGATGGTGCTGGCCCCTCCCCTTTCAAGGGCAGCCGGTCGGATTTTTTTGCCGGGCCGCCCCTGGATGTGAATGTTTGACGCAGTTCTCAATGCGAAAGGTCGAACACGACAGTCCAATCGATGTGTCATCTGGATTGCGTAGATTCGAGCGGCACTGACCAATCACAAGGAGCCGTAGATGAGGTTGCTGACGCCGCTATCCCTGGCCTGCCTGCTGGCGCTGGCCACCAGCCCGGCCCGGGCCGATGTATTCATCAATGAACTGCATTACGACGACAGCACCCCCGCCGGGGACGTCGGCGAGGCGATCGAGGTGGTCGCCACGGCCGGTGAAGACCTGTCCGGCTACCGGCTCTACCTCTACAACGGCAGCAACCCTGCGGCCGCCGCGGTCTACGCCGAGAACGCAGTCCCGGCCGGCACCGCCAGCTGCGGCAGCGCGCGGCTGGCCACGGTCAGCTACCCGACCAACGGGATCCAGAACGGTCCCAACGACGGCATCGCCCTGGTCGATGCCAGTGGCAGGGTGGTCCAGTTCCTCAGCTACGAGGGCACCATCACCGCCGCCGGGGGGCCCGCTGCGGGCCTGACCAGCCAGAACATCCCGGTCAGCGAGACCAACGGCACCGCGCCGGGGACCTCCCTGCAGCTGACCGGTGCCGGCAGCCAGTACGCGCATTTCACCTGGACCGCCTCGGCCGCGCAGACCTTCGGCGGCTGCAACCACGGGCAGACCTTCAGCGGCGGCGGCCCGACCGGCCCGAACACGGCGCCCTCGGTCACCGCCACCACCCCCGAGCAGGGCGCCAGCACCTTCCCCGCCGCCGCCGACCTCAGCGTCACCTTCAGTGAGCCGGTCACGCTGTCCAGCGGCGCCTTCGCGCTGAGCTGCGGCCAGTCCGGCACCGTGGCGCTGAGCCACCCGACCACCGGCACCCGCTTCACCCTGGCCACCAACACGGCGCTGGTGGCGGGTGAAGCCTGCCGCTTCGACATCCGCGCCACCCGCGTGAAGGATGCCCAGGGCGCGCGCCCGGCCGCCGATACGCGCATCGCCTTCACCGTGGCCACCGCCACCACGCCCGATCCGGGCAATCCCGGCACGCCCGGGGAGTACTACGCCAGGGTCAACACCTCCACCCCGAGCCAGCTGCGCTGCTCGCTGCACGAAACCATCAAGGGCCACACCGCCTATCCGTACAGCGGCTCGGGCACCAGCACCTGGACCATCCTGGAGATCGCCGACGAAGATCCCAACAACAGCGGCAACATCCTCGATGCCTACCGCAACCGCAGCTACACCAAGGTCAGCGGCCGTGCGGGCACCGGCAGCGGGCTGACCTACAACCGCGAGCACACCTGGCCGAACTCGCTGGGCTTTGCCAGCACCACCGGCGACAAGGGCCTGCCCTACGCGCCCTATACCGACACCCACATGCTGTATCTGACCGATGCGCAGTGGAATGCGGACCGCGGCAACAAGCCCTTTGCCAAATGCGACAGCAACTGCGGTGAACGCGCGACCGAAGCCAACAACGGATTCGGCGGCGGCAGCGGCGGCTACCCCGGCACGTCCAACTGGGTGCGCACGCCGGATGGCAATGGCGGCTCGTTCGAAGTGTGGGGCCACCGCAAGGGCGATATGGCGCGTGCGGTGATGTACATGGCGATCCGTTATGAAGGCGGTAAAGATGCCAAAACCGGGCAGTCCGAGCCGGACCTGGAGCTGACCGACGACCGCAGCCGGATCGTCAAGACCTCGGCCTCGCCGGCCTACATGGGCCTGCTCTCGACCCTGATCGACTGGCACCTGTCCGACCCGCCGGACGCGGCAGAACGCACCCGCAACGAGGTCATCTTCAGTTTCCAGGGCAACCGCAATCCGTTCATCGACCACCCGGAGTGGGCCACTCCGGCGCTGTTCACCTCGGCCCAGCCGGCCACCTGCCAGCTGGCCAACTGAGCCCGGCCGACCGGCGCCCCCTCGCGGCGCCGGTCGGACCATTGGCCTCGCACGGTCCTATACTCGGCGGTCATGTCGATCGCCGATCCCGTCTTCCTGCTGTTCACCACCTGCCCCGACGTGGCCTGCGCCACGCGGCTGGCACATGCGCTGGTGGACGAACGCCTGGCGGCCTGCGTCACGCGCCTGGACGGGGCGCACTCGACCTACCGCTGGCAGGGCGAGGTCACCGAGGACCATGAGGTCCAACTGTTGATCAAGACCACCGGCAGCCGCCTGGAGGCCGCGATCGCGCGCGTGCAGGCCCTGCACCCGTATGAACTCCCTGAGTGCATCGCGGTCGAAACCCGCGCCGGCCTGCCGGCGTACCTGGATTGGATTCGGGCCCAGACCCGTGAGGAAAGTGATTGATGACGCTGTTTCGTCGTGTTGCCGCGCTGTGCGCGTTGCTCGTGCTCTCCCTGCCGGCCTGGGCGGTCAGCGAAAAGGACCTGCTCCCGGTCGATGAGGCCTTCGGGCTCACCGCACAGGCGCGTGATCGCGACCGGGTGGAGATCAGCTGGAAGATCGCCCCGGGCTATTACCTGTATCGCCATCGCACCACGGTCAAGGCCGCTGCCGGCTTCGATGCCGAGGCGCTGCAGCTGCCCGCCGGCAAGAAGCACCACGATGATTTCTTCGGCGAGGTGGAGACCTACCGCGAACGCCTGACCGGCGTGCTGCCGGGCAAGGCCGCCGACGGCACCGACACCGTCACGCTGGAAGTGCGCTACCAGGGCTGCGCCGATGCGGGCGTGTGCTACCCGCCGCAGAAGCGCACGCTGCAGGTGAAGCTGCCGGCCGGTGGCAGCGCCGCGACCAGCACCACGCCGGTCGCCGCCGGCGCTGCCGCCTCCCCGTTCAACAACCCGCTGGCCGGCAACACCGGCACCGGGCTGCGCCTGCCGGGCACCAGCAACGCCCAGGCATTGCCGCTGCCATCCGAGCGTGCGTTCGGCTTCGATGCGATCGTCGGCGATGGCAATACCGTGCTGCTGCGCTTCACCCCCGCGCCGGGTTACTACCTGTATCGCGACCGCACCTCGCTGGCGCTGGAAGGCGCCCCGGGCATCCGCGCGGACAAGCCGAAGTGGCCGGCCGCCCAATCCCATCGCGATGAGCACTTCGGCGATGTGGCGGTGTATTTCGACCAGATCGACGTGCCGCTGCCCCTGCGCCGCAGCACCGCCGGTGCCACCGATGCCACCCTGGTGATCACCTTCCAGGGCTGCCAGACCGACGGCATCTGCTACCCGCCGATGACGCGCCGGGTAAAGCTGGCGCTCCCGGCAGGCACGATCAACGCCAAGGCCGATGAGGTCGCGCAGAAGACCGAGGTCATCGCACCGCTGCCCACGCGTGACAAGCGTGCCCCGGCCCGCGGCGACGCCGGCAGCCAGCCGATGCTGATCCGGCCGAACGAACCTGCCCTGGCCGTGCCGGGCGACACCGCCGCCACGCCCGATGCGAGCGCGGACAACGCGCAGCGCACGCCGCCGCCGGTCGCCCCGGCGGCCGCGCCGGGCAACCTGCTGGTGCTGCTGCTGTTCGCCGTGGCCGGTGGCCTGATCCTCAACCTGATGCCGTGCGTGCTGCCGATCCTGTCGCTGAAGGTGCTGGGCGTGGCGCAGAGCGGCGAGAGCCGCCAGCGTGCGCGCAGCCATGCGCTCTGGTACACCGCCGGCGTGCTGGTCGCCTTCGCTGCCATCGGCGCGCTGGTGATCGCGCTGCGTGCGGCTGGCCAGGCCGCAGGCTGGGGCTTCCAGCTGCAGCACCCGTGGTTCATCGCCGCGCTGGTCTACCTGATGTTCGCCGTTGGCCTGAGCCTGTCGGGTGTGTTCACCCTGGGCGGCAGCATGGGCGGTGTCGGCCAGTCGCTGGCCTCGCGCAGCGGCCCGGTGGGTGATTTCTTCACCGGCGTGCTCGCCTGCGTGGTCGCCAGCCCGTGCGTGGCCCCGTTCATGGGCCCGGCGCTGGCGTATGCCTTCGCCGCCCCGGGCCTGCAGGCGATGCTGGTGTTCCTGGCACTCGGTCTGGGCCTGGCGCTGCCGTTCCTACTGATCGGCTTCGTGCCCTCGCTGGCCCGTCGCCTGCCGCGGCCGGGCGCGTGGATGGAGACCCTCAAGCTGGTGCTGGCCTTCCCGATGTACGGCACCGCGATCTGGCTGCTGTGGGTGCTGGGCAAGCAGCGCGGCGTGGATGCGATGGCGCTGGTGCTGGGCGGCCTGGTGATCCTGTCGCTGGCGCTGTGGTGGTTCGAGCGCAGCCGCTGGCGCAGCCAGCGCGTGGCCGGCCTGCTGGCCACGCTGCTGATCCTCGGCGCGCTGTATCCGATCTGGGGCGTGACCCGCCTGGATCCACCGGCCAAGGCCGCACAACCGGCCAGCGACAACGTGGTCGAGTACTCGCCGCAGATGCTTGATCGCCTGCGCCAGGACAACCGCGTGGTGTTCGTCAACATGACCGCCGACTGGTGCGTGACCTGCAAGGCCAACGAACGCGCCGTGCTCGGCACCAACGCCTTCCGCGACACCCTGCGCCGGACCAACGCGGTCTACATGCGCGGCGACTACACCAATGTCGACCCGCAGATCACCGCGTTCCTGGATGAACACAAGGCCGTCGGCGTGCCGCTGTACGTGGTCTACGGCCCCGGCGCACCGCCGACCGTGCTGCCGACCGTGCTGACCCAGGCGCTGGTGGAAGAAGCCCTGCTGCGGACCGCGCGATGAGGACGCGGCCACCACGCCGGATGGTCGTGGTGGTCGTGATCGCCGCCGTGCTCGGTATCGGCGCCGGCGTGTGGTTCTCGGGACAGGAGACCGGTCCGGCCTCCGCCCCGCCATCGCCGCGCCCGGTGGTGGCCCCGGCCCGGCCCGGCGACCCACTGCCGGCGGTCACCCTGCCCGATCTCCACGGCCAACCGGTGGATCTGGCCCGCTTCCGCGGGCGACCGCTGCTGATCAACGTCTGGGCCAGCTGGTGCGGCCCGTGCGTGGAAGAAATGCCCGCGCTGACCGCGTTTGCCGCCGGCCAGGGCGCCGGCGGGGTGCAGGTGCTCGGGCTGGCGCTGGATACGCCCGAGGGCGTGCGCGATTTCCTGACCCGCATTCCGGTCACCTACCCGATCGTGCTCGAGACGCCCGGGCCGGCCGATGCCAGCGTGCGGCTGGGCAACGCGCAGGGCCTGCTGCCGTACTCGGTGCTGGTCGATGCGCAGGGACGGATCGTGAAACAGAAGCTGGGGCCGTTCGCGGCCGGTGAGATCGAGGCCTGGGCGAGGCACTGACGGCAGCGCGGGGACGATCCACAGTCCCCGCGTGCACGTTTCTGTGCTGTCGGCCGGCTTACCCGAACCAGCGACGCAGATAGCGCGCGGTCGCGCCCTGCCCGGCACGGCTGACCTGCGCGGGGATGCCTTCGGCCACGATCCGGCCGCCCTCTTCGCCCGCACCCGGTCCCACATCGATCACCCAGTCCGCGTCGGCGACCACGCGCAGGTCATGCTCGACCACCACGACCGTGTTGCCCGCATCGACCAGCCCGTGCAGCTGCGTCATCAACTTGTCCACGTCGGCCGGATGCAGGCCGGTGGTCGGCTCGTCCAGCACATACAGGCTGTTGCCGTGCTGGCTGCGCTGCAGCTCGGTGGCCAGTTTGATGCGCTGCGCCTCGCCACCGGACAGTTCCGTCGCCGGCTGGCCCAGGCGCAGATAGCCGAGGCCGATATCCCGCAGCAGCTGCAGCGGGCGCTGCACCGGCGGCTCGTCGGCGAAGAAGGCCAACGCCTCCTCCACCGTCATCGCCAGCACCTGCGCGATGTTGCGGCCGTGCCACTGCACCTCCAGCGTCTTGGCGTTGTAGCGCTGGCCATGACAGGTGGGGCATGGCGCGTAGACGCTGGGCATGAACAGCAGCTCGACATGGACGAAGCCTTCGCCCTCGCAGGTCTCGCAGCGCCCGGCGGCGACGTTGAACGAGAAACGACCCACGCTGTAGCGGCGCGCCTTGGCCGCGCGCGTGCCGGCGAACAGCTTGCGCACATGATCGAACAGGCCCGTATAGGTGGCGAGGTTGGAGCGCGGCGTGCGCCCGATCGGCTTCTGGTCGACGTTGACCAGGCGCTTGATCGCCTTGGCGCCGTTCAACCGGCCGCGGGTACGTTCGATGCGGCTGGGCTGCGGCAGTTCGCTGTCGTTTTCCTCGATCACCGGCTCCTGCCCCAGGTGTTCGCCGACCAGCTCGACCAACGCCTGGCTGACCAGGCTGGACTTGCCCGAGCCGGACACGCCGGTCACCGCCGTGAACGCGCCCAGCGGAAAGCGCGCGTCCACGCCATGCAGATTGTTGCGATGAATGCCCTGCAGGCCCAGCCAACCGGACGGCGCCCGCGGCGTGCGGCGTGGTCCGTGATCGTCCTCGAACAGATACGGCGCGGTCACCGAGGCCTTGATGGCGCGCAGGCCTTCGGGGGGGCCGCTGTAGAGCACCTGGCCGCCGTGCTGGCCTGCGCCCGGGCCGACGTCCACCAGCCAGTCCGCGCGGCGCAGCATCTCCAGATCATGCTCGACCACGAACAAGGTATTGCCGCCGGCCTTGAGCTGCGCCAGTGCGTCGTACAGGGCCTCGCCGTCGGCCGGATGCAGGCCGGCAGTCGGCTCATCCAGCACGTACACCACGCCGAACAGGCTGGAGCGGATCTGCGTGGCCAGGCGCAGGCGCTGCAGCTCGCCCGGCGACAACGTTGGAGTGGCGCGATCCATCGACAGATAACCCAGGCCGAGCGACTGCAGCGTGCCGATCCGCTCGACCAGATCATGCGCGATGCGCTGGGCGGCGATGCGTTTCTCCTCAGACAGATCCGGCGTGCGGCGTACGTCGCTGCCGCCGGCATGCGCGTTGCCGCCGGCCGCCACGCGCCTGGCGGTGGCAACGCGGCCGGCGCTTCGGCTGCGCGTGGCCGTGGCCTTGGGCGCGTCGAAGTGGCCTTCGGCGGCTGGCCGCAGTGCCTGCGCCATGGCGCTCAGCGGCAGCTGTGACAGGGTGCCGATGTCCATGCCGGCGAACGTCACCGACAATGCCTCGCGCTTCAGTCGACGGCCATCGCAGACCGGGCACTGCGCGCCGATCATGTAGCGCGCCACGCGTTTTTTCATCATCGCGCTCTGCGTGGTCGCAAACGTATGCAGCACGTAGCGGCGCGCCCCGCTGAAGGTGCCCATGTAACTGGGCTCTTCCTTGCGGCGGAGGGCAGCGCGGGTTTCGGCCGGGCTAAAGCCGGCGTAGACCGGCACCACCGGTTGTTCCTCGGTGAACAGGATCCAGTCGCGCTGCTTCTTGGGCAGATCGCGCCAGGGGACATCCACGTCGTAGCCGAGCGTGACCAGGATGTCGCGCTGGTTCTGCCCGTGCCACGCCGGCGGCCATGCGGCGATGGCGCGTTCGCGGATGCTCAGCGACGGATCGGGCACCATCGACTGTTCGGTGACTTCATAGACGTAGCCCAGGCCATGACAGTTCGGGCACGCCCCCTGCGGCGTATTCGGCGAGAAATCCTCGGCGTACAACATGGGCTGCCGTGCCGGATAGGTACCGGCACGCGAGTACAGCATCCGCAGCAGGCTGGACAGGGTGGTGACGCTGCCGACGCTGGAGCGCACGCTGGCGGTGCCGCGCTGCTGCTGCAGGGCCACGGCCGGCGGCAGGCCTTCGATGGCATCCACATCCGGCACGCCGACCTGGTCGATCAACCGGCGGGCATAGGGCGACAAGGATTCCAGGTAACGCCGCTGCGCCTCGGCGTAGAGCGTGCCGAAGGCCAACGAGGATTTCCCCGAACCGGAAATGCCGGAGAACACCACCAGCGCATCGCGTGGAATGTCGACATCCACGTTCTTGAGGTTGTGTTCGCGTGCGCCCCGGACCCGCACGAAGGCATCCGGGGCAGTGCTGGGCGACGGGCGGCGCGTGCGCGTGGATGTCTTCATAGGTGAAGAATAGCGAACCACAGCACTGGCTCACCGACGGTGAAGACCGGTGAGCACCGCGTCGACGCGACGGTCAGGCTACCGCCGACATGCGCGCCCCTGGCGCCGGGCTCACCATGAACGCATCGACGGCGTCGCCCAGCACGGTCGCCTGCCGTTCCAGCGCGCGGGCCGAGGCGGAGGCCTCTTCGACCAGCGCGGCATTCTGCTGGGTGCTGCCGTCCATCTGCAGCAGGGTCCGGCTCACCTGCTCGATGCCCACCGTCTGCTGCTGCGACGCCGCTGAAATACGGGCCATGATCGAGGTGACCCGCTGCACGCTGCCGACGATCTCGCCCATGGTCGCGCCCGCGCTGTCGACCTGCCGGGTGCCGGCGTCGACCTTCTCGACCGACGCGTCGATCAGTTGCTTGATCTGGCGTGCGGCATCGGCGCTGCGTTGTGCGAGCAGGCGCACTTCGCTGGCGACCACCGCGAAGCTGCGCCCCTGCTCGCCCGCGCGCGCCGCTTCCACGGCGGCGTTCAGGGCCAGGATGTTGGTCTGGAACGCGATCCCGTCAATGACCCCGGTGATCTCTCCGATCCGGCGCGAGGACAGCGCGATGTCGGCCATGGTGGTCACCACCTGCGCGACCGATTCACCGCCGCGGGCTGCGACCTCGGCGGCGCGGATCGCCAGCAGGTTCGCCTGCTGCGCCGAGTCCGCGTTCTGCCGCACGGTGGCGGAGAGTTCTTCCATCGAGGAGGCGGTCTCTTCCAGGTGTGCCGCCTGGCGCTCGGTGCGGTCGGACAGATCATGGTTGCCCGTGACGATCTCACCGGAAGCGGCGTTGATCGCCAGCGACGCCTGCTGGATGCGCGCGACGATGTCGGTGAGCTGGATGACCGTCGCATTGGCATCGTCGCGCAACCGCGCGAACACGCCGTGGAAGTCGCCCTGCATGCGCACGCGCAGATCCCCCTGCGCCAGCGCCGAGAGCAGGCCCTGCACGCCGGACAGGTTGCTCTGGAAGGTATCGAGCAGGTGATTGATGCTCAGCGCCAGGGTCTTCACGAAACCCTGTTTGCCCTCCACTGCGATCCGCCCATGCAGATCGCCGCGGGCGGCCGCATCGACCAGCGCGGCCACTTCATTCTCCACCGTGGTTTCCAGCGCGCGGCTGCGCCACTCCACGGCGGCACCGAGCAGGTGGTCGTGCTCCACGATCGGGGTGATCACCAGCTGGTAGCGGATCCCCGCGTGCTCGATCTCCCGGCTGGCACGCTGGCCGCGCTGCAGCGTGGGCAGCAAGGTGGCGAAAACCGGATGCAGGGCGGCAGCGGGTTGGCCGCTCCAGTCCTCCTGCACCCGTTGCAGTTCGGTGAGCAACGCCTGGTTGAGGAAGCCGATCCGCCCTTCGCCATCGAGCACCATCACCCCGGTCTGCGCACTGTCCAGCGCCTGGCGGGCGCGGGTGTTGTCGCGCGCCACGGCGCGCTCGGCCTCGATCCGCTCGCGCAGGCGCTGCTGCATGTGGCGCAGGCGCGTAGCGAGCTGGCCGATCTCGTCGTGCGGATTGTGGATGGTCAGCACGGTGTCGAGACGATCCTCGGCGATGTCCTCGGCGAAGCGCAGCGTATCGGCGATCGGCCGACGAACCGCGCCCAGCACCAGCAGCAGTGTTGCGATCAACACCACCGCCACCAGCAGCAGGGTCAGCGCGAACACGATGCCCATGGTGCTGGCACGCGCGGCCTGCCGCTCGCGCGCCGCCGCCAGGGCCTGCGTCTGTGCCTGCTGCAGCGCCTGCAGACCGGGGCCGATCTGGGCGGCGGTCTCGGCCAGTGACTGCGCCTCCACATCCAGCCCGATACGGGCGGCGGTGTAGGCCAGCAGCGCGCCCTGGTAGGCATCCATCTGTGTCCGCAACGTGTCCTGCGCTTCTACGCCCA
The DNA here is from genome assembly GCF_039673115.1 of Stenotrophomonas sp. TWI1183. Classification (NCBI taxonomy): domain Bacteria; kingdom Pseudomonadati; phylum Pseudomonadota; class Gammaproteobacteria; order Lysobacterales; family Lysobacteraceae; genus Stenotrophomonas; species Stenotrophomonas sp. TWI1183. Next base: position 222,956 of record NZ_JBDJKZ010000002.1, read on the forward strand.
GGCGCGCGTCGGCCAAGGACAGATCGAACGGCAGCTTCTGCTCGCTGGCGCGATCGGTATGCGCCGACTCCCCGGTGAGCAGCAGCAGGCTCTCCTCGCGGCGCATCTTCTGCAGCTGTGCGATCAGCACGGGACGCGCGCTTGCCTCCACGCTGGCTTCCAGCGATGCAGCCGCTGCCTCAAGTTGCGCGCGCAGGCCGGCGTCGCCGCGCCCCATTTCGTCCGCACGGGTGTTGAGGGCCGCGATGCCTTCCGCGAAGTCACCGGCGCGGGCGGACACCTCGCGCAGCGCATCAGCGCTGCCGGCGTCGTGGGGATCGCGCTGCAGCTGGGTCAGGGTCGCCTGCAGGCGCTGCTGCGCCGTCTGCAACGCCTCCCGGTCGGCGTCATCGAAGGTGGCGGCATAGCGGGTCTGCAGCCGCCGTGCATCGGCGATCTCGGTGGCCAGCGTCGCGGACAGCGCCGCCTCCTGCTGGTGCGCGGCGAACGCCTCGGCCGCGCGCTCGGTATCATGGCGCGTCCAGCCGTACGCCATCGCTACCGCCAACAAGCCCAGGCAGCAGATCAGCAGACTGGCCGTCAGTTTCCGTGCAACGCTGAGACGGCCGAGGGCGGCAAGCCGGCGCAGGGGGGACAAGCGGACTCGATAGCGGTCACCCAGGCGGGTGACGAACAACGACAGGCGGCGGGGGACGGCCGACATCACGTACTCCAGGCGGAAGGACGCATCGGTATCGGCGGGCGCGCGGTGAACTTTAGCGCCGATCTCGATGCGCGCCCCCGGCCCTCCCCGGAGGCTCCCCGTTGTAAGGGGACCAGGCGACGACGTGATGACGATCAGGCGACAAGCGCGGTACTACGGCTGGCGACCTTGGCGGGGCGCGCGGCGGTACGCGACGCATGAACGCGCGACAGTGAACGAAGGGACAACACCTTCACGGCGATTGCGTTGAACTAGCACTGGGATCGCGGCCGGGGCCGCTGCAGGACCGGGTGTGCCCTCTACCGCACATCAGGTTGATCACGACGCTTGACGCCATACCGCACGGAGAGAGACCGCCATGAATGCCGCCTTCAAGATCTTTCTGCTCGCCGGTGCACTGCTGTACGGCCTGCCGGGGCTGGTGTGGTGGGTGAACCATCGGCGGGCGAAGCGCGCCCGATTGGCCCAGGGCGTGGTCAGCGTCGAGGCCCGCGCGCCATGAGCGGCGGCACCGGTACGAACGCGACAACCCACCTGACCGAAGCACAGCGGCAGATCCTCCGCGACATCAACGCCACGCGTCCGGTCAGCGATGAAGCGGCCAACTGGGCCGTCAAGGCCGGCTATGCGGCCCAGGCGGAAGATGGCGACATCGACCTGACCCAGGCCGGCCGCCAGCGGGTGGACTCCAGCACCCTGTAACGGGTCGGGGACCATGGGCACTCTGCCGTGCCCCGTACGTCATCCTTCCGAATGACACTTGAAGGGCCCCCCGCCCCGTGCGAAAAGTGGTGCCCACTCTGGCCCGATGGAAGCAGGCACCCCGATGAGGCACTCCCCCGCTGCTTTCGCCGTCGTCCTCGTGGCTGCCGGCATGCTCGCGCCCCTGTCAGCGCACGCTGGCGAGGAAGCCGTGGACGCAGCCGCCCTCACGCGCACCGTCACCGCGCTGGATGATCAGGTCTTCGACGCTTACAACCGCTGCGACCTGGATGCCTTCGCCGGCTACTTTTCGCCGACCGTCGAGTTCTATCACGACAGCGGTGGGGCCACCTTCGATCGCGACACGGTGGTATCCAACACGCGGAAGTACATTTGCCACAAGGTGCGCCGCGAACGGGTTCCGGGGACGCTCAAGGTCTACCCGATCAAGGATTTCGGCGCGATCGAGGAAGGCGAGCACCGCTTCTGCGAGGTCGCGACCGGCAACTGCGAAGGCAGCGCGAAGTTCGTGATGGTCTGGCAGCACAAGGACGGGCAATGGCAGCTCACGCGGGTGCTGAGCTACGGCCATCGCGCGTTGACCGAGGCTGAGAAGGCTGCGCTGGAGCCGACGGGAACGAGGTAGGGCCTGAGCGGCCAGCAATGCACAGCGCCACTGCGGCAACCGCGAAGCCGCTGGTGAGCCAGAGATTGGCGGTCAGGCCGAGCCGATCCAGCACCTGACCGCCCAGCCACGCGCCGGATGCGATCCCGACATTGAAGGCACCGACATACAGTGCGGAGGCGACTTCGATCGCCCCCGGCGCCGCCTTCATCATCCACGTCATCAAGCCCACCGACACCCCGCCGTAGGCCAACCCCCACGCCAGCAGCGCCATGGCACCGCCCAGGCGCGAATCGCCGATGGACAGGAACAGCAACGGCGCCAGCACCAGACCCGCTGCGATCAACGACACCGTCAGTCGGGTACGTCGTGCCGCCACGATACCGGCCAGGAAATTGCCGGCCATGCCTGCGGCGCCGTAGCCGAACAACAACGGCCCGACCCAGCGCGTGTCGAACCCCGGGACGGACAGCAGCAGCGGCCGAACGAAGGTGAAGGCGATGAAGTGTCCCGCGACCAGCAGGAAGGTCAGCATCAACCCACGCTGCAGCGCGCGGTTGCCCAGTTGATGACCGAACTGGCGCAGGGTCGTCGTGCCGGACGGCGGCAGCCCGGGCATGACGGCCAGATGCAGGGCGAGCACGGCGGTACCCAACAGCGCCATGCTGCCGAACGCCCAACGCCATCCCAACAGCTCCCCGATCAGCGCGCCGAGTGGAACGCCCAGCACGGAAGCAGCCGCCACGCCGCCAAAGATGAGCGATGTGGCCAGGCCGACCGATCGGGTTGCCACCAGCCGCACCGCCAGGCCGCCGGCAATCGCCCAGATGCCTCCCATGCACAGCCCGACCAGCACGCGGGCCGCCAGCATCCAGCCCAACGTGGGTGCGAAGGCCGCGCCCAGGTTCGCGATCACCAGCAGGACCAGCAGCGCGCACAGCAGCGAGCGCCGATCCAGTCCGCCCGCGCTGATCACCACCAGCGGTGCGAACAGCGCGGCCAGCAGGGCGGGCAGCGAGATCATCAGGCCCGCGGTGCCGGCGCTCGTGTCCAGCGCCTCGGCGATCGGGGTCAGCAGGCCGACCGGCAGCATCTCCGTGGTGACGACCGAGAAGGTCGCCAGGCTCACCGCGGTGACCGCCCACCACGGGTGGCGGGGTGTCGATGGCGCGTGCGCCTGCATCAGCAGATCTCCAGGGTGCGTGAATCGCGCGGACGCAACACGCCGTGCGCGATCGCCGCCGCCAGCAGCACCGCGCCTCCTGCACACAGCGCAACCAGGTACCCAGCACGCGGCCCGTGTGCATCCACCCCGTAGCCGGAGATCGCGGCGCCCAGCGCCACGCCCACGTTCAGCGCCGCCAGCAGCCAGGTCATGCCCTCGGTGAGCTGGCGCGGCGGCACCTGCTGCTCGGTCAACGACATCGCCACGATCATGGTGGGGGCGAAGAACACGCCCGCCACGAAGACCGTCACGGCCAGCGCGCCGATGCTTCCCACCAGCAGCAGAGGCAACGTGGTCACTGCGGTCGCGATCCCGCCCAGCAGCAGCAGGCGGCGCAGGGGCGTCTGCAGGGTGAGCGCACCGAACAGCACGCCGGACAGGCAGGAGCCGGCGGCATACGCGCACAGCACGATGCTGGCGGCAGCGGGCTGCCCAAGGTGTGCGGCGAAGGCGACGCTGACGATATCGACGGTGCCGACGATCACGCCCATGGCGACCATCAGCACGGCCAGCCACCGCACGCCGGGCAGACGGATGACGGACGCAGCAGGCGCGGCATTCCGTCGTGCCGCTTCGACCGGGGGCTCGGTCCTGCGCTGCGCGATCAGCGCAAACGCACCGATCGGCAGCAGCACGGCCGCGGCAAGCACACCCGCCTGCGGCAGCACGGCGACCGCCAGGCCGACCGACAGCGGCGGCCCGGCGATGAAGGTGACTTCGTCGAACACGGTTTCCAGCGCGTACGCCGTCTGCAGCTGCGGTTGCCCGCGGTAGATCGCGGTCCAGCGCGCACGCACCATCGCCGACATGCTGGGCATGGCGCCGGCCAGCAAGGCGCCGAAGAACAGCAGTGCGGCCGGCGCCGCCCACCACGATGCGCCAAGCAGGAGCAGCAGGCCGAACACGCTGACGCCGGTAGCCACCGGCAACACCCGGCGCTGCCCGTGCCGGTCCACCAGACGGGAGACCTGGGGTGACAGCACCGCGTAGGTCAGCACGAACGTGGCCGCCACCGCGCCGGCCAGCGCATAACTGCCGCGCACCTGGGCGAGCAGCGTGATGATGCCGATGCCGGTCATCGGCAAGGGCAGCCGCGCCAGCAGGCCCGCCAGGGCGAAGCCGGTGCTGCCCGGGGCCGCGAACAGCGCGCGATAAGGGTGGGTCATGGGGTGGTTCACCCGGTCTCTTCCAATTTACATACACATCGTATGTTTAAAATCCTATATACATACGCTTCGGATGTAAACAAGCGTCCACCCCCGCACGCAAGGAGAGGCCGATGGCCCGTCGTACCCGCGCCGAGATGGAGCAGACCCGCGCCACCCTGCTGGCGACCGCCCGCGCGGTCTTCAGCGAGCGCGGCTACGCCGATACCTCGATGGACGACCTCACCGCGCAGGCCGGCCTCACCCGTGGCGCGCTCTACCACCACTTCGGCGACAAGCAGGGGCTGCTCGCGGCCGTCGTCGATGAGCTCGACGCGGAGATGGACGCGCGCCTGAAGGCGATCTCCGACGCCGCCGTGGATCCGTGGGAGGGATTCCGGCTGCGCTGCATCGGGTACCTGGAGATGGCCCGCGAACCCACCATCCAGCGCATCGTGCTGCGCGATGCGCGCGCCGTGCTGGGCGGTGCCTCGCCGGAATCGCAGCGTCACTGCATCGATTCCATGCAGCGTCTGCTGGCGCACCTGATCGATCTGGGTGTGGTCGCCGAGGCCCATCCGCAGGCCCTCGCCTCCCTCGTGTACGGCAGCCTTGCCGAGGCGGCGTTCTGGATCGCCGATGGCGACGATGGCGATGCGCGGCTTGCACAGAGCGGGGTTGCGCTGGAGCTGCTGCTGCGCGGGCTGCGCTGCAGCGCGCCGACGTCCCCAGGCGACCTGCCCGCCTGACGGCTTCACAGCTCGCCTCGCGCCGATACCCTATGGTGTCCGCCCCGCGCCGCCTGCCGTCCCGAGGCCGGTGCATCCGACCCCCTGCCGACCGCGAGTACAGCTTGAGCTCTTCACCTTCCCCCGGTTCCCACGGCGAGCGTGATGCCGAGCGCTTCAGGATGGCACTGGCCGCCGGTGCGATCATCGGTACCTGGTTCTGGGATGTTGCCCAGGACAGCCTGACCGTCGACGATGCCCTGGCCCTGGCCCATGGCCTCGACCCGGCGCTGGCCCGCACCGAACTGCGCCTGGAGCAGGTCGTGTCCGCCGTCCACCCCGACGACCGCGCCGGCCTGGCCGAGGCGATTGCCGAAGCGGTCCGCCGCGGTGGCCGCTATGCCCACCAGTATCGAACCCGCGGCGCCGACGGCGCCTATCGCTGGATCGAGGCGATCGGCCGGGTAGACCTCGACGCGCACGGGCAGGCCGTCGGTTTTCCCGGGGTGCTGATCGATATCGATGAGCGCCGCCGGATCGAAGCAGAGCGCGACCAGGCGCAGACCCTGCTGCGCTCCTTCGTCGAGGCCGCACCCGGCGTGCTGTACGCCAAGGACCGGCAGGGCCGGATGCTGATCGGCAACCGCGGCACCACCGAGCTGATCGGCCTGCCGCCGGAGATCTACGTCGGCCGCACCGACGCCGAGCTGCTCGGCGACCCTGCCCAGGCAGCCATCGTGATGGCCACCGACGAGCGCGTCATGGCCAGCGGGCAGACCGAGCAGCTCGAAGAAGAAGTGAGTTTTCCCGATGGCCGGCGTGCGCAATGGCTGTCGACCAAATCACCCCTGCGCGACGCCGACGGCGTGGTGGTGGGGCTGGTCGGCACGTCACTGGACATCACCGACCGCAAGGCCGCCGAGGCCCGTCATCTGGAAGCAGAGGAGCGTTATCGGCTGGCCGCCCACGCAACCAATGATGCGATCTGGGACTGGCGCATCTCCGATGGCCAGGTCATCTGGAACGAAGCACTGACCACCCTGTTCGGCCATGCGCTGAGCGAGACCAGCGCGCAGTGGTGGCTGGATCACATCCATCCGGACGACCGGGCGCGCGTGGACAGGGACATCCATGCCGTGATCGAGGGCGGTGGAACCGCGTGGAACAGCGAGTACCGGTTCCGTCGCGCCGACGGCAGTTTCGCCTCCGTGCTCGACCGCGGCACCGTGCTGCGCGGCGGCGTGGGCGAGCCCCTGCGGATGATCGGCGCGATGCTGGACCTGACCATCCGTGAGGCGGCCGAAGCCGCGCTCGCCCAGAGCGAGGAACGCCTGCGCTTTGCCACGGAGGCCGGTGACATGGGCTTCTGGGATGTGGACCTCGTGCGCGACGCGCTGATCTGGCCGCCCCGGACAAAGGCGATGTTCGGCATCTCGCCCGAGGTGGCGGTATCGATGAGCGACTTCCATGACGGGCTGCATCCCGACGACCGCGCCGCCACTGTCGCCGCGTTTGCGGCGGCCGCCGATCCGGCGCGGCGCGCGCTCTACGACGTGGAATACCGCACCGTCGGCAAGGAAGACGGCGTGGTGCGCTGGGTCGCGGCGAAAGGACGCGGGCATTTCGAGGGCGACCGCTGCGTCCGGGTCGTGGGCGTGGCAATCGAGATCACCGCGCGCAAACTGGCCGATGCCCGGCTGCAGGAATTGAACGAGCACCTGGAGAGCCGGGTGCTGGAAGAAGTGGCACAGCGCACGCGCGTGGAAGATGCCCTGCGCCAGAGCCAGAAGATGGAGGCGGTAGGCCAGCTGACCGGCGGCATCGCGCACGACTTCAACAACATGCTTGCCACCGTGATCGGCCCGCTGGACCTGCTGGCGATGCGGATGGGCGACAGCGATCCGCGCGCCAAGCGCTACATCGACATGGCCATCGACGGCGCGACCCGCGCCGCGCAGCTCACCCAGCGCCTGCTGGCGTTTTCCCGGCAGCAGCCGTTGCAACCGGTGCCGTTGGATGTGAACCGGTTGGTGGCCGGGATGTCGGACCTGCTCGTGCATTCGCTGGGCAGCAGCATCCGCCTGGAAACCGTGCTGGCTGCACAGGTCTGGTGCACGTTCGCCGATGCCAACCAGCTGGAGAACGTGATCCTCAACCTGGCGGTCAACGCGCGCGACGCACTGCCCGGTGGCGGGCGACTGGTGGTGGAGACCGCCAACTGCACGATCGCCGACCATGACGGTGCCGCAGCGGCAGAGGTCCCCGAGGGCGAGTACGTCCGGATCACCGTGGCGGACAACGGCAGCGGCATGCCGCCCGAGGTCATCGCCAAGGCCTTCGATCCGTTCTTCACCACCAAGAAGGTGGGGCAAGGCACCGGCCTGGGCCTGTCCCAGGTGTACGGCTTCGTCAAACAGTCGGCCGGCCACGTGAACATCGATTCGACCCCGGGACAGGGAACCACGGTGACCCTGTATCTTCCGCGCCGCAGGGTGGATGTCGCGCCATCGCCCCCGGCCGGAAGAGAGGACAACCGCGCCCTGAGCGGTGGCCGGGAACTCGTCCTGGTCGTCGAAGACGAACCCGGCGTACGGCAGTTTTCCGTCGAAGCGCTGACCGAACTGGGCTACCCGGTGCTCGCGGCCGAGGGAGCCGCCACGGCGCTGACCCTGCTCGACCGCCATCCCGACATCGCGCTGCTGTTCACCGATGTGGTCATGCCGGAGGTCAACGGGCGGCAGCTGGCCGATGAGGCGCGCAGGCGGCGGCCGACGCTGAAAGTGCTGTTCACCACCGGCTACAGCCGCAATGCGCTGGAGAACGATGGCGTGCTCGACCCCGATGTCCACCTGATCGGCAAGCCGTTCACGCTGGAGGAACTGGCGTTGCGGGTGCGGGCGGTGCTCGCCGAGGTGCGCTGAGCGGCGCTTGACGGCAAGGGGATTTTCTCAATACTGCGGCAATGCTCAGCCAACACTTCCTGTTCTTCTTCGCCATGCTGGGTGCCTTCAATGGCGTGGTGGCAGCGTCGGTACTGTGGTGGCGGGCCAAGGGCGAAACAACGCAGCGCTGGCTGGCGCTGCTCATCCTGATGATCGGGGTGCGAACGGGGAAGTCCGTGACCTTCCATTTCTGGCCGGAGGTTCCCTTCGCCGTTCTCCAGCTCGGGCTGACCGCGTGTTTCATGATCGGGCCCTGCCTTTATTTTCTGGTGCGCTCCAGCCAGGAAGACCCTGCCCGGCCCGGGAAAGCCGATCGCTGGCACCTCGGCGCGTTGCTCCTCCTTGTCGCGGCGGTCACTGTCCTGCTTCCCTACAGCCGCAACGTCGAGCTGTGGCGGCATACCATCGCGCCCGGCATCAACTACGCCTGGCTGGGCTATCTGCTCCTCACCACTGCCCTCGTCCATCGCCACCGCGCACGGCTTCGGACCTCCCGGTCCGGCCCCCTGCTGCTGGGCGCCCTGGCAGGGATCTGGATCATCTGGATCGCGTACTACACCGGTGGGTACACCTCCTACATCGTCGGTGCGCTGTCCTTTACCTTCGTTCTGGTCGTGAGCATTCTGATCTGCCTCCGCCTGCGCTCGGGGCAGGCGCCGATCGAGCCCTATCAGGACCGTCGGATTCCCGCCGCCGAAGCGAACGTGGCATTGCAGGCGCTGGCTGACCTGATGGCGGGCGAGCGTTTGCATCTTGACGCTGGCTTGACCCTGCCGCGCCTCGCACGACGGCTGGGTATCCCGCAGACCCGGCTGTCGCAGCTGCTCAATGACAACAACCAGACCTCGTTCAAGCAGTACCTGACCCAACTGCGGGTGACCGAGGCGAAGGCGCTCCTGCAACAGAGTCCGGCCAAGTCGTTGGACGTCGTCGCCCAGGAAGCGGGCTTCCAGTCCATGTCGACCTTCTACAGCGCATTCAAGAAGTGCGAAGGGATCACGCCCGCCGCGTTCCGCACGGCCGCAGCGCACTCCTAGAAGCGATTCCCGTACTCCGGGAAGACACCGCAACACGTTGATTGGAAAGCGATTGGATACGGTGCTGGCGCTGGCGTTGTGCAGACCCATCTCGTGCGCCCTATCCCGGAGGCTTCCCGTGCGCGTTCATCGATCCATCGTCCTGTGGCCCCTTGTCGCCGTCCTGACCGTGCAGACCAGCGGGGTCCGGGCCCACCCCGTGAGCGCCACGCCCGCCGAGCGCCACGCGCAGGTGGATGCGGTCTTCGCCCCATGGAACAGCACCACCACGCCCGGCTGTGCGGTGGGAATCTCGCGCGACGGCGTGGTGGATTACACGCGCGGGTACGGGATGTCGAACCTGGAGTACGACGTTCCCATCACCCCCCAATCGGTTTTCCTGGTCGGCTCCATCTCCAAGCAGTTCACTGCTTTCGCGATCGCACTGCTCGCGCAGGACGGGCGCGTGTCGCTGGACGATGACATCCGCACCTACCTCCCGGAGATGCCCGACGTAGGCCAGACGATCACCCTCTCGCACCTGATCCATCACAGCAGCGGCCTGCGCGAGCAGGGGCAGCTGCTGTACCTGGCCGGCTGGCGCAGCGACGACATGATGACCCAGGCCGACATGCTGTCGGTCGCGACGCAGCAGCGTGGGCTGAACTTCGCGCCGGGATCGGAGACGCTCTACAACAATCTCGGCTACACCCTGCTGGCCGTGATAGTGGAGCGTGTCTCGGGCAAGTCGCTGGCAGCCTTCACCGACGAGCGGATCTTCCGGCCGCTGGGCATGAACGACTCGCACTTCCAGGACGACCACACCGGGATCGTGCGGCGTCGTGCTGCCGGCTATCAGGCGCACGCAGAGGGAGAGTGGCGGATCAGCATCCCGGCGTCCGACTACTACGGTCCGACCGGCTTGTTCACCACGGTGGGTGACCTGCTGAAATGGCACGACCACCTCAGCCATGCGCGCGTTGGAGGACAAGCGCTGGTGACAGCCATGCAGACGTCGGCGGAGACCCGCGATGGCGTGGCGACCGGCTACGGCGGTGGCCTTTTCATCCGCACGTATCGCGGCCTGCGCACGGTGGGTCACGACGGTGTGCACGCCGGCTATCGGACCGATTCCATGGCCTTCCCCGACCAGGGGCTGGCCATCGTAACGCTGTGCAATGGCGCCTCGATCCTGCCCGCCGAGCTGACGCAGCGGGTCGCCGAGGTCTATCTCGGCGATCGCATGACGGCGACGGCCCCGGCAGTGGACGTCGCCGAGGCCGACGTGTCGGCGCTGGCGGGTGTCTATTGGAGCGCACTGACGGATGAGGTGGTGCGGGTGGAGGCGAGGGACGGTGCATTGCGTCCGCTGGGCGCATCGTCGGCGCTGGAATCCCTCGGCAACGGGACATTCCGCATGGGCCAGGCCGCGCAGTGGCACTTCCGTGCCGCGGTGGACAGGCAGGACGCCCTCGAACTGCAGATCTGGGATGCCTGGCCTGCACCGAGAACCTTCACCCGCGTCACCGAGCCGATGCCTGCGGGGCCAACGCTCACCTCTTTCACGGGGGAATACCGCATCGACGAGGTCGACATGACCTATGAGGTCGTGATGGCGGCAGGGAAGCTGACGATGCGTTGGCCGCGACAGTCCGAGCTTGTGCTAGAGGCCGTCGGCGGTGATCGCTTCATCAGCGGCGCATGGACGGTGACCTTCACGCGTGCGGCGTCGGGCGCGGTGGATGGGCTGACGATGTCCGCACGCCGCCTCCGGCGCATGCGCGCGGAACGGATCACCGCGGCGGCGATACCTGCGCGGCCAGCGGGCACCAGCGTGTCGGTGAGCCGCGGCCGCTGACCAAGCGGTCCAAGCCACGCTGCCACAACGTTCCACGCCGAATTTCAAACGAACGCTTGAAACACGCGTAACTTCGTCGAACTGGACACGATCCACCAGTTCCGCCAGACTCCGCCCTTTCCTGTTGTTCGGCACCCATGGCGAAACTGCTGGTCCTGCATGGCCCCAACCTCAACCTGCTCGGTACGCGCGAGCCGGGGGTGTATGGGCACACCACGCTGGCGCAGATCGACCAGGCCCTGCTGGCCCAGGCGCAGGCCACCGGCCACGCCGTGGAGGCGCTGCAGTCCAACGCCGAGCACGTGCTGGTGGACCGGGTCCAGGCGGCCCGTGACGACGGCACGGCCTTCATCCTGATCAATCCGGCGGCGTTCACCCATACCTCGGTGGCCCTGCGCGATGCGCTGGCCGCGGTGGACGTGCCCTTCATCGAGATCCATCTGTCCAACCCGCATGCACGCGAGCCCTTCCGCCAGCACAGCTATTTCAGCGACAAGGCGATCGGGGTGATCTGTGGGTTCGGTGCGGACAGCTATCGCTATGCGATGGATGCGGCGTTGACCCGGCTGGCGGCCGCCTCCGCGTGATGACACTGCCGCGTGTCCTCGCCAGCGTCGTGCTGTGGGGCTGCCTGTGTGGCGCCGCCATCGCCGGCGACCGCGAGGATGAGGGCATCGACTGCGCGCACCCGGTCACCACGATGGAGAGCGACCTGTGCGCCTCGGACGTGGCGGCCGCCGCCGACGTCGAACTCAATGCCGTGTACGCGCAGGCGCGCCGGCAGCTGCGCTCCCCGGCCGACGGCGGTGCCTGCAGCTGGTGCGGCAACGCCGAGCAGCAGCTGGTGCTGGCCCAGCGCGCCTGGGTCGAACTGCGCGACCACGACTGCGACGCGGTGTACCTGTTGAATTCCGACGGATCGGCCCGCAATGGCGCGCAGATGCGCTGCCTGACCACCCTCACGCGTGACCGCATCCGCCAGCTGCGCGACTTCTACGAATTGCTTTGACCCGAGCGCACCGCGCTTCCCACCACACTGACACCACGAGCTAAAGAGGCCCCTATGGATCTCCGCAAAATCAAGAAACTGATCGACCTGCTGGAAGAGTCGAACCTCGCCGAAATCGAAATCAAGGAAGGCGAAGAGTCCGTGCGCCTGTCGCGCGCGCCCGTCTCCGGCTACGGCATGGTGCAGGCCCAGCCGCAGATGATGATGGCCCCGGCGCCGGCCCAGGCCGCCGCACCGGCGATGCCGATGCAGTCGCCGACCGAAGCCTCCACCGGCGGCACCGCCAAGGCTGGCAATGCCCTGCCCGATGGCCACGTGCTGCGCGCGCCGATGGTCGGCACCTTCTACTCGTCGTCCTCGCCGGACAAGCCGGCCTTCGTGTCGGTCGGCCAGGCCGTCAAAGCTGGTGAAACGCTGGCGATCATCGAAGCGATGAAGATGTTCAACCCGATCGAAGCCGATGTCTCCGGCACCATCGTCGCCATCCTGGGCGAAAACGGCCAGCCGGTCGAATTCGACCAGCCGCTGTTCGTGATCGGCTAAGGATTAGTCCATGCTCGACAAAGTCGTTATTGCCAACCGAGGGGAGATCGCGCTGCGCATCCTGCGCGCGTGCCATACCCTGGGCATCCGCACGGTGGCTGTGCATTCCACGGTCGACCGCAACCTCAAGCACGTGGCCATGGCCGACGAGTCGGTCTGCATCGGTCCGGCACCGTCCTCGGAGAGCTACCTCAACATCCCGGCCCTGATCGCCGCGGCGGAAGTCACCGACGCCCAGGCCATCCACCCGGGCTACGGCTTCCTGTCGGAGAACGCCGACTTCGCCGAGCGTGTGGAAGAATCCGGCTTCATCTTCATCGGCCCCAAGGCCGACACCATCCGCCTGATGGGCGACAAGGTGGAAGCGATCCGCGCGATGAAGGCCGCCGGCGTGCCGTGCGTGCCCGGCTCGGGCGGCCCGCTGACCGACGACATCGTGGCCAACACCAAGATCGCCCGTGAGATCGGCTACCCGGTCATCATCAAGGCCTCCGGTGGCGGTGGCGGCCGCGGCATGCGCGTGGTGCATGCCGAAGCCTCGTTGAAGGCGGCGATCGAGACCACCAAGTCCGAAGCCAAGGCCGCTTTCAGCAACGATCAGGTCTACATGGAGAAGTTCCTGGAGAATCCGCGCCACGTGGAGATCCAGGTGCTCGCCGACGGCCAGGGCAACGCCATCCACCTCGGTGAACGCGACTGCTCGATGCAGCGCCGCCATCAGAAGGTGGTGGAAGAAGCGCCGGCACCGGGCATCACCACCGAGCTGCGCGATGAGATCGGCAAGGTCTGCGTGGAAGCCTGCATCCGCATCGGCTACCGCGGCGCGGGTACCTTCGAGTTCCTGTTCGAAGACGGCCGTTTCTACTTCATCGAAATGAACACCCGCGTGCAGGTGGAACATCCGGTGACGGAGATGGTGACCGGCATCGACCTGGTCTGCGAGCAGCTGCGCATCGCTGCCGGCCAGAAGCTGACCATCAAGCAGAGCGACGTGGTGCTGACCGGCCACGCGATCGAGTGCCGCATCAACGCCGAAGACGCCGAAACCTTCGTGCCGAGCCCGGGCCAGATCACCGCGTTCCATCCGCCGGGTGGCCCCGGCGTGCGCGTGGATACCCACATCTACAGCGGCTACCGCGTGCCGCCGAACTATGACTCGATGATCGGCAAGCTGATCGTGCACGGTCCGGATCGCGAGACCGCGATCGCGCGCATGCGCGTGGCGCTGAGCGAACTGGTCGTGGACGGCATCAAGACCAACGTCGCGCTGCAGCAGCGCATCATGCGCGACAAGGGCTTCCAGGCCGGTGGGCAGAACATCCACTACCTGGAAAAGCGCCTGGCCGAACGCAAGAACAAGTCGATCGCGTTGACCTGATCGACGCGCTCGCGCGGGACGCTGGACAGCAGAAAGGCGGGGATCTCCCCGCCTTTTTGTTTGTCTGCGTTTTTTCCGCTGCCCTATCCGAGCCCGCCCATGAACTGACGCACCACGTCGGCGGCCGCCTGCGGGTTGGCCTGCAGAAGCAGATGAGGGCCCCCCACGGTGTGCTGCTGTGCCTGCGGCAGCAAGCGTGCCCATTCGTGCTGCGCCCGCGCAGGCAGGAGGCGGTCATGCGAGGCCTGCAGACACAGCATCGGCACTGCAATGTCGGGCAGGGCCGCACGCGCATCAACCTCAAGCACGGCACGCAGTCGCGCGCGCAGGACCGGAACAGTGACCTGGGCCAGCGCCTTCCGCAGGGCGTCCCGCAACGCTGGCGTTGCCCAGCGACCCAGCAGCCACCATGACAGCGCTGGCGACGACATGCCCCGCATCGGCACATACGGCAGCAGCGGGCGCAGCGCGCGCCCGGCGGGCCAATGCGCGCGGGCAAAGGTCGTGGAGAGGATCAGCCCCTGCAGTCGCGAAGGCGCAGCGGCGGCGACGGTCAGCGCCAACGGCCCCGAGAACGACTCCCCCAACAGCACGAACGGCGCATCGCGCGGCAGCGCCGCCTGCACGAAGGGCAACAGCGCGGGGTAATCAAGAGGAACATCCCGCGGGTAGGCGATGACCGAGGTGGCCACGCCCCGCGCGGCCATCGCATCGATGAAGGCGGTATGCAGCGTGCCGGTGGCATCCATGCCCGGCAATACGATCAGCGCAGGCAGGTCGGACACCGCCGCCCCTGTCTGGCTGTCACTTGGCGGTATCCGCCGCAGTGACCTGCGAGTTCTTCACCGGCTCCACGCCCAACGACGAGGTCGGGTCCATGATCACCATCGTTTCGGTGGAGCCATCCGGCCACACCACCTGGAAGGTGCTGCCGGTGGGCAGCGAAGCGAACGGCATGCCACTCTGCGCGCGATACACCGCAGCGACCTGGCTGGCACCGGCGCGACGCACTTCGGCATCGGCCTTCACCGAGGTCAACTGCACTTTGGACAGGCTTCGGTACCGATCGTCATAGGTATCGATCATCACCAGGCCCACCGCTCCGGCCGAGTACGCGACAAACAACGCCACCCAGAACCAGAATTTGGCACCGTGCAGAATTCGACGGTAATTCATCGCCCATTCCTCTGCTTGACCAGCTCTTCGACCAACACGTTCATTTTCCCCGCACCTTGCCGCGATACCGCAGCGTCATACACAAAAGTGGCAAAGTCCTGCCCACCGTCCTGCGAACAGATCCCTCCGTTCGCGCAGAAATTATTCATCAGCACGCTGTCCGGCCCGCAGGCCATGCCCAGCTCGCAGGCGGCCAGCCGCCAGGCCAGTTCGCTGAACTGATCGCCGGCCACCAGGCCGCTCATCGCGTTGTCGCCACTGGCACGCTGGCCCATGCCCGGCGCCAGCGCCATGTAGGCTTCCGGATCACGCGAATCCATCACCCGCTCGACCAGCCCGCGGCGATAGCCCGGCCCGGTTTCCAGCGGCTGGCCCTCGGCGAACAGCGAGGCCTCGGCGGCGAGGTTGCCGGCCTTGGCCGACTGCAGCCGCTGCGCCAGGATCAAGGGCCGGCCCAGGTTGTCGCTGCTGACGAAGCCCGCGCAGCGCCGAGAGACGCGCTCGCGTGCAGCGACCATCGGCGCCGACGCGCTCATGCCCATACCGGTCAACAGCGTGTTGTCGAGCTGATAGCCGCCCGGGTCCATCGCATACATCGCGCAGTAGTCGTAGACGCGGCTGACCATCCACCCGGCCTCGGCGTTGCCGTTGGCCGCCTGCAGCTGCAGGCGCTGCGCATAGGCGAACAGGTCGGTGTCGCCTTCGATATCGGCACGCAGGTCCAGCGGCAGGCCGGACGCCACCGCCGTGCCGCGCTCGCTGCCGAGCAGGCGCCGGGCCAGTTGCCGGGCTTCGGCCGGGACCGCGTTGGGGGCGCTGCCGGCCTGCGGCTCATCCATATGCGAGGAAGACGGATCGGCGTGCAACACCCGATCGCCCGCGCGATAGCCCACCACCCCCAGCAACGCCAGGGCCGGTACGACCAGCAACCAGGTTTTCAGGGTCGGCACGAGCGCCATGGGCAGAAGTCACACGCTGTCCGTGATGGACAGCAGGAGTTCAAGTTTAGCAAGCGGCTGCAGCGGTGTCTGAACCAGCCGTCGGGCCGATCTTACCGGCCGGCGAGACGAGCGTCCGGCGGCACGGCCGGGACCATCGCCCCGCACTGGTCTAACATGCACGGTTTTCCGCCGGTCCCTGCCCCCATGCCCTTCCTGGAACTCACCCTGCACTGCACCGAAGCCACCCAGCCGCGCTATGAGAATGCGCTGGACGACGTGGGCGCGCTGGCGGTGACCCTGCTCGATGCCGATGCCGATACCAGCAACGAGCGCGCGATCCTGGAACCGGGCGTGGGCGAGACCCCGCTGTGGAACGACCTGGTACTGACCGCGCTGTTCCCCGGCGATACCAATGCGCTGGCCCTGCTGGCCGCGCTGGACGCCTTCGATCCGGGCCTGGACTGGGCCAACGCCAGCTTCCGCGCCGTGGCCGACGAAGACTGGGAACGCGCCTGGATCGACCAGTTCCAGCCGATGGCCTTCGGTGATCGCACCTGGATCGTGCCGTGGAACCATGAGCTGCCGGAGGCCGCACAGGCCGACGATGCTGCCGTGGTCCGCCTGGATCCGGGCCTGGCGTTCGGCTCGGGCACCCACCCGACCACCGCGCTCTGCCTGCGCTGGCTGGACGGCCTGGCCGCCGAGGGCGCGCTGGCCGGCACCACCGTGCTCGATTTCGGCTGCGGCTCGGGCATCCTCGCCCTGGCCGCGCTGAAGCTGGGCGCGGCCCGCGCGGTCGGCGTGGACAATGATCCGCAGGCGGTGCTCGCCACCGGCGACAACGCCGAGCGCAACGGCCTGCAGGACCGCGTGCAGGTCTATCTGCCGCAAGACGAACCGCAGGCGACGTACCCGGTTGTGGTGGCGAACATCCTCGCCTCGGCACTGGATGCGCTGGCCGATGTGCTGGCTGCGCGCGTCGCCCCGGGTGGTCGCATCGCGCTGTCGGGCATCCTGCACGGGCAGGAAGGGGAACTGCTGGAGCGCTACGCCCCGGCCTTCGAACAGCTGGCCGTGGCGCAGGATGGCGACTGGATGCGCATCACCGGCGTCCGCCGTGCTTGAATAGCCTGTCTCCTGCCCGGTCCCGTGCCCATGTCCGAGCCTCCGATGCCGCCGCGACGCCCGATCGCCACGTTCCTGCGTCCGTCCGCGGAGGCGCCGGCCAATCCCGCTGAGCCGGTGTCCCTCTCCCACGAGGAGACGCCTGCGGCGTCGACAACGTCCATGGACGATCGCATCGCACCGCTGGCGGTGGAACAGGTGATCGACGCCCAGCCGGTGCATGCGCCGCAGCCGTCCGTGTCGCAATCCCGATTTGGATTCGCCGACGAACGCGCAGCCGATGTCGAACATGCGTACGTCGGCGAAACTGCACCGGCTCCCGCACCGGCCGCCGGGACGGGAGCGCCGTCGCACCCGCTGCCGGATGACGTGCACGCCCACGATGAGGACGCGCGCGGCCCGGCCACCGCTGCCCTGCCGCCGGCCGAAGCGGTCACCACACCCAGTTTCCTGCGCCTGCCCGGTGCACGCCTGCGCACGCCACGCTGGCAGTGGGGCATGGTGGCCGGGCTGGCCGCCGTGCTGCTGGTGCAGATCGCGGTGGCCGACCGCGCACGGCTGGCCGCCGATGCCGGTACCCGCCCGTGGATCGCCGGGTTGTGCAGCGTGCTGCGCTGTTCATTGCCGGCGTGGCGCGAGCCGGCGGCCTTCAGCATGCTCAGCCGTGATGTACGCCCGGTGCCGGGCCAGGCGGGTGCGCTGCAGGTGCAGGCGAGCATCCGCAACGACGCGCGATGGGCCCAGGCCTGGCCGTCGCTGCGGCTGTCGCTGTCCGATGCCGATGGCCGCGTGATCGGCACCAATGTGTTCGCGCCGGCCGACTATCTGGATCGCGCGATGGACCCGGCCGCCACGCTGGAACCAGGACAAAGCGCACAGATCAGCTTCCGCGTGCGGGAGCCTGCAGCGTCTACCGTCGCATTCACCTTTGAGTTCCTCTAAGGCACCGCCGGGGCCGCCGGAGCGTGGCAGGCGGCCGACGCACGCGCTAGACTGACCCCATCACCCTTCCGCCGTGGGCTGTTGTCCGCCCCGGCTCTTGCACCGGGAAACTCCTTGAACGCTGTCCTTTCTCGTCCTGACAACAGTCGTGGCGCGCCCAAGCCACCCCTGCGTGAACACGTCGCCCAATCGGTCAGGCGCTATCTGCGGGACCTGGATGGCTGCGATGCGGACGATGTCTACGAGATCGTGCTGCGCGAGATGGAGATTCCGCTGTTCGTGGAAGTGCTCAATCACTGCGAAGGCAACCAGAGCCGCGCCGCCTCGATGCTGGGCATCCACCGCGCCACCCTGCGCAAGAAGCTGAAGGAATACGGCATCACCACCTGATGCCGGCGGGCACACATCGTGCCCAGCGGGAGAAGGCCGGATCGAGCAGCCCTCGGTGCCGGCCTTTGTCGTTTTTACGGGCCGCCCGGCCGGCGCAGTGTCCGCCGAAGCGGCCATGCCAGCGTCACAGGGCCTACAATATGGCCCCGCTCCGCTTCGATCTCCTGCCCCCATGAGTTCCGATCTGCTGCCCGTGCGCCGGGCCCTGCTGTCCGTTTCCGACAAAACCGGTCTGATCGACCTGGCCCGCGCCCTCGCCGCGCGCAACGTGGAGCTGCTCTCCACCGGCGGTACCGCCAAGGCGATCCGCGAGGCCGGCCTGGCAGTGAAGGACGTTGCCGACGTCACCGGTTTCCCGGAAATGATGGACGGCCGGGTCAAGACCCTGCATCCGATGGTGCACGGCGGCCTGCTCGGCCGCGCCGGGCTGGATGACGCGGTCATGGCCGAACACGGCATCGGCGCGATCGATCTGCTGGTACTGAACCTGTATCCGTTCGAGTCGGTCACCGCCAAGGCGGACTGCACGCTCGAAGACGCCGTGGAAAACATCGACATCGGTGGCCCGGCGATGCTGCGCTCGGCTGCGAAGAACTTCGCCCGCGTGGCGGTGGCGACCGACCCGTCGCAGTACGCCGAGCTGCTGGCCGAGCTGGACGCCCACGACGGCAAGCTGTCGGCCGCCAAGCGTTTCGCCTTCTCGGTGGCCGCGTTCAACCGCGTGGCCCAGTACGACGCGGCGATCAGCAATTACCTCTCCGCCGTGACCACCACCGACACCGCCGTGCCGCTGCGCAGCGAGTTCCCGGCGCAGATGAATTCCAGCTTCGTGAAGGTGATGGACCTGCGCTACGGCGAGAACCCGCACCAGAGCGGCGCGTTCTACCGCGACCTGTACCCGGTGCCGGGCACGCTGGCCACGTTCCAGCAGCTGCAGGGCAAGGAACTGAGCTACAACAACCTGGCCGATGCCGATGCCGCGTGGGAATGCGTGCGTCAGTTCGACGTGCCGGCCTGCGTCATCGTCAAGCACGCCAACCCGTGCGGCGTGGCCGTGGGCGCCGGCAACGGCGATGCCTATGAGCTGGCCTATGCGACCGACCCGACCAGCGCCTTCGGCGGCATCATCGCCTTCAACCGACCGCTGGACGCCGCCACCGCGCAGGCGATCCTGGACCGGCAGTTCGTCGAAGTGCTGATCGCCCCGGACTTCGAACCGTCCGCGCTGGAATACGCGCAGAAGAAGGCCAACGTGCGCGTGCTGCGCATTCCGCACGGCGACGGCCGCAACAACTACGACATCAAGCGGATTGGTTCCGGCCTGCTGATGCAGAGCGCCGACAACCGCGGCATGGCGCGCGACGAACTGACGGTGGTGAGCAAGCTGGCGCCGACCGAGAAGCAGTTCGCCGACCTGCTGTTCGCCTGGAAAGTCGCCAAGTTCGTCAAATCCAACGCCATCGTCTACGCCAAGGACAACCGCACCATCGGTGTCGGCGCCGGCCAGATGAGCCGCGTGTACTCCGCGCGCATCGCCGGCATCAAGGCGGCCGATGCGAACCTGGTGGTGGAAGGCTCGGTGATGGCCTCCGATGCGTTCTTCCCGTTCCGCGATGGCATCGATGCCGCTGCTGCCGCCGGCATCAAGGCGGTCATCCAGCCGGGTGGCTCGATGCGCGACAGCGAAGTGATCGCGGCCGCCGACGAGCATGGCCTGGCCATGGTGTTCACCGGTGTGCGTCACTTCCGCCACTGATCCGCGGGACGACACGGATGTCTCCATGGCAGACCCGATGCCTTGCAGCGCTGGCGCTCGCCACCGCTGCGGGGTTGGCCAGCTGCACGCCGGCCAGTGAACCGGCGGCGCCGCAGCCAGCCCCCGATACCGTCGCGCCCTCTCCCGGCCTGATCGCCCACGTCAGCCGCAGCACGCGCCTGCAGGGCTTTCTGATCGAGCGCTACGGCAAGGCCGCCACGCTCTCGGGGAAATGGCGTGGGAGCTGGACCCAGGACGGCGACACCCGCCTCACTGATTGGCATGTGTGTGCCGAGCAACCGGTGGTCACCGGCGACAGCTGGCAACAACTGCTGGCCGTCTGCGGTTCACCGCTGGACGGTGCACACCCGGACCCGGGCGCGATCGACTTCTTCGTGCTGCGTCCCGAGGCGGACCGCTTTGCCGTGGCCGCCGAGCTGACCGGGCAGAACTTCGGCAGCCGGGGCGAGCCCGGCACCGTGCAGATCCTCCGCGCCGGCAGCGACTTCTACGGCTTCCGCATCGAGCACGGCTGGTTCGGCCAAGGCTATTCGCTGATCACCCAGACGCTGGTGTTGCCCGGCCCGAACGGGCTCGTGGAAGCCGGGGGCGTGCGCAGCCATATCGACAACACCGCCGCCTACGACTGCGACGACGCCGATGCTGAACCGGACTGCCAGGCGCGGTTGTTCAACCTCGATTTCACCCTGCGCTTCGACGACCGCGATCCGGCGGCACGGCAGTGGCCGCTGCTGATCGAGGAGACCGGCCTGGGCTGCAGCGGGCAGCCGGTGCGGCGCGAACACCGCTTCACCCTGGACCCGACGACCTGGACATATGCGTTTCCCGAAGCGCTTCAGCGCGAAGGGTGCGAGTGAGGCGTTCATGCGCACTGGCAGTTGCGGCGCTGGCGCTGCTGGCCGGCTGTGACCGCACACCCGCGCCTTCCGGACCCGCCAAGCCGCACCGCGTGCTTGACACCACGGCGCAGCCGGAAGACACGATCCACGTCAGGGGCGATCAGACCCAGCGCCTGCAGGCCTTCCTTCGCACGCGCTATGGCAACAAGGCCGTCCTGGATGCGCCATGGAAGGACGACTGGGAGGACACCGAGGTCGAGGCGCTGCGCCCGGTCACCCGCAGCGTGTGCGCGCGTGACACGGTCACTGCCGACGGTCATGAGCAGACCCTGCTGGCGGTATGCCAGACCCTGGACGACGCGGCCACCGTCGAGCCGGGCCGGGTCGATCTGTATGTGCTGCGCGTGGGCAAGGACGACGAAGCAGCCAACCGAGGCGGCGTGTTCGCCCCGCTGCTCGCCAATGATCCACTCCTGGTGATGGCCCAGCGCCTGCAGGGCCCGTACGGCCGCCGCGGCGCACCCGGCAATATCCAGATCGCGCAGCTTGGCCCACAGCGCCGCGCGTTCCAGATCACCCATGAAGAACACCGACGCGGCCATCGGTACATCTGGCGCAGCTACATCGCCGAGCACAACCATCGCCTGCGCGATGTCGCCCGGTACCGCGACCACCTCGACAATCTCGCCCTGCATCACTGTGACGGCGCGCCGTCGTCCTGCGGAAGCGCGGTCTTCGCGGTCGACTTCATCACGACGGTGGGCGACAGCACTGCCGTGGATGGCTACTGGCCGCTGACGGTGCGCGCCAGCGGCCACGACTGCACAGGCCCGGCGACCGAGTACTACCACCTCATCTTCGATGCCCGGCAGCGCGCGTATCCCGTGCCGGATGACCTCCAGCGCGACGGCTGCGCCGACAGCTGATGCTGTGGGTGGCCACGGCAACCGACCGCCCGAATGCACCCGCCGCCCGCACCGCGTAAAATCACGTTCCTGCCCTCTTACGCGAGAACTGCATTGAAGATCCTGGTCATCGGCGCTGGCGGCCGCGAACACGCCCTGGCCTGGAAGCTGGCCCAGTCCGCGAAGGTCCGCGAGGTCATCGTCGCGCCCGGCAATGCAGGCACCGCCACCGAGCCCAAGTGCCGCAACGTGGACGTCAAGGTCACCGACCTGGACGGCCTGCTGGCGCTGGTCGGCACCGAAGACATCGGCCTGACCGTGGTTGGCCCGGAAGTGCCGCTGGTGGCCGGGGTCGTCGACCGCTTCCGCGCCGCCGGCCACCGCATCTTCGGGCCGACCGCCGCCGCCGCGCAGCTGGAAGGCAGCAAGGCGTATGCGAAGGACTTCCTGGCTCGCCACGGCATTCCCACCGCGTTCTATGCCGTGCACACCGAGGTCGAACCGGCGCTGGCCTACCTGCGGGAGAAAGGCGCGCCGATCGTGGTCAAGGCCGATGGCCTGGCCGCCGGCAAGGGCGTGATCGTGGCGATGACCCTGGCCGAGGCCGAGGACGCAGTGCGCGACATGCTCTCCGGCAATGCCTTCGGCGATGCCGGCGCCCGCGTGGTGATCGAAGAGTTCCTGGACGGCGAAGAAGCCAGCTTCATCTCGATGGTGGACGGCAGGACTGCGCTGCCGATGGCGACCTCGCAGGATCACAAGCGCGTCGGCGACGGCGACACCGGCCCGAACACCGGCGGCATGGGCGCGTACTCGCCAGCCCCGGTGGTGACCGACGAAGTGCATGCGCGCGTGATGCGCGAGGTGGTCAACCCGACCGTGCAGGGCATGATCGCCGACGGCATTCCGTTCACCGGTTTCCTCTATGCCGGCTTGATGATCGATGCCAGCGGCGCGCCGAAGGTGATCGAGTTCAACGTGCGCTTTGGCGACCCGGAAACCCAGCCGGTGATGCTGCGCCTGCAGTCGGACCTGGTGGACCTGGTCGAAGCGGCGATCGACGAGCGTCTGGACACCGTGGAGGCGCAGTGGGATCCGCGGCCCTCGCTGGGCGTGGTGATGGCGGCCTCGCCGTATCCGGAAACGCCGATCACCGGCGACGTGATCCACGGCCTGGAGGCCGTCGCCGCGACCGCCAAGGTGTTCCATGCCGGCACCACGCTGGACGCGCAGGGCCAGGTGCTCAGCGCCGGCGGCCGCGTGCTGTGCGTGGCGGCGTTGGGCGGCACGGTAGGCGAGGCACAGCGCAACGCCTACGCCGGCGTCGGTGCGATCCATTGGGCCCACGAGTTCCACCGCCGCGATATCGGCTGGCGGGCGATTGCGCGCGAGCAGGGCTGAGGCAGCCTGCAGGCAGCGACGGCTGCCGTGCAGCGCAAAGGCCCGGCATTGCCGGGCCTTATCATTTACTCCAGCGGCTTACTGCATCACGCAGTAAACAGCGCCTTCATCTTCTTCAGCGCGTTCGCCTCGACCTGGCGGATGCGTTCGGCCGACACGCCGTACTCATCGGCCAGCTCCTGCAGCGTCACCTTGCTGTCCGCGTCCAGCCAGCGACGGCGGATGATGTCGCGCGAACGCGCATCCAGCTCGGCCATGCCTTCGCGCAGCAGCTGCAGCTGATTGTCTTCGCTGTCCATTCGCTCATACGCCATCGAAGGATCTTCTTCGTTGGCGCGCAGATAGGCAGCCGGCGACGGCGGCGCATGATCGTCATCGTCATCGCTGGAGAGATCGAAACCGATATCGCGGCCGGACAGGCGCGACTCCATCTCGAGCACTTCGCGCTCGGACACGTTCAGGTCCTTGGCCACCGCACTGACTTCCGCCGCGTTCATCCAGCCCAGACGGGTCTTGGACTTGCGCAGGTTGAAGAACAGCTTGCGCTGCGCCTTGGTCGTGGCGACCTTGACGATGCGCCAGTTCTTGAGGATGAACTCGTGCATTTCCGCACGGATCCAGTGCACCGCGAACGACACCAGGCGAACGCCCATGTCCGGGTCGAAGCGCTTCACCGCCTTCATCAGGCCGATGTTGCCTTCCTGGATCAGGTCGCCCAGCGCCAGGCCGTAGCCGTTGTAACCACGGGCGACGTGCACCACGAAGCGCAGGTGGGAATGGACCAGCTCGCGCGCGGCGTCCAGGTCCAGCTCGTCGCGGAAGCGGCGGGCCAGGTCCTGCTCGTCATCGACCGACAGCACCGGAATCTGGTGCACGGCACCGATGTAGGCGTCCAGCGAACCGAGCGCACTGGGAATCGGGAGATTGTTTGCCACAAGGGCAGTAGAGGTGTTCTGGCTCATAGCACTCATCTTAGCAGTCCCGGAATTGGACTGCTAAAGGGGAAAGAAGTTCCAGCGTTCTGTTCATGGGATGCTGGCACCGATCACCCGGCTAACGTACCGCGAAATGATGACAGTGGCGAGGGGCTGGAGATCAGGCGTCAAGTCAAATGAAATCAACGACATAGAGCGATGAATTGGGCGATGGCGCGTGTTTTCTGGCTGAACGGGCCGCCGGGAAGCGCCCATTCATGCCGGAAAGGTTGTCGGCAGTTCAGCCAGGCATGGCCTGGCTCTACCCCCAATCACCCATCGGACCACTCGCGCCATGGCGCCGAACCGAATCGTCCCCAAACCCGCCGCCCAACACCGCGATGCCCGGTAGTGCCACGCCATGCGTGGCAGGCCCAAACCCACCGAAGCCGCAAACGACGCCATGCGTGGCAGGCCGGAACCATCCGAAGCCTAGTAATACCCCGCCATGTTCAGGAAGAACCCCTTCTGGTCGTACTTCAGCTCGGTCATGTCATCGCTGAACTCGGTGAAGTTGTAGCCCACCCCGACCTTGAAGTTCTCCCCGACCCGGCGGTCCACGCCCACCAGCCAGCCCTTGCGCACGCCACCGTCGCGCACCTTCAACCAGCGGTGCTCGGCCAACCCTTCCCATTGCGCGAACAGGCGATAGCGCAGCTGCAGCGCGGCGAAGTCGGCGCGGCTGTCCAGCCAGGCGCCCTCGCCACGGCCGGTGCGGTAGTCGCCCCAGCGCGAGGCCAGCTTGCCGGCCACTTCCCAGCGCGCGCCCAGCTGACGGATCCCTTCCAGCGAGAGGATCTGCGAGCGCTGGTCGTACAGGTTGCCGCCCTCCTGCCCCAGCGATGCCACATCGTAGAGATAGGTGAACTTGCCGAAGCCGGCCCAGCGCGTGTTGTCGTGCGGGCGCCAGGCGAAGCCCATGTTGGTCTCCACCAGCTTGGCGTCGGCCAGACGGTCGATGCGGTCTTCGGTATCGGCATAGTTCGCGCGCAGGGCGAAGCGCCAGTCTTCGTTGAGCTTGTACAGCAGGCGGTTGGTGGTCACCCACTGCTCGCGCTGCTCGGCCCCACTGTCGCGCCGATACTCCAGCTTGCTGTTCCACTGCGCTACGGCATCGGTACGTCCGCCGCTCACGCTGTAGGCGCGGCGATCGACACGCCCCAGGGTGGAATCCAGCTCACCGTCCATGATCGTGAAGCCCAGGTTCCAGCCCTGCGCGGGATAGAAGTCCATGCCGAAGGTGTGCACGATGCCTGCGCTGTCCTGGCGACGGTCCTTCAGATACTGGCTCTCGTTGTAAACGTTGACCTGGTTGCTCAGTCGCCAGCGCTGGCCCAGCGTCCAGCCACTCTGCAACCCGGTATCGAACAGCGGATCGGTGCCGGTGCGGTCGGTGCTGTAGCTGTAACTGCCGTACAGGCTGTGGTCCGGTGCCATGCGGTACTCGCCATCGACCTTGGCGCCGTGGCCGCGGCTGCCGCCACTGACTTCCGCGCCGACACTGCTGCGGTCGCCGAACAGATACCGCGCGCCCAGCGTGAGCAGGTCGTTCTTCTCGTACGCGCCACCGTCATCATCCAGCGTGACCTGGCCGGTACCGTACAGCTCCCACGACGCGCCGAAGCGCTGGCGGTAACCGATCGCGGCCAGCAGCGCGTCCACGCTCTGCAGCTCCTGTTCCTCGCGCACGCGGCGCAGCTCTCCGGTCAGCTGGCCGTCGTTGCCCAGTCGCCACTCCGCGGTCAGCTGGCTCTGCTCCAGCGCCAGTTCGCCCTGCTCGGTGCGGGTGTGCCGGCCGTACAGACTGACGTCGTCGGTGAGGTAGCCGAGGAATTCGGCACCGTATTCCTGGATCGGCAGCCCGGTGTCCTGGCGCGCGACCGAGAAGCCGGCATCGACGTCGCGCCACCACGCCCCCAGGCTCCAGTCCTGCGTCGTCCAGCCCAGCTCACGCAGGTTGGCACGCGCTTCCACCGCGCTGGCGGTGCCCGAGCGCCGGCCTTCGTAGGGATTGCGACGGATGAAGCTCAGGCCGCCGTTGTCCGAATAGAACACCGGGGCGGCAGTCGCTTCGGTGCGGGTCTGCTCCATCTTCAGATACGTGCCACGTCCGGCCTGCAGGGTGAGGTCGGCGCCCTTGAGGCTGTAGTTCTCGCCGCTGCGGTTCTCGTCGATCCAGGTGCCGCCGATCGCCACGTGGTCGCCGATCCATTGCCGACCGCGCGCACCGTAGGTCACGTCATCGCTGCTGAAGCCCAGCGGCACGTATTCGTAGTCCACCAGCAGCAACTGGTCGTAGCCGTCGAGGGGCATGTCGCGGGTGATGCTGCGCACGTTCTCGCGGGTCAGCTGCGCCAGTGGACGGGTCAGGATCAGGCGGCCCTGCAGGTTGTCGATCTCGTAGTCCACGCCCTCCTGCAGGGTGGCGCGCGTTTCGGTGCGGCCGGTGGTGCGGTCGCGCACTTCCAGCACCACCTGCTCCGAGCCCGGCAGCACGTCGGTGTGGCGCAGGTAGTACAGACTGCCGCCGGTGCCGAGGAATTCACTGTGGCCCGGGGCGGACTGCGCTTCCGAGCCGAACACCTTCACCTGCGAGCGCGCCTCGCCCAGCGGCGTGGCCTCCAGCGAACGCCAGTTCAACGCACCGCCATACAGCGAGCGTACGTACTGGCCATATTCGGTGCCGGTGATGCCAGTGGCGTAGTTGCCCCACACGGCCTGGCTCTGATCCCAGTCCACGCGCAGGTACAGCCGGCCCTGCGTATCCACGTCGCGGTAGGTGGTGGAGTCATCGCCATACACCGGGTAATACAGGTCTGGATCCAGGCGGCGGAACACGTCCTGCGCGTCGGCCTGGGTGAAATCGCGGAACAGGTACTTCAGCTCGCGGTCCTGGGTGTCGGCCTGTGCAGTGACCAGGTATTTGCCGCGCAATTTGCCCTTCAGGTAGAACGCCAGCCGGCCCTCGCTGAGGAAGCTGTCGTCGTCGCGGTCATCCGCCGCCAGGGGCTGCAGATTGCCGCTGGCGCTGTTCTTGGACACGGTGACATCGGCGATGGCAACCAGGAACAGGTAGCGGCCGGTGACATCCACATCCAGCTGCCGCTGCGCGGAGGGCGCATCGCGGGATTCGACACTGACGTCGTAGCGATGCTCGCCGACCGGCTCGAGGAACTCGGCCGCGAACTTCTGCTCCAGGTCGACCGGGAAGTCCTGGCCGTTGATGCGCACCCGGCTGTTGGGTTCCAGGTTGCGGCCATACAGACGCACGCGCGAGCCGTGGATGGGAATGTTCTGCAGTCGGAGCATGCTCTGCCCGTAGATGCTGTTGCTGAGCTGCAGGTCCTGCGCGCTGTCGCCATCCAGGGCCTGTCCCAGCGTTTTCTGCACGTTCTCGCGGGTGATCTGCAGGCCCCGGTCGAAATCGGCCGGGGTGACCAGCTGGATGCGCTGCAGGCGGGTTTCATCGAACGCCCCACCAGCACCGTAGGCGCGCGCGACGTAGATGAGATCGTCACCGGTGCGCAGCTTGATCTGCGGCGGCAACTCACCGCTCCACTCGGCATCGCCAACGTAGTCTGCCGGCAACTCGATGCGGGCCAGCGGCGTGACCAGATCGGTATCGGTACCGCGATACAGCGTCACCTCCAGTTTCTGGATGAAGGAGGCGTAGTTGTTGTAACTGTGGAAGCGCAGCGGACGGATCACCCGGCCATTCTCGAACGGCACGGTGGCAGCGGCCTGCACGCTCAGGCTGGGCGGCACCATGGTCGGATCTTCGGTCGCCCACACCACGCCGCCGTTGGGCAGCTCGGCCATGAACTGGCCGCCGCGCGCCGCCACGTCCGGGGTGACTGCCGGTGACGCCGGTACCGTGCCGGCCACGGGGAGATCGGTGCGGCCCGGCAGCGGCAGCGCGGGCGCGTCGTCATCGCCGATGCGCAGCAGCAGCCCGTCATCGCTGCGGCAGCTGTCGGCTTCGCAGCGGATCGGCGCGGGGGACGCCGCCGGTGCAGTCTGCTGGGCGGCCGCAGGCGTTGCCAGCAGCACGGCGCTGGCCAGGCCGACGATGAGGCGGCGGGAGATCGGGCTCGGAATCAGGGTCATGTCCATGTCAGCGCCCCTCCCCGGTCGCGCGACCGGGACTGGCAGGCTCGGGGGGATCGTCCAGACGCAGGCGCTGCAGCACGCGCCCATCGGCGTCCAGCACCTCGATCGTCGTCGCCGCGGCGACCGGCGCCGGCAGCTGCGGCCGCAGGGCCACCCGCAGCGCCTGTGCACGTTGCCGTGCAAGGTCGGCCTGGTCGGTATGCGCGGTGAGCTGCAGCCGTCCGCCGCCACGCGCCACCAGGGCCTGCGCGGCCGTTGCGATCACCGGTGCGCGGTCGGCCCCCAGCTGCGCGCTGCCCTTGGGGAACAGGGCCTCACCCAGCTCAATGCGCGCGGGTCGCGATGCGGTGGGCGCTGTCGGCGGTGCGGTACTCAGCGCCCCCTCGGGCATGCGCACACCGAAGTCGAAGCGCACCGGCAGCCCGGGGGTGATGCGGCGGACCAGCGGGTTGGGCGTGGTGAAGCGCGCACCGGCCGGCAACGTGGACGGATCCACCTTCAGGATGAAGTTGCGCCCACGCGCCTCGCCGCCCGGGATCCCGACCAGGTGATAGCGGCCGAAGGCATCGGTTTCCATCAGCAGGCCTTCCACCGCTGCGATGCGCACGCCGGGAATGCCGCGCTCACCGTCATCCTGGATGCCGTTGCCGTTGCGGTCGTCGAATACGCTGCCCACGATCAGGCTCTCATCGAGCAGCGGATCGGTGGTGATCTCCACCTCGGCCGAGGCCACGTTGCCGATCGTGCGGTTCTCGCCGTCGATGGCGGTGATGCGGTTGGTATGCACCCCCGTGCCGGTCCCGGCGCCGACGCGCAGGTAGTACACCACCGTGGCGCGCTCGCCCGCGGCCACGTCGATGCCGTCGATGCGCAGCGGCTGCACGCCGCTGGTGCGTGCGTCGTTGTCGGCATCGAGCACCGCGAATCCGCCGCGCACGAAGGTGAAGCCCGGCGGCAGCGTATCGAGCAGGGTGGCACCGTTGGCATCCACCTCGCCGACGTTGTCGATGGTGACGGTGTAGCGCACCAGGTCGCCGATCTGCGCGCTGCGCTTGCCGGCCACCTTGGTCAGGCGCAGTACGGCCTGCTGGCCGGCCACGGTGACCGCGACGTTCGCTTCGGCGCACAGCGGTGTCGGGAGGGACACATCGCAGACCCGATAACGGAAGCTGTCAGTGCCGGCGAAGTTGGCCGCCGGCGTATAGGTGCAGACGCCGTTGGCGCACTGCACGCTGCCGTGCGTGGGCGCCACCGCGACCACCAGCGACGCCGGATCCAGTGGCGCGGTACGGGCACTGTCGTTGGCCAGCACGTTGATCGCCAGCGGCGCGCTGCTCTCCGCGGTGACGGCATCGTCAGCCAGGGTGAGCACGTTCGGCTCGACCATGACCGTGACCGTGGCACGGGCACACATCGCCGGATTCGCCACCTCGCAGACCTGGTAGTCGAAGGTCTGCTCGCCGGAGAAGTTGGCCAGCGCGGCGAAGCGGATGCGGGCACGCGGCAGCACCGTGGCCGTGCCATACGGCGGCGGCGCGGTGATGGTCACGGTGACGGTGTCCGGATCGATCGGCGTGCCGTTGACGCGGTCGTTGCCGAGCACGTCGATCTCGATCACGCCGTCCTGCGGGATTTCCACCCGGTCGTCTTCAGCATCCACGCCTGGATCGCCGGCGATGACGGTGACGGTGACATTTGCGGTATCGCAGACGGTCGGCTGGTTGAGCAGGCAGATCGTGTACGTGGTGCCATAGCTGCCCGGCGCCAGCCCGGCAGCCACATCCACCCAGCCATCGGCGCTGAAGGCCAGGGCGTTGGTGGCGACCGGTGCGAAGCTCACCTGGGCCGGATCCAGCGGCGCGGTGTTGAACGTATCGTTGGTGAACACATTGAACAGGCGCGGGCGGCCGGACGGACCGATCGGGCCGCCGCTGTCGTCCACCGCCAGCAGCGCACCGACGGGGCCCTGCACCCGCACCGTGGCGATCGCGGTAGTGCAGTTGGTCGGCACGCCGTTCTCGCACAGCTGGTAGGCCAGTTGCACCTGGCCGGGCTGCACACCCGCCGCGACCATGATCTGGCCCTGGTTGTTCATCGTGTAGCCCGGCGTGCTGCCGGTCAGGCTGGCCACGACGCTGCCCACCGGCGGCGGCGAAACGTTGTTGAAGCTGTCGTTCTCCACGACCGAGCGGGCGATGGTGCCGCCCACGGCCGGATCGACCGGGGTGCCGGTGAAGTCGTCGTTGACCGCGAGCACGACGTTGGCCGAGCCGGACAGGGTGAGCGTCACGGTGGCGTCGCCACATTGCGCGGTGTACGGCGCAGGCAGGCAGACCCGGTAGCTGAAGCTCACCGGCCCCGGCGTGCCCGACGGCGGGGTGTAGCTGAAGCTGCCATCGGCATTGAACACCAGGCCCGGCAACGCGCCGCTGGTGAGGGTGTAGAGCGCACCGGCGGCGACATTGTCATTGGCGCCGACGTTGGCCGTGAGCGGAAGCCCGGCAGGCACGGTGAAGCTGTCGTTCTGCGGGACCGGGGTGACCACCACGGTGACCGTGGCGGTGGTGCAGTTGGCGAGCGCGGCGGCTTCGCAGATCTGGTAGGTCACCACGGTCGCGCCGCCGGTGACGCCGCTGCCGATGCTGATCGTGCCGTCCGGGTTGATGCTGACACCGGCCGGTGCGCCGATCAGGCTGAGCTGCACCGCTGCCGCCGGCGGCGGGCTGACGCCGTTGAGCTGATCGTTGGCCAGTACGCTGAGCGAGGACGTGGTGCCCGGCACGAGGCCGGTAAGCACGTCGTCACCGGCCACCAGCGTGCCGGTGTTGATGTTGATCGTCACCGCAGCGGTGCCGCAGGTCGCGGCGTACGGCGCAGGCAGGCAGGTCTGGTAGATGAAGCTGACCGGACTCGGCGTGCCTGCCGGCGGCGTATAGGTGAAGCCACCATTGCTGGCCAGGGTCAAGCCGGGCGGCGGCGTGCCCTGCACGGTGTAGAGCGCACCGGCGGGCATGGCGTCGTTGCTGGCCACGCTGTTGCTCAGGGTCTGCCCGACCTGCACCGAGAACGCGTCGTTCTGCGGGGCGGGGCTGACCACCACGGTGACGCTGGCGGTATCGCAGTTGCCCGGCGCGGCGGCTTCGCAGATCTGGTAGGTGATCGTCGTGGCACCGGAGGTCGTGCCACTGGCCACCGTGATCGTGCCGGTCGGCGTGATGCTGAAACCGGCCGGTGCGCCGACCAGGCTCAGCAGTACATCCGCCGCGGCCGGCGGCGAGACGCCATTGAGGCTGTCGTTGGCCAGCACGCTGCCACTGGAGGTGGTGCCCGGCGCGACGCCGGTGAGCGTGTCATCGACGGCCAACAGCAGGCCGTTGTTGATGTTGATGGTGAGGATCGCACGGCCGCACAGGCTGCCGTTCGGCGCCGGCAGGCATACCTGGTAGGCGACGCTGACCGGGCCGGTCACGCCCGCGGCCGGGGTATAGGTGAACGTGCCGTCGGGGTTGAAGGTCAGACCCGCCGGCGCAGTGTCCTGCAGGGTGAACACCGCACCCGGCGGCGTGTTGTCGTTGGCGGCGACCGTGTTGCCCAACGTCTGTCCGGCCTGCACTGCGAAGGCATCGTTCTGCGGTGCCGGGGTGACGACCACGGTGACGCTGGCGGTATCGCAGTTGGCCGGCGCCGCCGCTTCGCAGATCTGATAGGTGATCGTGGTCGGACCGGACACCACACCGGTGCCCACGCTGATCGTGCCGTCCGGCGAGAGGGTGAAGCCACCCGGCGCGCCGACCAGGCTCAGCACCACATCGGTGGGCGCCGGCGGCGAGACACCGTTGAGGCTGTCGTTGGCGAGCACGCTGCCGCCCGTGGTCGCACCGGGCAGCACGCCGGTGAGCGTGTCATCGCCGGCGGTGAGCGTGCCGTTGTTGACGTTGAGGGTGACCGTGGCCGTGCCGCACAGGCTGCTGTCCGGTGCTGGCAGGCACGCGCTGTAAACGAAGGTCACCGGGCTGGGCGTGCCGATCGGCGGCGTATAGGTGAAGCTGCCATCGGCGTTGAACGCAAGCCCGGCGGGCGGCGTGCCCTGGATCGCCCAGGTGGACCCCGGCGGCAGACTGTCATTGGTCGCCACACTGTTGCCCAGACTCTGCCCGGCCTGCACCGAGAAGGCATCGTTCTGCGGCGCGGGACTGACGATCACCGTCACCGTGGCCGTGGCGCAGTTGCCTGGCGCGGCGGCTTCGCAGATCTGGTAGGTGAGCGTGGTCGCGCCTGCCATCGTGCCGGTGGCGACGCTGATGGTGCCGCTGGGCGTGATCGCGAAGCCGGCGGGCGCGCCCACCAGGCTCAGCACGACGCTGGCCGCGGCCGGCGGCGAGACGCCGTTGAGGCTGTCATTGGCCAGCACGCTGGCGGCCGACGTGGTGCCGGGGGCGATGCCACTGAAGGTGTCATTGCCGGCCAGCAGCGCACCGGTGGTGATGTTGAGGGTGACCGTGGCGGTGCCGCACAGGGTCGTGTTCGGCGCCGGCAGGCAGGCCTGGTAGGTAAAGTTCACCGGCCCGGTGGTGCCACCCGGCGGGGTATAGGTGAACGAGCCATCGGCATTGAAGGTCAGGCCGGCCGGCGGCGTGCCCTGCAGCGTCCAGCTGGCGCCGGGCGGCAGGTTGTCGTTGCTGGCCACGCTGTTGCCCAGCGTCTGCCCCAACTGCACGCTGAAGGCATCGTTCTGCGGCAGCGGCGTCACCACCACGGTGACGCTGGCGGTATCGCAGTTGTTCGATGCAGCGGCTTCGCAGATCTGATAGGTGAGCGTGGTCGGGCCGGCGGTCACCCCGCCACCGACACTGATCGTGCCATCCGGATTGATCGTGAAGCCGGCCGGTGCACCGACCAGGCTCAGCAGCACATCCGTCGCTGCCGGCGGCGAGGTGCCGTTGAGGCTGTCGTTGGCCAGCACGCTGCCGGCCGTGGTGGCGCCCGGCAGCACGCCGGTGAGCGTGTCATCGGCGGCGGCCAGGGTGCCGGTGTTGACGTTGAGCGTCACCGTGGCGGTCGCGCACAGTGCCGCGTTCGGGGCCGGCAGACAGGTCTGGTAGGTGAAGGTGACCGGACCGGTGGTGCCGACCGGCGGGGTATAGGTGAACGTGCCATCGGCATTGAACACCAGCCCGTTCGGCGGCGTGCCCTGCACAGTCCAGGTGGACCCGGCCGGCATGCCATCGTTCGCCGCGACGTTGCCGTTGCTGATCGTGCCACCGGCCTGCACCGCGTAGGCATCGTTCTGCGGTGCCGGACGGATCACCAGCGCAACCGTGGCGGTATCGCAATTGGACGGCGCGGCGGTTTCGCAGATCTGATAGGTCAGCGTGGTCGCGCCGGCGACGACACCGGTCGGCACGTTGATCGTCCCATCCGGGGCGACGCTGTAACCGGACGGTGCACCGACCAGGCTCAGCTGCACGGTGGCCGGCGCCGGCGGACTGACGCCGTTGAGCGCATCGTTGCCGAGCACGCTGGGCGTGGCGGTACCCGGCGCGATGTTGGTGAAGCTGTCGTCGGCGGCCGCCAACGTGCCCAGATTGACGTTGAGCGTGACCGTCGCCGTGCCGCAGACACCGGCATTGGGTGCGGGCAGGCAGGTCTGATAGGTGAAGGTCACCGCACCGGTGGTGCCCACCGGCGGCGTGTAGCTGAAGGTGCCGTCGCCATTGAACACCAGCCCGTTCGGCGGCGTGCCCTGCACGGTCCAGGTGGACCCGGCCGGCATGCTGTCGTTGGCGGCGACGCTGCCGTTGACGAGCGTGCCACCGGCCGGCACGGAGAAGGCATCGTTCTGCGGCGCCGGCGTGACCACGATGCGGATCGCGGCGGTGGCGCAGTTGGTCGGCGATGCGGCTTCGCACAGCTGATAGGTCAGCGTCGCGGCACCGGCGGCGGCGCCGACGGGAATCTGCACGGTGCCATCGTTGTTGATCACGAAGCCGGCCGGTGCACCGACCAGCAGCAGCTGCACCGTCGCCGCGGCCGGCGGGCTCACGCCATTGAGCGAATCGTTGGCCAGCACGCTGGGCGTGGCGGAGCCACCGGTGAGCGGCGCAGCGAAGGTATCGTCGTTGGCGACCACGGCGTTGACGGCGATGGTCAAGGTGGCCGTGGCGGTGCCGCACAGGGCGGCATCCGGTGCGGGCAGGCAGGCCTGGTAGGCGAACGTGACCGGGCCGACGGTGCCGGCCGGCGGCGTATAGGTGAAGCTGCCGTTGCTGTTGAACACCAGGCCCTGGGGCGGCGCGGCCACGCTCCAGGTCGAGCCGGCGGGCATGTTGTCGTTGCCCGACACGTTGCCGCTGTTGGGCTGGCCGGCCTGCACGGCGATCGCATCATCGACGGGGGCCGGACGCACCACCAGCGCGATGCTCGCGGTGGCGCAGTTGTTCGCCGCGGCGGTTTCGCAGATCTGGTAGCTCAGCGTGGTCGCGCCGGTAGGCGCATTGCCCGCCACCGAGACCGTGCCGTTGGGGTTGATCGTGAATCCGACCGGCGCGCCGACCAGACTCAGCGAGACGCTGGCGGCCGGTACCGGGCTGACGCCGTTGAGCGCATCGTTGTTCAACACGCTGGGCGTGGCAGCGCCCGGCGCAATCGCACCGAAGCTGTCGTCGGTCGCGACCAGGGCGCCGTTGTTGATGTTGAGCGTGACCGTGGCGGTGCCGCAGACGGCCGCGTTCGGCGCCGGCAGGCAGGCCTGGTAGATGAAGCTGGTCGGGCTGGTGGTGCCGGCCGGAGGCGTGTAGCTGAAGCTGCCGTCGGCATTGAAGGTCACACCAGACGGCAGTGCGCCCGGCACGCTGTAGAGCGACCCGATCGGCATGTTGTCGTTGCCCGACACCGTGTCGTTGATCGTCTGGCCCGCCTGCACGGCGAACGCATCGTTGACCGGCGCAGGCGCCACCACCAGCGCGATACTGGCGGTGGCACAGTTGGACGACGCAGCGGCTTCGCAGATCTGGTACGTGAGCGTGGTGGCGCCGGCGGCGGTCCCGGCGGCGACCGTGACCGTGCCATCGGCAGCGATGGCGAAACCGGTCGGCGCGCCGATCAGCGACAGCACGACCTCCGCAGGCAGCGGCGTGGCCGCATTGAGTGTGTCGTTGACCAGCACGGACGGCGAGGCGGTACCGGGGGCGAGCGGCGTGGCGAAGCTGTCGTCGACCGCCACCAGCGTGCCGCTGTTGACGTTGAGGGTGACGCTGGCCGTCGCGCAGACGCCCGCGTCCGGTGCCGGCAGGCAGACCTGGTAGGTGAACGGGATTGCGCCACTGAAGCCGACCGGGGGCGTATAGCTGAAGGTGCCGTCGGCCGCGAGCACCAGACCGTCCGGCGGGATGTTGAGCACGGTGAACTGGGCGCCCACCGGCACATTGTCGTTGCTGGCCACCGAGCCGTTCAGCACCTGGCCCGAGGGCGTGGACAACGCATCGTCCACGGCGGACGGCGCGACCACCACGCGTGCGGTGGCGATGGCGCAGTTGGATGGCGCCGCTGCTTCACAGAGCTGGTAGGTCAGATTCTTCACGCCTGCCGGCGTGCCCGGTGCCACCGTCACCGCACCTTCGGCGGTGATGGCCAGCCCGGCCGGCGCGCCCTGCAACGACAGCAGCACATCGGCTGCCGTCGGCGGAGTGCTGCCATTGAGCGCATCGTTAGCCAGCACCGAGGGGGTGCTGCCGCCGGTGACCGGGTTGATCGGGGTCGTGCTGAAGTCATCCGGATTGGCGGCGAGCGTGCCTGCGTTGACGGTGATGGTGGCGCTGGCATTCGCGCACAGCGTGGCGTTGGGCGCCGGCAGGCAGACCTGGTAGTCGAACGTGACCGCGCCGGTGGTACCGACCGGCGGCGTATAGGTGAAGCTGCCGCTGCCGCTGAACACCAGGCCGGCCGGCGCGGTGCCGGTGACGGTGAACAGTGCGCCCGGTGGCACGTTGTCGTTGTCGCCCACGGCGCCGTTGAGCGCTTGCCCGGCCGGCGTGGAGAACACATCGTTGGTCGCCGACGGTGAGACCACCAGACGGATCGTGGCGCTGGCGCAGTTGCCCGGCAGCGCCGCTTCGCAGACCTGGTACGTCAGCACCGCAGCACCGCCCACCGCGGTGGGCGGCACCTGCAGCAGACCATTGGCATCCAGCGCGTAGCCGGCCGGGGCGCCGACCAGGCTGAGCAGCACGCTCGCAGGGGCCGGCGGTGTGACGCCATCCAGCGCGTCGTTGGCCAGCACGCTGACCGTGGTGGTGCCGCCGGGCGCGAGCGGCGCGGCACTGAAGTCGTCATCGCGCGCCAGCAGCGTGCCGGCGTTGACGTTGATGGTCGCCGTGGCGGTGCGGCACTGGGCGGTGTCCGGCGCCGGCAGGCAGACCTGGTAGGTGAACGTCACCGGCCCGGTGAAGCCGGCCGGCGGCGTGTACTGGAACGTGCCGTCCAGGCCGAACTGCAGTCCCGCCGGCGCCGGGGTGGTCAGGGAGAACACCGCACCGGCCGGCGCGTTGTCGTTGCTGCCGACGTTGCCCGCCAGCAATTGACCGGCCGGCGTGGAGAACACGTCGGCCTGCGCGGACGGTGCCACCAGCAGCCGGATCTGCGCCGAGTCGCAGTTGCCCGGCAACGCCGCTTCGCACAGCTGGTAGGTCAGCGTGACCGCACCGGCCGGCACGCCGCTGCCGACCGTCACGCTGCCATCGGAAGCCAGCGTATAGCCGGCCGGCGCACCGACCAGACTGAGCAGCACGTCCGCGGAGGCGGGCGGCACGGTGCCGTTGAGGCTGTCATTGACCAGGACCGCAGCGGTACTGCCGCCGAGTTCGGGGTCGATCGGAGCGCCGCGGAAATCATCGTCATTGGCGATCAGGGTGCCGGCATTGACGTTGAGGGTGACCGTCGCGCCCGCACACACCGCGCTGTCCGGTGCAGGCAGGCAGGCCTGGTAGGCGAAGGTGATCGCGCCCTGGGTGCCGGCCGGCGGGGTATAGGTAAAGCCGCCATCCGGATTGAACACCAGTCCGGTCGGCGCGGTGCCGCTGAGGCTGAAGGTGGCGTTCGCCGGCACGTTGTCATTGCCGGCCACGTTGCCGGTCACCGCCACGCCCACCGGTGTGCTGAAGGTATCGTTGACCGCCACCGGCGCCAGCAGCAGGCGCACCGCCGCCGTGGCGCAGTTGCCGGGGAGCGCCGCTTCGCACAGCTGGTAGGAGAAATCGACCGCCCCGGAGGCTGCACCGCCCGGCACCGAGATCGTGCCGTTGCTGTTGAGTACATACCCGGCCGGCGCACCGACCAGGCTCAGGATCACCTGGGCCGGCGCAGGCGGCACCGCGCCGTTGATGGTGTCGTTGGCCAGCACGCTGTTGGTGGTGCCGCCGGTGGTGGGCGTGATGATCGCGCTGCGGAAATCATCGTCATTGGCGACCAGGGTGCCGGCATTGACGTTGAGCGTGACCGTGGCGGTATCGCAGACGCCCGCCAGCGGCGCGGCCAGGCAGGCCTGGTAGTTGAACGTGGTGGTGCCGGTGTACTGCGCCGGCGGGGTGTAGGTGAAGCTGCCATCGGCGTTGAACGCCAGGCCGGGCGGAGTCGCGCCCGTCACCGCGAAGGTGGTGCCGGCCGCGGTGTTGTCGTTCACCGATACATTGCCGCTGAGCGCCGTGGCGACCTGGGTGGTGTACGCATCCGCTACCGCATCCGGCGCGATCACGACGACGATGGTCGCGGTGGCGCAGTTGCTGGTACCGGCCTGGCACAGCTGATAGGTCAGGGTGACCGGGCCGGCGGCGGCACCGGCAGGCACCTGCAGCTGGCCGGCGGCATCGAGCGTGTAGCCGGCCGGAGGGGCGTTGATCAGCGAGAGCGCGGCCTGCGCGGGAAGGATCGCGACGCCGTTGAGGGTGTCGTTGCCCAGCACGCTGGCGGTGAGCCCACCGGCGCTGGTCAGCGGCGCGCTGCTGAAATCATCGTTGGTGGCGACGATCGCACCCGGGCTGACGTTGATCGTGACCGTGGCGCTGTCGCAGACGTTGCCATTCGGTGCGGGCAGGCACACCTGGTAACGGAAACTGTCCGGCCCGGTGTAGGCCGCCTGGGCGGTATAGCTGAAGCTGCCATCGGCGGCGAGCGTGACGCTGCCGTGCGCGGCCACTGCCAGCACACTGAACTGCGCGCCGCCCGGCACGTTGTCGTTGCCGGCAACCGTACCAGCCGAGGCGATGCCCGCAGTGGCCGTGACGATGTCGTCCACCGCATCCGGCGCGATCACCAACTGGACGTTGGCGGTGGCGCAATTGCCCGGGGTGGCCAATTCGCAGATCTGATAGCTGAAATTCACCGCACCGGCGGCGGCGCTGGCGGGAACAATCACCTGCCCACCGGCGTCGACGGCGTAATCGGCCGGCGCATTGCTGAGCGTGAGGGCAACCGCGCCCGGCGCGACCGCCGCGCCGTTGAGCGTGTCGTTGGCGAGCAGGCTGACGCTCGTGGTGTTCCCCGGCTGCAGCGGTGTCACGAACAGATCGTCCACGGCGGCGATCTGGTTGCCCTGCACGTTGACGCTGACGGTCGCGCTGTCGCACACCGTCGTGTTCGGCGTCGGCAGGCACACCTGGTACGTGAACGAGTCCGGTCCGGTGTTGGCGTTGGTCGGCGTATAGCTGAAGGTGCCATCGGCGTTGACCACCGCGATGCCCCGGGTCGGCGCGATCCCCAGCGTGTAGGCGGAACCGCTGGCGATGGTGTCGTTGCCGGCCAAGGTGCCGGTCGCGGGCTGTCCACCGCCCGGCGTGGTGACCGTATCGTTGACCGCGTCCGGGCTGACGATCAGATTCGCCGTGGCCGTGGCGCAGTTGGCCGGCAGGGCGTTCTCGCAGAAACGGTAGGTCAGCGCCAACGGGCCGGCCGCAGCGGTGGCAGGCACCTGGATCGCGCCGTTGGCATTGATCGTGAAGCCGGCCGGTGCACCGACCAGGCTCAGCGTGACCTGCGCCTGCGGCACGGTGCCGCCGTTGAAGGTGTCGTTGCCGAGCACGCTCGGGGTCAGCCCGCCGGTGCCGGGCGGAAGGGGCGTGGCGAAGGTGTCATCGACGGCGACCAGCGCGTTCGCATTGACCACGATCGAGGCGGTCGCCGTGCTGCAGACGGTGCCGTTCGGTGCCGGCAGGCAGACCTGGTACTGGAAGGACGTCGCCGCGGCGATGCCACCGGCGGGCGCGTAGGTGAAGCTGCCGTCGCCGTTGAGCGTCAGACCGGCCGGCGGCACGCCGACGGCGGTGAACACCGCGCCCGCCGGTGCGTTGTCGTTGGCGGCCACGGTAGCGGTCAGCGAGGGCGCCCCACCCGTCGCGTTGAAGCTGTCGTTCACCGCGGTCGGGCCGATGATGAGGCTCACCGTCGCGGTGGCGCAGTTGGTCGGCGAGGCGTTCTCGCAGATCTGGTAGGTCAGCGTGGTCGCCCCGGCGGCCGCACCCGCGGGCACGGTGATCACGCCTGCGCTGTTGATCGTGAAGCCGGACGGTGCGTTCTGCAGCGCGATGATCAGGTCGGGCCCGTTCACCGGCGCGCCGTTGAGCGTGTCGTTGCCGAGCACGGTGGGCGTGCTGCCGCCCGTGGTCGAAGAGATCGCCGTGGCAAAGGTGTCGTTGTTCGCCACCAGCGCGTTGGCCTGCACCGGCACCGCCGGCGTGGTCGCGGTGTTGTCCCCCGGGGTCGGGTCGGTGGTGCCCACCGGCAGCACCAGCGAGACGCTGTTGGCCGGCACCGTGGCCGGCGTGCTGGTCGGCGCCGTGCCCGTGACCAGCAGCACCACGCTGTCGTTGACCCCGACACTGACCTGCACATTGATCGCATTGCCGCTGCCGGTGGCCTGCGCGCACGACGAGGCCGCGGTGGTGGCCTGGCAGGTCCAGCTGACATTGGTGAGCAGCGCGGACACGGTATCGACCACGCCCACGCCCGAGGCGGCCGACGGGCCCGCGTTGTTGACCTGGATGCGGTACTGCACCGCTCCACCGGCCGCGACCGGTGTGGCGCTGAGCAGCGCCTTGGTGACGCTCAGCTGCGCCTGCAGGGCCAGTGCATTGCTGTCGATGGCGCTGTTGTTGCCGGGCGCGGGATCGCCGACATCGGCCGGTGCCGTCACGGTGGCGGTGTTGTTGAGCGGGTTGGGATAGCTCTGCGCCAGCAGCGGCGGCGGCAACAGCAACGCCAGCAGGGCCACCGCGCGCGCGATGCAGGCCGAAGCCGTCCCTGCCCTGCTGTATGTGCCGGTTGCTGCCATGCGCTCATCCTCGAAAACAGTGGTCCTGTCCATCCCCTGCACGGGTCACCCCGCGCCACACGCCGTGCTGCACCGGCCGCTAGTACGCGCCCGGATTGCTGCTGAAGCTGACCGGTACGCTGATCGTGGCCTGCCCGCCGTTGATCAGGTTCACCCCCACGTTCACCGCGTTGCCGCCGACGGCACCGCCGCTGGCCGCGGCGCAGGTGCTGCCGCTGGTGGCGCTGCAGGTCCAGGCGCCGCGCAGCGTGGTCCCGTTGGGCAGGCTGTCGGCGACCACGGCGTCGGTCACCGCATCCGGGCCGTCGTTGCGGACCAGCAACGTGTAGGTCGCGGTGCCGCCCGGCGTGTAGCTGCTGCTGCCATCGGTCTTGGTGATCGACAGATCCGCCTGCCGCGTGCGGTTGGTGATCCGGCACACCAGGGTGACGGCGGTGGCGGTCATGGCCGGTGCCTGCAGGGTGAAGCTGCCGCCGCTGCCGGAGGACACCACGGTGTTGTTCTGGTCCGTGCACTGCCAGGTGCTGGCGTAGCGGGCGAGCGTGGTGCCGGCTGCAGCGGCTTCGGCCAGTGCGTAGCTGCCTCCGGGGACGGTGATCACCGCGGCGGTGGCGCCGTTGTTGCCGACATTGCTGGCCGAACCGACGGTACTGCCGTTGTAGGTGATGGAGAGATTGAAGCGCCCGGTGTCGCTGGTCGGCTGCAGGTCCTTGACCAGCTGCAGCGTCGCCGCACAGGCCTGGGTGATGCCTTCCACGGTGAACACCGCCTGGCCGATGCGGATGCCGAGCAGGGCCAGCAGGTTGTCGACCACGCCGCCGAGCAGCGCGGTCAACACCGGCGTGACCAGCGCGTTGACCTGCGTGCGGATCGGCGTGAGCAGCGTGTTGACGATGCCGTTGACCAGGTCGGCCACCGGCAGCGGCAACGGGATGCCGCCCAGCAGGGTGACCGTGGGATTGCCGCTGGTGACCTGGATGCTGAGCGAATTGACCAGGGTGGAGACCATCGTCGCCGCACTGACGGTGCCGGCGCTCAGCGTGCGTGTCTGTGGGTATGGGCCGGTGAAACTGGCGCTCTGCAGCCCGGGCGTGGCAGTGGCGAAACTGCGGATGGTGACCGTCAGCGGGATGGTGATGTCGGCCACCGGCGTGAGCAGGCCGAACACGTTCGCCGAGACCCGCACGCGCACGCTCAGCGAGGTCAGGGTGGCCGCACTCAACGCGGTGTCGGTCAGCACGGTGCTGCGGTTGAAGAACGTGGCATCGCTGATCTGGCCGACGTAGAGATTCACCAGGCCCGGCCGCGCCTGCAGGGTGACCGCGTTGCCGACCAGGTTGATCGCCGAGATCGCGCCTTCGGCACGCGCGACATCGGCGTACACCTGCAGATGCAGGACATCGGCGGTGATGCTGGTGTTGGAGAGCGTGACACCCAGCAGATTCAAACCACTCAGCGCCGCCGAAAGCGTGCCGGTGTTGAGCCCCTGCACCAGGTCCAGATCCAGCTTGATGCGGATCGCCGCGCTGTGGAATGCCGCGCCCGCCGCGCCGCAGGTATAGACCGGCGGCTCGACCACCTGCAGCCACAGGCGCACGTTGGCGACGCCGTTGAGGCCGAGTGCGGCGGTATCCACGGTGATCGGCGCCGGCGTGGTGAGGACGTTGCGGAAGTTGTAGAGCTGGATGCCACCGGTCAGCAGGTCCAGCACGTTGAGCCGCACCGTCGCCAGCGAGCCGGTGGGCAGTGCGATCTGCAGGATGTCGGCCAGGCGGATGTTGCCGCTCAGCCCGGCCGCACCGAGCGGGAGCGCGTTGAGCACGTTGGCCGCCGCGGTCTGCCCGTCGGCCTGCAGCACCTGCACCATCGCCGCACGCAGCTGCCCCAGGGTGATGTTGGCGTTGAGCACCTGGCTGGGATCACTCACCACCACGCCGCCGTTGAGCTGGGTCAGCAGCGCGTTGAGATTGATGTTGGCGCCCGCCAGGTTGTTCCAGTCGGCCACGCTGAGGTTGACCGTGGTGCCGGGCAGCAGCGCGCCGAACAGGAGATTGAGCACGGGGCTCTGGGTGGAATCGATCGAGGCCAGGCGCGGCCCGGCGCTCACGCACGCGCCAGCCGTGCAGGCCGATTGCGCGCTGGCGGTGGAAATACCCGCACTTAATGCGATCAACATCACAAATAACAGCGAAACAGCCCTCAAGCTGAATCGCCGTAACGCCAACTTCACAACGGAAACTTTATCCATCGGCCATCCCCTGCGTCCTGGCCGAAGCGGTCTTTCACGGGCCGGTGGGTACCGACCATGATCGACAGGGCATCGGCCTGCTTCCGATGTTTTGGATATCCCGGCGCGTCATGGCCGGCTTGAGGGATTAACTACGTGCACGCAGGGAAACCGTCAAACCGGCCACGGTGCGTGCAGGGGGAAGTTTCACTGTCGACCAGAAGTTTCACGGTGGAGCGCTCGGCGCGACAGGGGCGGCAAGTCATTCTGTACAGAGTGGGAAAAGAATCACTGCCCGGTAAGTATCGATAACCATCCACCGTTCAAGGAACGATAAAGGGGAACCCCATGTTGGCGATGTCGGATCGAATTCGCGCAGCACGCACCAGCGCAGGGATGTCACAAACGCAGTTGGCGGTGGAAACCGGGGTCAAGCGCAGCGCGGTGGCGCAGTGGGAACGGCGTGGGGGCACCCATCCA
Source organism: Stenotrophomonas sp. TWI1183 (assembly GCF_039673115.1). NCBI lineage: Bacteria > Pseudomonadati > Pseudomonadota > Gammaproteobacteria > Lysobacterales > Lysobacteraceae > Stenotrophomonas > Stenotrophomonas sp. TWI1183. The sequence continues at coordinate 266,436 of NZ_JBDJKZ010000002.1, forward strand.
AGTGTGTCGCATCTGGCACATATCGCCATCAGTACGCGGGTGCGCTTCGAGTGGTTGGCCACCGGCCGCGGGGTGTGCAAGGCCAGCGGAGAGGAACTCACGATGACCGCGCCCGCACAGGACTACGTGCGCGACGACCTGGAAGGCAACATTCTGTCGCTGCTGCGGCGGCTGCCACCGCGCAAGCGGCAGGTCGCGCAATCGATCATCGAGATGCTGGCCGTGTAGCGGACGGCCGCGGGTGATCAGCCCGCGGACTCCAGCGCGGCGCGCGGCGGCAGCGACCAGTCGATGCGGTCATGGCCGCGGCGCTGCAGGTACTCGTTGGTCATCGAGAAATGGCGGCAGCCCAGGAAACCGCGATGCGCCGACAGCGGCGAAGGATGCGGCGCCTTGAGCACGCGATGACGACCGGTATCGATGACCTTGCCTTTCTGCTGCGCATAGCTGCCCCACAGCAGGAACACCAGGCCTTCGCGCTCGCGGTTCAGGGTGTCCACGACGTGATCGGTGAAGCCTTCCCAGCCGCGACGCTGATGCGAGCCAGCGTTGCCCGCTTCCACGGTCAGCACCGCGTTGAGCAGCAGCACACCACGATGCGCCCACGGCAGCAGGCACCCATGGTCGGGACGCGGGATGCCCAGATCGGACTCGATCTCCTTGTAGATGTTCAGCAGCGACGGCGGCACCGGCACGCCCGGCATCACCGAGAAACTCAGGCCGTGCGCCTGGCCAGGCCCGTGATACGGATCCTGGCCGAGGATGACCACCTTGACCTGGTCGAAGGGCGTGGCATCGAACGCGGCGAAGATCTGCGGGCCGGGCGGGAACACCTGCGCCCCGGCCGCCTTGCGCTGGCGCAGGAACGCGGAGAGTTCGCGCATGTCCGGGCGCAGCAGGTAATCACCGATACGCGTCTTCCAGCTCGGTTCGAGCTGGATGCTGGGCACTACATCGTCATTCATCGCACTACAGGCTTGTCGTTGAGGCGGGACAGGCGCAGCTGGAACAGCACCTTGGTGATGAGCAGCCGCTCTTCGATCGGTTTCTGCACCAGATCGTTGGCACCGGCCTGGAGCAGGCCGGATTGATTGTGCGGGTTGCCGTCACCGGTCATCACCAGCACCGGCAGGCGGCGCTTGCCGTAGCCGAAATCCACGCGCACGCGCTGCACCACATCACGGCCACTGAGCTCTCCCTTGAGCGTGACATCGGTGAGCACCAGGTCGATGCGGTGGCTGCTGCGGCCGAGCGACTCGGCCGTGAGCAGCGCGAAGGCATCTTCGGCGGTCAGCACATGCAGCACGTTCAAACCCTGCCGTTCGAGCATGCGCTTGGTCGCTTCGGCGACGACGCGGCTGTCTTCGACGTAGAGGATGGTCGCGCCGGGAATCGTCTCCGGCTGCACATAGCCACGGATGAAGGTGGCCAGTGCTTCGTGCCCGAGCGCCTTGTCGAAATAATCGGTGACGTACTCGGTGAAGCGGCGCTGCTCCAGATGCTGCTGCGCGTCGCCGGACACCACGATCACCGGCACGTAGGCCTGGCCCGCCGCGTCGCGCACGATGCGCGCCAGGTCCAGCCCGTCGCCATCGCTCAGGGTGAGCGAGGTGGTGACCAGACTGACGGGCCCGGCGTCCAGCGCCGCACGCGCCTCGGCGATGCTCGCGCAGCCCACCACCTCCACCGCCGGCAGTTCGCGTTGCAGCACATCGGCAATCAACTTGCGGACCAGCCTGGAGCCGTCGACGACCATCACGCGCGGTGCGTCGTCGGCGAGGTGCTTGAGGGCTTGCGGACGCATGCGGGCCTCAGGTTTCGGTCGGACGGGTCTGGCGCAGGAAATGCCCCGTCACCAGCCAGGCGCCCAGCCAGCCCAGCACCACGGTGCCGAGCAGCACGAACGAGGAATGCAGCAGATCCAGACCATGCAGCACGAACGGACTGCCATAACTCTGCGACAGCGCGGCCAGCGGTGGGCGCAGGGCCAACCCCGCCGCACCGATCAATGCCAAAGCGACCGCGCCGGCGCCCAGGCCGTACCACGCGCCCAGATACAGGAAGGGGCGACGGATGAAGCCATCGCTGGCGCCGAGCAGCTGCAGCACGCCGATCTCATCGCGGCGGGCCTGGATGTCCAGCCGCACCGTATTGCCCACCACCAGCGCGGCACCAAGGCCGAGCAGGACCGACAGCACCTGCACCAGGCGCGTACCGAAGCCCAGCCAGCCATCCAGGCGCTTGCGCCACAGCGCATCGTGCTGGACCAGGTCGGCCTGCGGCAGGCCCTCCAGCGACTGCGCCAGGCGCGCGTCATCGGTGCCCTCGCCCGGGGTCACGATCAGCAGGGTCGGCAGCGGATTGTCATGCAGTGCATCGATGGCTTCGCCGAGCCCGGCGCTCTCGCGCAGCTCGGCCAGTCCCTGCTCCGGCGTCTGCACGGTGACGTTGGCCACGTCGGCGCGACCGCGCAGGGTCTCGGCCACCTGGCGGGCCGCATCGGCACCGGCGTCGGTCTTCAGGAAGAGGTTGATGTCGCGCGACTGCTGCACGCTGCCGGCGAAGTGCTTGAGGTTGTCCAGCGCGATCGACAGGCCCAGCGGCAGGGCCAGCGCCAGCGCCATGACCATCACCGTGAGCAGCGTCGCCCACGGCTTGCGCCACGCGCGGCCGAGGCTGAAGACCACGCTGTGGCCGTGATGGTGCAGCCACACGCCCAGGCGTGAGGGCGCGGCGGTTTCTTTGGTCACCGGTGCGTTCATTCGGCCAGGTCCTGCGGCGAGATGTCATCGACCAGGCGGCCGTGGTCCAGGATCAGCACGCGCTTGCGCATGCGTCGCAGCAGGGCCAGATCGTGGCTGACCACCAGCACGCTGGTGCCACGGTCGGGCAGCTCGGCGAACAAGGCCATGATCTCCGCCGCCAGTGTGGGATCGAGATTGCCGGTCGGCTCATCGGCGACCAGCAGCTTGGGCTCGCCGACAATCGCACGGGCAATGCCGACGCGCTGCTGCTCACCGGCCGACAACTGCGAGGGCAGCGCCTTCTCGCGGTGGCCCAGGCCCATGCGCTCGAGCACCGAGCGCACGCGCTTGCCGATCTCGTTGCGGCGGGTGCCGCGCAGGATCAACGGCAGGGCGACGTTCTCGGCGATGCTGCGGTCCATCAGCAGGCGGTGGTCCTGGTAGACCGCACCGACCTCGCGCCGATGCCGCGGAATGCTGCCGCCGCGCACCTTCAGCAGGTTGCGCTCATCGAAGATCACCGCGCCGCGGCTGGGCCGCTCGTCGAGATGGATCAACTTGAGCAGGGTGCTCTTGCCCGCACCGGAGTGACCGGTGACGAACAGCATTTCCCCGGGGGCGACATCGAAGCTGACGTCCACCAGTGCCTGGTGGCCGCCGGCATATTGTTTGCTGACATTGTCAAAACGCAGGACGCTCATCGCCTGATTATGCAGGACGAGGGTGGCGTGTAGGTAACGGCAACCGGTGGGGTCTGCTCCGTAGTGCCGGCCGCTGGCCGGGGAAGCGCCATCGCATTCGCGCTGTCGCCCCACGGTTCGCTGCGCAAACCGTGGGCCCCTCTCATCAGCACCCGATCCCCCGTCGCTTCGCGACCGCCCCCTTACCAAGGGGGCTATACCCCCCAGGCATCGCGGGTCGCGCGTCCAGTCTTACGAACCGGACAGCATCCGGCGGATCTTGCGGCCCAGGCGGGTCAGGAACGAGGCGCCCGGGTCGGCGGCCGGCGTGCCGCGCATCGGCTTGGCGGTCACCTGCACCGGGGTCACCGGGCCGGTCGCTGCCGCGCCTTCGGCACCCTCGACCGGACGGCCGTGGCGACGACGACGACGCTTGCGCGGCGCGCGCTCACCTTCCACGGCCGGGCTGCCTTCGGCAGACGGGGCGGCGGTCGGCGCGAGCTGCGGCTTGGCCTCGGCATCGACCGCATCGACGGCATCGACGGCGGCGACCGGCTGCTCGCCTTCCACGCGCGGCTTGCGCTCGCGGCGGGGCTTGCCATCGGCACTGCGCTCACCCGGGGCGCGGCGCTCGCCGCGGCCACCGGACGGCTTGCCGCCACGGCTGCTGCTGCCACCGCCACGGCGCTGCTCTTCGGCGGCACGCGCTTCGCGTGCTTCGCGGAAGATCTGGCCGACGCTCTCATTCTCGTCGCCCTCGGCATCACCCTCGCCTTCCGGCAGCGGGGCGCGCGGCGCGCGCGGGATCGGGGTCAGGATCTCGCTGGTGACCGGCTCGACCGGGATCTTCTGTTCGATGTAGGCCTCGATGTCCGGCAGGCCCATCGCATAGCGCTCGCAGGCGAAGCTGATCGCATCGCCCTCTTCGCCCAGGCGCGCGGTGCGGCCGATGCGGTGCACGTAGTCTTCCGCATCGAACGGCAGGTCGTAGTTGTAGACGTACTTGATGCCATCGATGTGCAGGCCGCGGGCGGCGACATCGGTGGCCACCAGGATTTCCAGCTGACCCTTCTGAAAGCGGTTGAGCAGGCTCTCACGCTTCTTCTGCGGCACGTCGCCGGACAGCACGCCGACGCGGTAGCCGGCCTTTTCCAGCGAACGCGCCACGCGCTCGACGAACACCTTGGTGTTGACGAACACCATGGTGCGGGCACCTTCACTGCGCGAGAGCAGGCCGAGCAGCAGCGGGATCTTTTCTTCGTCGGCCGGGAAGTAGATGCGCTGGCGGACGCGGGCGGCGGTGATCGATTCGCTCTCCACCACCAGCTTCTGCGGCTCGTTCATGTGCTCGTAGGCCAGCTCCAGCACGCGATGGCTGAGCGTGGCGCTGAACAGCAGCGTCTGGCGCGTGCTGCGCTCGGGCATGCGGCGCAGCAGGAAGCGGATGTCCTTGATGAAGCCCAGGTCGAACATGCGGTCGGCTTCGTCGAGCACGCAGATTTCGCAGGCGTGCAGCGAAACCACCTTGTGCTGCTTGACGTAGTCGATCAGGCGGCCCGGGGTGGCGATGATCACGTCCACGCCCTGCTGCAGGATCTCGCGCTGCTTGTCGTAGTCCACGCCACCGTAGACCAGCGCGAAGCGCAGGCCGAGGTCGGAACCGAACTTCACCGCGTCCTTGTGGATCTGGATGGCCAGCTCACGGGTCGGGGCCAGGATCAGTGCGCGCGGATCTTCCGGCTTGCGATCGGCCAGCGCCGGGCGGGTCAGCAGGCGGTTCACGACCGCGACCAGGAACGCCAGGGTCTTGCCGGTACCGGTCTGGGCCTGGCCGGCGACGTCGCCACCGGGTAGTGCCACCGGCAGGGTCAGCGCCTGGATCGGGGTGCAGCGGGTGAAACCAGCACTTTCAAGCCCGGATTGGAGCGCCGGATGCAAATCGAAAGTGGAGAAGGTCAAATCGGTCAGCGGTTTGTCGCTCATGAGTCCGTCTTGGTAAGGCCATCCCGGCAGAGGTGCGGGGTGGCTTGCAATCTTGGGGGGCACCGTCGCAAACGGCCCCTGCGCCGGGATTGGCGGGGCCGGACTCCAGGTCCAGGGCGCCGCACAATGCCCCAGTTTAGCGCAATGTCGGCGCCAAACCGGGATAGTTCGTCGCACAACCCGGTGAGAATGCCCGCCCGGCGCGCCGTTGCAGGGCGGTCCAGTGCCTCGGGAGTGGATCTGCACCCCGCATTCACCGGGCCTGCCGCCGGTTGAACGGCCCCGCTGACGGGGGTGGAACCGGGGCCCAGGCCCCCGCATATCGAAGGGGATCGTCGCGACACCGCAGGTGGGCGATCACGGGATGCTTCTTTCCAACCAGCGTCTGTCCGGTCACGGCGATAGCGGTACACTGCGCCCCGTGAGCGTCCAGGCATCCGCCGAACGCACCGCTGGCCGCCCGCGGCCACGAGGCACCAGACGCGGGTGACGCCCGGGTGGCGTTGCCCAACTTCAACTTCCTCCGGCCCTGCCGGGTGCATTACCAGACGAGAAACCAAGATGAGCGACAAGGTTGTACACGTCAGCACCGCTGACTTCCAAAGCGCAGTACTGGATTCCAAGGAACCGGTGCTGGTCGATTTCTGGGCCGAATGGTGTGGTCCCTGCAAGATGATCGCCCCGGCGCTGGACGAACTGGCCGACGCCTATAACGGCCGCGCCAAGATCGCCAAGGTCAACGTCGACGAACAGCGCGAACTGGCCGCCAAGTACCACGTGCGCTCGATCCCGATGCTGCTGGTGTTCAAGGACGGCGAAGTCCAGGCCCAGCAGATCGGTGCCGTCGGCAAGGCCCAGCTGGCCGGCATGCTCGACAAGGCTCTGGCCTGATCGCAGCAGGCAGCCGGCCCGTCCGGCTGCCACGCGGGCCCGTCGCCCGCATGAATGACCCTGCCCCACCCGGCTTGCGCGCCGCCGCGAGCCGGTGTTAGTGTCGGCATATCCGGCCGCATTCGCGCGCCGCATCTTCTGGACGCAGTTTCCTTCCAGATCCTTTCCCAACGTTCGCCGCCCTGCCGGGCGCTCGCACCTTCTAGCGAGGAATCCAGCACTTGTCCGATATCACTACTTCCGAACCCGGGAGCGCCGACGCGCCCGCCGAGAAGCGCGTGCGCAAGCCGCGCGTCGCCAAGGCCGCCGCCAACACCGGTGCCGACGCAGGTTCCCCCCCCTCACAACCCGCTCTGCCTCTGGCTGCCGCGTCTGACGCGCCGGCGCCGGCTGCCGCTTCTTCGGCAGCTCCGCAGGCATCGGCACCGGCGGCTTCTGCCGGTGGCGACGCATCGCCCTCGCAGGGCGGTGGTCAGCAGGACACCGGCGACGGTGGCCAGCGCAACCAGAACGGCCGCAACCAGAACCCGCAGGGCGGGCAGAACCCGTACCAGCAGGGTCAGGGTCAGGGCCAGAACCAGGGCCAAGGCCAGGGTCAAGGTCAAGGCCAGGGCAACCGCCGCGATCGTTTCCGCAATCGCCGTGACCGCAACCGCGGTGGCGATCGCTACAACGACGATGGCATGCCGCAGGACAACGGTGAACAGCAGCCGTTCGTGCGCAGCCAGCAGGCCAACGTGCCCGAAGGCTTCCCGGTCTACTCGCTGAGCGACCTCAAGCGGATGCCGGCGCAGAAGCTGCTGGAAATCGCCGAACAGCTGCAGATTTCCGAAGGCGTCGCCCGCGCCCGCAAGCAGGACGTGATCTTCGCCCTGCTCAAGGTGCTGACCCGCCATGGCGACGGCGTTGCCGCCGACGGCGTGCTGGAAATCCTGCCGGACGGCTTCGGCTTCCTGCGCGCGGCCGAAGCCAGCTACCTGGCCGGCCCGGACGATACCTACATTTCGCCCAGCCAGATCCGCCGCTTCAACCTGCGGACCGGCGATCATCTGTCCGGCCGCATCCGCTTCCCGAAGGACGGCGAGCGTTACTTCGCGCTGTCGATCGTGGACACCATCAATGGTGAGCCGCTGGAAGCGTCGAAGAACAAGGTGCTGTTCGAGAACCTGACCCCGCTGTTCCCGCGCAAGCGCTTCACCCTGGAACGTGGCAACGGTTCGTCCGAAGACATCACCGGCCGCATCCTCGATCTGATGGCACCGCAGGGCAAGGGTCAGCGTTCGCTGATCGTCTCCCAGCCCAAGGCCGGCAAGACGATGATGATGCAGCAGGTGGCGACGGCGATCACCACCAATCATCCGGACGTGCACCTGATCGTCCTGCTGATCGATGAGCGCCCGGAAGAAGTGACGGAAATGCAGCGCACCGTGCGCGGCGAAGTCATCAGCTCCACCTTCGACGAGCCGGCCGCCCGTCACGTGCAGGTCGCCGAAATGGTGATCGAGCGTGCCAAGCGCCTGGTCGAGCACAAGAAGGACGTGGTGATCCTGCTCGACTCGATCACCCGCCTGGCGCGTGCCTACAACAACGTGGTGCCCAGCTCCGGCAAGGTGCTCACCGGTGGTGTGGACGCCAACGCCCTGCACCGTCCGAAGCGCTTCTTCGGCGCCGCGCGCAACGTGGAGGAAGGCGGCAGCCTGACCATCATCGCCACCGCGCTGGTCGATACCGGCAGCAAGATGGACGAGGTGATCTACGAAGAGTTCAAGGGCACCGGCAACAGCGAAGTGCACCTGAGCCGTCGCATCTCCGAAAAGCGCGTGTTCCCGGCGATCGACATCAACCGCTCGGGCACCCGTCGCGAAGATCTGCTGATCGAACCGGAACTGCTGCAGAAGATCTGGATCCTGCGCAAGCTGCTGCATCCGATGGATGAAATGGCTGCGATGGAATTCCTGCTCGACAAGATGAAGAACACCAAGTCCAACGACGAGTTCTTCGGTTCGATGAAGCGCTGATCGGCGCATCATCCGGACAGGAAAAGGCCCCGCATTGCGGGGCCTTTTTCGTATCGAGATCCTGACTTCGGCATCTTCCGGACGGAACGGCGCGCTGGACTACCCAGCCGCCGTCGCGTTGCCTCAGCCGCCGTGGCGCGAACCACGCCACGCGTAGAACGCAATGAAGACGTAGCACAGCATGGGCAGCAGGAAGGACAGCTGCAGCCCGTGGTGGTCGGCCAGCCAGCCCATCGCAAGGGGAATGACCGCCCCACCGACAATCGCCATCACCAGCAGGCTCGACGCCTGCCCGGTCAGCGTACCCAGCCGTGCGATCGCCAGTGCGAAGATGGTCGGGAACATGATCGAGTTGAACAGGCCGATGCTGACCACGCTCCACTTGGCCAGGTTGCCGCTGCCCAGCATCGTCACCGTGAGCAGGGCCATCACGATCAACGCGAACACACCCAGCATGCGGCGCGGGTCCAGACGGGTCAGCAACGCCGCACCGAGCAGTCGGCCGACCAGCGCACCGCCCCAGTACAGCGACACGTAGCGCGTGGCTTCCTGTTCGGTCAGGCCCTCGCCGATGCCCGGCATCGAGAGGAAGTTGACCAGCACGCTGCCGATCGAAACTTCGGCGCCCACGTAGAAGAAGATCGCCAGCACGCCGTAGCGCAGGTGGCGGTGGCGCAGCGCATCGCGCAGCCGGCCGCGACCGCTGGCCGCGGTGTCCTCCACGCCCGGGATCGTCGGCAGGCGGAACATCCAGATCGCCACGGCCAGCACGAACAGTGCGACCGCCAGACCGAAGTACGGCAGCTGCACCGACTGCGCTTCGGCGGCCCGATAGGCCAGTGCCTCGGCCTGCGGCAGCAAGGCCAGCTCATCAGCGGTGCGCGGCGCAGCCGAGAGGATCAGCAGCCCGCCGAACAGCGGCGCGATGGTGGTGCCCAGCGCATTCATCGACTGCGCAAGCGTCAGCCGACTGGAACTGGTCTGTTCCGGCCCGAGCAGCGCGACGTAGGGATTGGCGGCCACCTGCAGCACCGTGATGCCGGTGGCCAACACGAACAGCGCACCGAGGAACAGACCGTACACATGCGCCTGCGCGGCCGGCCAGAACAGCAGCGCGCCGATGCCGGCAATGGCCAGCCCGGCGACGATGCCGCGCTTGTAGCCCACCGCCGCGACCAGGCGCCCGGCGGGCAGCGACATCAGGAAGTACGCACCGAAGAAGGTGAACTGGACCAGCATCGCCTGCACCCAGGTCAGCGCGAACGCCGCCTTGAGATGCGGAATCAGGATGTCATTGAGGCACGTGAGGAAGCCCCACATGAAGAAAATGGCGGTGACCACGGCCAGTGCAACGCGATTGCTTTGCACATGTTGTCCGCGGACGGCAGCGGGAGTATCCATCGCGTGTCCTTCCAGATAGGGAGTGCCGGTCAATTGGCAGCCAGACATGGAACCCGCTTGCGCCTCGATTGTCCAGCACTGTCGGCAGCACACACGGCAGCGCTCCGGGCACGACACGCACCGGCTGCCGCCAGCGCCGCGGGATGCAGCGTGCTGCTCCGCGGACGCACCGCGGACGCACCGCTTCACCCACGCGGCAGCGTAATCCGCAATAATCGCCGCCGAAAGTGTTGTTGACCGCCCGGGGGCGGGGTCGTCGGCGGACGGGCGCGGGATGCGCACCGGTTCCAGGCGATGTCGTGCGCTCCTGACTGCTTCGCCGTTGCCGTTCCACCCGCCTGTCCGGTTGGCGCTGCACCCTGCTGCCCGTGAACCGCATGCGCCCGTTGTCTGCCCGTCTCACTCTCGGCACGTTGATCCTTGCCCTGGCCCTGCTCAGCGCGATCATCGCCCTGGCCAACACCCTGCATGCCAGCTACCGCGTGCAGCGCGAGCAGTTGATCGGCAACACGCTGGAGGCCAACCGCGTGTACGCCAGCAAGCTTGCCGAGTCGACCCAGAACTTCGTGCTGTCGGCCCAGCAGCAGGTGGCCTACAGCGCCACCCTGCTCGGCCAGCGCCGTCACGATCGCGAGGCGCTGGAAGCCGAGGCCGCGCGCCTGCAGCTGCAGACCAACAGCTTCAACTCGGTGCTGATCGTGGATGCCGGCGGCACCGTGCTGGCCACCTCGCCGCAGAGCCTGGCGCTGCAGGGCGTGCTGCTCAAGAGCAGCGGCAACCGCGATGCCCTCGATCGCCGCGTGCCCTTCATCAGCGACCCCTACGAGTCGGCGACAGGCCGGCTGCTGGTCGCGATCTCGCACCCGATCTTCTCGGCACAGGGCGAGTACCAGGGCTACGTCAGCGGGACGATCTACCTGCGCCAGCGCAGCATCCTGCAGTCCCTGCTGGGCAAACACTATTACCGCGATGGCTCCTACCTGTACGTGGTCGATCGCCACGGTCGCATCCTGTACCACATCGAACAGGACCGGGTCGGCCAGTTCGCGCTGGAGAACCCGGCCGTCCAGGCGGTCACCCAGGGGCATTCCGGCGCGCAGCAGGTACGCAACAGCCACGGCGTATTGATGCTGGCCGGCTATGCACCGGTGCCGAGCGTGGGGTGGGGCGTGGTCGCCCAGCGCCCGACCACCGCCACGCTGGCCGCGCTGTCCAAACTGATGTCCTCGGTGATCTGGAACGCGATCCCGCTGGGCATTCTGTCGCTGTTGATCACCTGGTGGTTCGCACGGCGCATCTCGCGGCCGCTGTGGCAGCTGGCGCGCAACGTGCAGAACCGCGACACCGGCATCGCCATCCGCCATGTCACCGGCATCCGCGCCTGGTACTACGAGGTGGCCCAGCTCAGGACCGCACTGCTCTACAGCTTCAACCTCCTGCAGGACCGCATCGGCAAGCTCAACCGCGCCAGCATGACCGACCCGCTCACCGGCCTGCAGAACCGGCGTGGCCTGCAGCAGGGGCTGGAAGACTGGCAGGCGCGCGGGCAACCGTTCGGGATCATCGCGCTGGACATCGACCGCTTCAAGACCATCAACGACCGCTTCGGCCACGCCGTCGGCGATGCGGTGATCCTGCGCATCGCGCAGCTGATGCGCGATGACGCGCGCGATACCGACCTGCTCTGCCGCAACGGGGGCGAAGAATTCCTGGTCCTGCTGCCGGGTGTCGACGCGACCAACGCCGCCCAGGTGGCCGAGCGCCTGCGCGTGCAGGTCGCCGCCGAAGTGTTCGAGCAGGTCGGCACGGTGACCGTGTCGCTGGGCGTGGCCCACTACCCGACCTATCACGCCGATCCGCAGCAGGCACTGCGGCTGGCCGACAAGGCGCTGTACATGGCCAAGGAACAGGGCCGCAACCGCACGGTGGTGTATCCGCAGCCCGAGCGTCCCGGGATCGGTCAGGATGGCGCGCGTTGAACACGCCCCTGAGTGAATCGATGCAGGGTCAGCAGCCTCACCAGAGGCTGCCTTCGTTACGCGAGCCTCAGCCCTGATCCAGCACGGTCTTCAACTGCGGACCGGTCTTTTCACCCGCCAGGTAGACGCCATCATCGAAGGCATCCGGCGCGACGGACTGCGTCCCGGGCGCCAGCCAGGGCGCGGTGTTGCGCGGGCCAGGAAGATACGGCTCCCACCGTGTCGTACTGCGATCTGCCGGCGGTGCGAAGCGCACCGCGACGCGCACCACCCACGTGTCGCGGGCGGCCCGTGGGCCCTGCGTCGGCACCCGGAACTGCCAGTCGCGCGCGGCCTGTGCGGCACTGTCGGCAAACGCGGCACGAGTTGATGCGATCTCACGCGGCGATACCAGCACGCGCAGATTGACCTGCTCGGCCAGCACGTTGCGCACCTTGCCATCGCGTCCCACCTGGATCAGCAGGAACACATCCGCAGCGGCTTCGCGGCCCACCCGGCGCACAGGGAAGGTCGGGACCGATCCCCGCTCGCGGGCCACGATGGTCGGATCGTTTTCGTTGTACTCGACAAAGCTGGCGTGGCGGATCTCCACACGCGAACTGCCATCCTCCAGCGTCTTGCCGATCAGGCGCAGCGTCATCGGCGTGGTGACGGCGACGGACTGGCCGTCGCGTACGGTGGGCTCGAACTCCCACCGGGCGACCGCATCTTTCACAAAGGTGACGACGCCTGCCGGAATCGCGCTTTCCCGATCCAGGCGCACCGCAACGACGCGGCCGTCCGCACCGATATCGAGGCTGCCCTTGATCCGCATGCTCGACTCCACCTGACCCTGCAGCGCGCGCATGCTCGGTGACGCACGAAGGTCCTGTGGTGCCACCCCTACGCTGGCTGCTGCCACGCCAAGCGCCAGTACCCACTGCCATGCCGCTTTCATCAATCCGACTCCTTGTCCTGATGGGCGGTCAGACTAGCAAACTCCTCAGCTCGGTTTCGAGACACCTGCGCATGCTGTCCTGCCTGTTGAAGGCCGCGGGTGATGCACCACGGACGGAGGGATCAGCCGCCAATCGGCGTCAGCAGCTTCGGCGCCTTGCTGGCGGCGTCCGCCATGAACACGCCGCCGGCGGGCAGCAGGTCGGCATTGGCATCGGCGCTCAGTACCTTGTCGCTGCGCCACGGGGCCTGCTGGTGCGGGCCGGGAATGTAGGCATCCCAGCGGCCGTAGCGCTCCACCTCATCGCTGAACGAGAATCGCACCGGCACCCGGATGGTCCAGCTCGCCTCGTCCTTCTGATCTCCGGTAGAGGGCGCCTTGAAGGTCCACTTACGTGCGGCGCCCATCGACACGCGGGCCAGCTTGTCGCGCATTTTCCGCATGTTCGCCTCGTTGGCGATCACACGAAGATTGACCTGCTCGGTGGCCACATCCAGTACCTTCCCGTCGCGCCCGACCTGTATCAGCAGCAGTACATCGCCACGGCCGCGCGCATTGAAGACATCCTCGGGATACACCGGCGGCGACATCCTCACCTTGGTGACGTTGTCGGTCGAGGTTTCGTCGTACGTCTCGAAGTTCGCTGCCAGCAGCGTGACCAGGCCGGTGCCATCGGGGTTGTTCTTCGCACCCAGGCGGATGGTGGCCGGCGTACGTGCCTTGACCGCCTGGCCATCCACCAGCACCGGAGCGAAACGCCACGTCTTCACAGCACCTTCGACGAACGTGACGATGGTCTCGTCGACCTGCGCGCGCTTGTCCAGGCGGAACGCCTCGACCTGGCCTTCGGTACCGATATCGATCTCACCGGTCAGCACCATGCTCGCTTCAGCCTGCTCGCGCACCTCGCGCTTCGTCTGCGCGGCCACATCGAACATCGTCGACGCCCCCACGCTCCCCAGTACAAGCATCAACGCAACGCTTCGGAATGAACGCATCTCACCTTCTCCTTGTGGATGCATGCAAGCCTACCCCGGGTTTCCTGGAGAGGCCAATCAGGCAAGCCTATTACTTGCTGCATAGGGAGGCGTATCCGGATATTGACCGGCCGCGAACCCCGCCTGCAGCCGCTGCCACCATGCCGGATCGAACAGGTGGGCGAAATGCTCGCGCACCGCCGCCAGCTCGGCCGCCGGCAGGCCCATGAACATCCAGAAGCGCTCCGGAAACACATCGCGCGGACCGATCTGGAACCACGGCTCATCGGCCAGCGCTTCCTCTTCGTTGCGCGGGGTCGGCCAGGATCGGAAGATGCACTCGGTGACCAGGCACAGCTCATCGTAGTCGTAGAACACTGCGCGCCCGTGTCGCGAGACGCCGAAGTTCTTCGGCAACATATCGCCGGGAAAGATGTTGTTGCGCGCCATGTCGGTGATCGCCTGCGCATAGTCCAGTGCGGCCACGCGTCGCGACTCCACGGTCTGCTCGCGCAGATACAGATTGAGCGGGCGGAACCGTCGCTGCACGTAGCACAGCGCGATCACCAGTTCGTCGCCGTCCTCATGCACGCTGCTGGCGCACTGGGTCAGCAGCTCGTCGCGCAGCGCCGCGGAGAAGCGCGCCCGCGGGAAGCGCAGGTGCCGATAGGGCTGCGCGTCAAGCAGTCGGCCAACGCGGTCCAGGTTGAACACCAACGCATACTTCTCCTCGACCTGGTGCCGGGTCATGGTTTTCGGCCAGGCGAAACGGTCCCGGATCAGCTTGAACACCAGTGGATAGCTGGGCAGGGTGAACACCGCCATGACCATGCCCGGCGTGCCATCGGCATGCACCAACTGTTCCCCCGGCTGCTCCTGGAAGTGACGGAAAAAGGTGCGATAGCGTTCGGTCTTGCCCTGCTTGGCACGCCCGAGCACCGTGTAGATCTCATCCACCGGCTTGCCCGGCAGCAGGCTGCGCAGGAATACCACCGCGTCGCCGACGGTCGCCAGATCCGCCTGGAAATAGCTGCGCGAGACGCCGAACAGATGGGCGACATCGCGGCGCCGGGTCAGCACCGCATCCACGCGAATGCCGCGTTCGTCATGCACCAGCGCGATCACGCAGGGCGAGAAGCGATGCTCGCCGAACACGCGCCCGACCAGATAGGCGCGGCGTTCACGGTAGAACACGGTGTCGAGCAGTTCGATGCTGCGCACCGGGTAGTCGCCCCAGTGCGCCAGATCATCCTGAAGCCGCACCGCGATCGCGGCAGCGCAGCGCAGCTGGTGCGCATAGGGCACATGGAAGCGATAGTCACCGAGGACGCGCATGAACGCGTCGGCCGGGCGGGTCGGTGAGAGGGTATAGCTGTGTCGCGCGACGGGATGCGTGATGGCGTCGGACGGCTCCACATCCATCGCCATGAACTCGATCGCCCCGTCCACGCCGCGGGTCGCGAACAGCCGGCGTGCCAGTGTGTTGTAGAAGGTCTTGTACAGCTCGGCGTCGATCAATCCGGCCAGCAGTGCGGCATACGCCGCGCGAACCTGCAGCCACAGCGCGCGCTCGCCCACACGCTCACCGACTGCGCGGCGCAGGGCATCGACGGTCTCGGCGATGCACTGGTCATACAGCGCGATGCGCTCCACGGCATCCTGCCGCGCACCCACCCAGTCGCGCTGCTCGAAGCGCTGTCGCGCACGCCGGCTGATCGCCGCGAAGCGCGCATGGTAGTCCTCGAAGCCATCGCGGATCAGCCGCGCGAGCGCGTCCGGCGTCGCGCTCATGCGGCGCACCCGGTGGGGCATGGAGAGATCTGGCAGGAACAGCGACCGTGCACGCAACCACTTCCAGAGGACCTGCCGCCACCATACGGCAGCGACTGGTGCTTGCCCAGCGGGCGTTCGCCGCGCCGTTCCGGGGTAAAGTCGCAACGTCGGGGTGTGGGCAGGGAGAGCAATGAAGACGAGTCGCCGAGGGAAGGCGTTGGGCGGAGCGCTCCTGGTGGCCGCCGGGTTGCTGGCGGTGCATTCGGTCACCGGAGAACGACCACCGACCTTGCAGGCAGTGACGGGGCCGTCATCGACGGCCGTGGCGCCCACGGGGGCAGCGGTGGCTCCGGCCTCCCAGGCGCTGGAACCTGAGCCGCTTGCAGCCCGCTTCGAGGACGCTACGCGCCAGGAATTCGAACGCGTCAGCGCGGCGGCAGAGCGTGGCGATGTCCGTGCGCAGCGTCGGTTGGCCGAGCTCTACGAGAAATGCTTTTTGGTCAACGTCCGGCGTACCTCCTATCTTGAAGGCATCGAAAGCATGGCCACGCTGCATTCGGACCCGGACGCCGGTCAGCAGATGCGCCTGATCGGCCAGCGTGTCTTCGCGCAATGTGGCGGCGTGGATGGTGGCCAGTTCATTCCACTTGAGGCCATGCTGCTATGGCGGGAGCAGGCTGCGCGCGGGGGAGATCTTGCGTCGCAGCTGTGGTTGCGTCAGCGGCAGAGCGTGACGGCGCCACTCACGGCAGAAGAGTACGCAGGATTGGCAGCTCAGGTCACTGCCTCCGGTGACGCGACGGCCATGGCCTACCTGGGTGCCCTCGCTGAAACGGCAGCCGGACAGGCAACGCCTTACGTGGATCCGCAGATCAGCGGGCTCGCCTGGCAGATAGCTGCCTGCCAACAAGGTCGAGCATGCGCGGCCGGCAGCGAATTGATGGATGTGCTGTGCCTCAACATTGGCGCCTGCACGGAGACTGATGCAACCGTCGTCCTGCGGTTGGAGGCTGCAGACCGACAGGCGGCACTGGACGCGGAGATCGCTCGCATCCTCTCCCACGTTGGCAAGACGCGCCAACGCAGCAGGTGAGGCAGGCGTACCGGCCTTGCCACCGCCCATAGAAAAACCCGCGCCGGAGCGCGGGTTCTTCATCGATCACCGCAGGTGCGGTACCGCTGCCTTACAGCGCAGACAGCGCGCTGTTGAAGGTGCTGCTCGGACGCATCGCGGCGCTGGCCTTGGCCACGTCCGGGCGGTAGTAGCCGCCGATGTCCACCGCCTTGCCCTGCACCGCCGCCAGCTCACCGACGATGGCCTGCTCGTTGTCGGCCAGTGCCTTCGCAAGCGGAGCAAAGCGGGCCTTCAGCGCGGCATCGTCATCCTGCGCGGCCAGGGCCTGGGCCCAGTACAGCGCGATGTAGAAGTGGCTGCCGCGGTTGTCGATGCCGCCCAGCTTGCGCGACGGCGACTTGTCGTTGTCCAGGAACTGGCCGTTGGCCTGGTCCAGGGTCTTGGCCAGCACGGTGGCACCGGCGTTGTCGTAGCGGTTGCCCAGGTGCTCCAGCGACGCGGCCAGGGCCAGGAACTCACCCAGCGAATCCCAGCGCAGGTAATCCTCTTCGACGAACTGCTGCACGTGCTTGGGTGCCGAACCACCGGCACCGGTCTCGAACAGGCCACCACCGGCCATCAGCGGCACGATGGAGAGCATCTTGGCGCTGGTGCCCAGCTCCATGATCGGGAACAGATCGGTCAGGTAATCGCGCAGCACGTTGCCGGTGACCGAGATGGTGTCCTCACCCTTGCGGATGCGGTCCAACGAGAAGGCGGTCGCTTCCACCGGCGCCAGGATACGGATGTCCAGGCCGCTGGTGTCGTGGTCCTTCAGGTAGGTCTCGACCTTGGCGATCACCTGCGCATCGTGCGCGCGGGCAGCGTCCAGCCAGAACACCGCCGGGGTGCCGCTCAGGCGGGCACGGTTGACGGCCAGCTTCACCCAGTCCTGGATCGGGGCGTCCTTGGTCTGACACATGCGCCAGATGTCGCCGGTCTGCACGGCGTGCTCGAAGATCACCTTGCCGGCGTCGTCGGTGACGCGCACGGTGCCGTCGGCCGGAATCTGGAAGGTCTTGTCGTGCGAACCGTATTCCTCGGCCTTCTGCGCCATCAGGCCGACGTTGGGCACCGAGCCCATGGTCGCCGGGTCGAAGGCACCGTGGGTGCGGCAGTCGTCGATCACGGCCTGGTACACACCGGCGTAGCAACGGTCCGGAATGACGGCCTTGGTGTCCTGCAGCTTGCCGTCGGCATTCCACATGCCACCGGAGTCGCGGATCATCGCCGGCATCGAGGCGTCGACGATCACGTCGCTGGGCACGTGCAGGTTGGTGATGCCCTTGTCCGAATTGACCATGGCCAGGCCCGGGCGCTTGCCGTACTCGGCAGCCAGGTCGGCCTTGATCGCTTCCTGGGTGGCCTCGGGCAGCTGCGGCAGGCGCGCGAACAGATCGCCGATGCCGTTGTTCGGATCGAAACCGGCCTGCTTGAGCACGTCGGCGTGCTTGGCCAGCACATCCTTGTAGAACTCTTCGACGACCACGCCGAACATGATCGGGTCCGAGACCTTCATCATGGTGGCCTTCAGGTGCAGCGAGAACAGCACGCCCTTGGCCTTGGCATCGGCGATCTGCGCCTGCACGAACGAGGCCAGCGCAGTGCGGCTCATCACCGCGGCGTCGACGATCTCACCGGCCTTGACCGCGGTCTTTTCCTTGAGCACGACGCTGCTGCCGTCGACCTTGAACAGCTCGATCTTCAGGCTGCCGGCGTTGGCCAGCGTCGCCGACTTTTCGCTGCCGTAGAAGTCACCGCCGTCCATGTGCGAGACATGCGACTTGCAGTCCTTGGACCACTTGCCCATGCGATGCGGATGCTTGCGGGCGTAGTTCTTGACCGACAGCGGCGCGCGGCGGTCGGAGTTGCCTTCGCGCAGCACCGGGTTCACCGCGCTGCCCTTGACCTTGTCGTAGCGCGCCTTGATGTCGCGCGAGACGTCGTCGGTCGGCACGTCCGGGTAGTTCGGCAGCGCGAAGCCCTGGTCCTGCAGTTCCTTGATCGCGGCCTTCAGCTGCGGCACCGAGGCGCTGATGTTGGGCAGCTTGATGATGTTCGCGTCCGGGGTGGTCGCCAGCTGGCCCAGTTCGGCCAGGTGGTCGGCTTCCTTCTGGTCGTCCTTCAGGTAATCCGGGAACAGGGCCAGGATGCGGCCGGACAGCGAGATGTCGCGGGTTTCCACGGCGATGCCGGCGGTGGCGGTGTAGGCCTCGACGATCGGCAGCAGCGACTGCGTGGCCAGGAACGGGGCTTCATCGGTGAGCGTGTAGAGAATCTTGGGCGTGTTCGACATGGGGGATCAGGGCTCTCTTGCAGATCTCGTGAATGATGGCCGACGGCAATGCCGGGCCGCGTGCAACCGTGTCGCGTGCAGGGCCTCGCAGAGCGTGGCCCGCACTTTCCCCGGGGACCGCGCCAACCGACGGCGCGCACGGCGGGAAACCCCCGCATTGTCGCGTTTTCAGCCCCCCGGAGCAAAGCCGTCCCATACGCAAACGTACTGGAACGCTGTGGTCTGGCAGACGCCCATAAAAAAGACGCAGCCTCGCGGCTGCGTCCATCGTGAGCCTGTTGCCGGGAGAGAGTCGGCGCCTGGGCTTACTTGACCTCGAACTCCTGCGGCGATCCAGCCGCCTTACCATCCACCATGACTTCCGCGCGGTACTTGCCCGCCGGCCAGCCATTGGCATTCTTGAAGGCGATGTTGGTGGTCTCGGCACCGGTGGTGTTCACCACCTGGTTCTGCTCACCGGCAACCTGGCCGTTCTGGAAGGTCAGCTTGGCCGCCACGTTGGCGTTGTTGGCGCTGCCATCGGTGCGGATCGACACGATGATGTCGTCCTTCGGCGCGAACAACGCGGCCGAGGTGACGGTCTTGTCCGCCGCAGCGGTCTTGCCGACGGTGACCGCGGAGACCATCACACCGGTTGCAGCGGTCATCGGCTGCGGGGCGGCTTCGGTCATCGGGGCTGGGGCGGCAGGCGTGGTCGCTGCCGGCTGCGCGTTGTTGTCGGCGGTGTCTTCTTTCTTCTTGCAGCCGGCCAGGGCTACGGTGGCCAGAAGCGCGGCGAGAACGGCAGTACTGATGGACGACTTCTTCATGGAGGTTGCTCCCTGTGGAATGGTGGGCAGTGCGGCAAATCAGGCTTTGGGCGGCAGTTTCAGGGTCTGGCCCGGTTGGATCTTGTCCGGGTCGTCCAGCACGTCGCGGTTGGCCTCGAAGATGCGCTTCCACGCATTGCCATCGCCCAGTTCCTGCTTGGCGATCTTCGAGAGCGAATCGCCCTTCTGCACCGTGTAGGTGCCTCCGACCTTCTCCGCGGTGGTATCCACCGAGGCGGTCACGCCCGAGAAATCAACCTGATCGACTTTCTGCGCGGTGGTATCGACGCTGGCGCTGACACCGGAAAAGTCGACTTTCTTATCGGTACTCATCCATACACTCCCGTCTTGATTGACGACATGGGAGGCACGGTGTCACAGCCCTTGTTAATGGGGCATGGCGTGGATGTGAAGACGCGCGGAACCTGACAGACGGGGCGCCGCCGTCAGGTAGAGCCACGCCATGCGTGGCTGACGGGCCGATCGACCTCGCTGCCACGGGCAGCCACGCATGGCGTGGCTCTACCGTGCACTTGATGCCTGCTTGATCGCATCGACCAACGGTCGATGCCTACTGGCGCAGGTCGCGGACGGTGCGGGCCGGGGCGGCGATGCCCGGGCTGGCCCGCCACGGGTTGATGTCCAGGCCACCGCGGCGGGTGTAGCGCGCTTCCACTTCCAGCCACTGCGGCTGGCAGCGCTGGGTGATCTCGCTGAAGATCCGCTCCACGCACTGCTCGTGGAATTCGGCGTGTTCGCGGTAGCTGATCAGGTACTTGAGCAGGCCATCGCGGTCGATCTTCGGGCCGCGGTAGCGCACGCTGACGCTGGCCCAGTCCGGCTGGCCGGTGACCGGGCAGTTGGACTTCAGCAGGGCCGAGCTCAACGTCTCGGTCACCACCTCATCCGCGTCGGCGAACAGGAATTCCGGTGCGGGCGGGCCGTAGCGCTCGATGGCGACATCGCGTTCGTCCAGCGATTCGCCCTCGGCGTCTTCCACCAGCGGCGGCACGCCGAACACCACCGTCACCACCGCGCCGGCACAGGCCGACAGGTCGCGGGTGATGCACAGCCGTGCGGCAGCGTCATCGTCGAAACGCGTGCTGTTGAGGGAGTTGAGGTAGAGCTTGAACGACTTGGATTCGATCAGGTTCGGCGAGGTGCACGGCACGCTGACCGTGGCGACCGCCACGCGCGGCTTGCCGCGACCGTCCAGCCAGCTCAGCTCATAGGCCTGCCATCGGTCGTGGCCGACGAACGGCAGCGCCGCCTCGTCCAGGCCGATCTCCTCGCGGGCGCCACGGCGCGGGATGGGAAAGAGCAGGCCGGGATCGTACTGCGACGGGTAAGCCACCTCGCGACCGAGGCTGGAGTCCTGGGGGGTATTCATGCCGCCATTTTACGCCGGTAGGCGCGCGGCGTCCGGCGGCGAAAACGACAGGCCACGGCGACCAGGTGATGGCATCCCCAGTCGGCGGGAGCACCGGAACCCTCCCGCCCGTGCCGGGTTTCGCCCCGGCCAACGGCCGGGACCTACCGTCTACCAGCCGTCCGCTGACTTCAGCCTGCGCCAGGCGCCGCAGCCGGCGTCCCATTGAGGTAATCCAGGCTCACCTGCAGCAGCGCGCGCAGGCCCACGTCCAGCGCCTTCTCATCGAGCAGGAACTTCGGCGAATGATTGGCCGGCGCGGTGGCGGGATCGATCCCTTCGCTGGTGGAGCCCACGAAGAAGAACATGCCGGGCACCTGCTGGGCGTACAGCGAGAAGTCCTCCGCGCCCATCTGCAGCGGCGGCTCGTAGACGTTGCCCTCGCCCACCACGGCCTGCAGGCTCGGCAGCATCCGCGCGGTCAGTGCCGGGTCGTTGACCGTGGCCGGGTTGCCCTCGGACTCGTAGATCTCGGTTTCCGCCTTGGCGCCATGGGCAGCGGCGGTGTGTTCGGCCACGTTGCGCAGGTCGGCGAAGATCTGCTGGCGCATGCCCTCGTCGAAGGTGCGGATGGTGCCGACCATCTCCACTTCATCGGGGATGATGTTGTAGCGGATGCCGCCCTTGATCGCGCCGAAGGTCACCACGGCCGGCTGCTTGGACAGGTTGGCGCGGCGGCTGACGATGGTCTGCGCGGTGCCGACCAGGTCGGCCGTGGCCACGATCGGGTCCACCCCGTTCCACGGCGCCGAGCCATGGGTCTGGCGGCCGATCACCTTGATCCCGAAACGATCCGACGCCGCCATCAGCGGGCCGCCGCGCACCGCGATCTGGCCCGCCGGCACGCTGGAGAACACATGCAGGCCGAACACCGCCTCCGGCTTGAAGTCCTTGAACAGCCCTTCCTTGAGCATCAACGCCGCACCGCCCTCTTCCGGCGGCGGCGCGCCCTCTTCGGCGGGCTGGAAGATCAGCATCACTTCGCCCGGCAGGTTCGCGCGCATCTTCACCAGCGCATCGGCCACGCCCAGCAGGGTGGCGGTGTGGGCGTCGTGGCCGCAGGCATGCATCACCCCGACGGTCTCGCCGCGATAGGTGCTGGTGGCCTTGGAGGCGAACGGCAGGCCGGTCTGCTCGGTCACCGGCAGCGCGTCCATGTCCGCGCGCAGGGCGATCCGCGGACCGGGCTTGCCGCCCTTGATGATCGCCACCACGCCGTGGTGGGCGATGCCGGTCTGCGGCTTCAGGCCCATCGCGCGCAGGCGCTCGGCGACCTTGGCCGAGGTGCGTTCTTCGCGGTTGGACAGCTCCGGGTGCTGGTGGAAGTCGCGGCGCCAGTCGATCACCTGGGCCTTCAGGCGGGTCGCGGCGGCGGCCACTTCCGGGCGTTCGGCAGGGGCGGCGGCGGCCAGGCCGGGGGCGGCCAGCAGCAGGGCGGACATCAACAGCGACAGACGGGGCATTGAGGGTCTCCACGGGTCAGGACGGCGGTCGAACCTGAATGTAGGGCATCGGCGCCGATCACGCTGTAACTTTCTGCCCCGGCAGACGTTCATGGAGGGAACCTCACCCGTCACATCCGGTCTGATCGCCCGTCCCATCCGTCATGCATGAAAGCCCACGGGCGACGGGTATGCTTTGCGCCTAGCCAACCGGGGCCCCCGCCCTCCGCCAGCCCCCTCAGGAGTTATTGAATGTCGCGTTTCTGGAAGATCGTGCTGCTGGTGGTCGCAGTGCTGGTGGTTGCCGTTGTCGGCGTGCGCCTGATGGGTGGCAAGAAGGGGGACGCGGCGGGTCCGGCAGCCGAAGGGCGCCAGGGCGGTGACCCGGCCAATGCAGGCCCGGTGCCGGTCACGGTGATCGATGCGGTCCGCCAGGACGTACCGGTCTATGCCAGCGCGCTGGGCACGGTCGCGGCGATGAACACCGTCACGGTGAGCCCGCAGGTAGGCGGCCAGCTGATCAGCCTGAACTTCAAGGAAGGCCAGGAAGTGAAGAAGGGCGACCTGCTCGCGCAGATCGATCCGCGCACCCTGCAGGCCAGCTACGACGAAGCCGCGGCGGCCAAGCGCCAGAACCAGGCCCAGCTCGCCACCGCGCGCTCCAACTACCAGCGCTCCAATTCGGCCGAGTACCGCCAGTACGTGGCCAAGACCGACCTCGACACCCAGCGCAACCAGGTCGCCCAGTTCGAGAGTGCCGTGGCCGCCAACGAGGCCAGCATGCGCGCCGCCCAGGTGCAGCTGCAGTACACCCGCGTCACCGCGCCGATCTCCGGCATCGCCGGTATCCGCGCGGTCGATGCCGGCAACATCGTCAGCGCCGGCACCGCGCTGGTGACCCTGACCCAGATCCATCCGATCCACGTGGTGTTCAACCTGCCCGAGCGCCAGCTGCCGGCCGTGCGCCAGGCCCAGGCCGCCGGCGCGGTGGATATCGCCGCGCTCGACCGCAACGATGCGCACGTGCTCACCGATGGCGGCAAGCTCGACGTGGTCGACAACCAGATCAGCAGCGACAGCGGCACCTTCCGCGCGCGCGCCCTGTTCGACAACGAAGACAATTCGCTGTGGCCGGGCCAGTTCGTCAACGTCCGCATGCAGCTGCGCACCATCGCCGGCGGCGTGGTGATCCCGACCCAGGCCGTGATGCGCGGCCCGGATGGCGAGTATGTCTATATCGTCAAGCCGGACAGCACCGTGGCCATGCAGACGGTCAAGAGCGGCGTGGAAGTCGGCGACAGCCAGGTGCAGATCACCGAGGGCCTGAAGGGCGGCGAGCGGGTCGTGAGCGAAGGCCAGTTCCGGCTCAAGCCGGGCGCCAAGGTCACCGCGCTCAAGCCGGGCGAAACCCCGGCCGCGCCGACCGAAGCCGAGCTCAAGGCCGCCCAGCAGCAGGGTGGCGGTGGACGCCGCGGCGGCGGTCCGCGCTGATCGCGCCCGCCCCACGTTACTGACGCCGGCGCACCTGCCGGCGTTCGCCTGATCCACCGCAGCACGACGCACCAGCAAGGACCCGCCCGTGGGCTTTTCGACGATTTTCATCCGCCGCCCGATCGCCACTTCGCTGCTGATGGCGGGCCTGCTGCTGCTTGGCATCCTCGGCTACCGCCAGCTGCCGGTGTCGGCGCTGCCCGAGATCGATGCGCCGAGCCTGGTGGTGACCACCCAGTACCCCGGCGCCAACGCGGTCACCATGGCCTCGCTGGTGACCACGCCGCTGGAGCGCCAGTTCGGGCAGATTTCCGGGCTGGAGATCATGACCTCCGATTCGTCGGCGGGGCTGTCCACGATCATCCTGCAGTTCTCGATGGACCGCGACATCGACATCGCCGCGCAGGACGTGCAGGCCGCGATCCGCCAGGCCACCCTGCCCTCCTCGCTGCCCTACCAGCCGGTCTACAACCGGGTGAACCCGGCCGACGCGGCGATCGTCACCCTCAAGCTCACCTCTGACACCCGCCCGCTGCGCGACGTCAACAACTACGCCGACTCCATCCTCGCCCAGCGCCTGTCGCAGGTGCAGG
Organism: Stenotrophomonas sp. TWI1183; assembly: GCF_039673115.1. Taxonomy (NCBI): domain Bacteria; kingdom Pseudomonadati; phylum Pseudomonadota; class Gammaproteobacteria; order Lysobacterales; family Lysobacteraceae; genus Stenotrophomonas; species Stenotrophomonas sp. TWI1183. Next base: position 290,993 of record NZ_JBDJKZ010000002.1, read on the forward strand.
GCGTGGGCCTGGTCTCCATCGCCGGCAACGTGCGCCCGGCCGTGCGCATCCAGGTCAATCCGGCGCAGCTGTCCAACATGGGCCTGACCCTGGAAGACCTGCGCAGCGCGCTGACCCAGGCCAACGTCAACGCGCCCAAGGGCTCGCTCAACGGCAAGACCCAGTCCTACTCGATCGGCACCAACGACCAGCTGACCAGCGCCGCCGAGTACCGCGACACCATCATCAGCTACAAGAACAGCCGCCCGGTACGCCTGTCCGACGTGGCCAACGTGGTCGACGGCGTGGAGAACGACCAGCTGGCCGCATGGGCCGATGGCAAGCCGGCGGTGCTGTTGGAAGTGCGCCGCCAGCCCGGCGCCAACATCGTGCAGACCGTCGAGCGCATCCGTGCGCTGCTGCCGCAGCTGCAGAACGTGCTGCCGGCCGACGTGCACCTGGAGATCTTCAACGACCGTACCGAGACCATCCGTGCCTCGGTGCATGAGGTGCAGTTCACCCTGATCCTCACCATCGGCCTGGTGGTCGCGGTGATCTTCGTGTTCCTGCGCCGCCTGTGGGCGACCATCATTCCCTCGGTGGCGGTGCCGCTGTCGCTGGCCGGCACCTTCGGCGTGATGGCATTCGCCGGCATGTCGCTGGACAACCTCTCGCTGATGGCGCTGGTGGTGGCCACCGGCTTCGTGGTCGACGATGCGATCGTGATGATCGAGAACATCGTGCGTTACATCGAACAGGGCAAGAGCGGACCCGAAGCGGCCGAGATCGGTGCGCAGCAGATCGGCTTCACCGTGCTCTCGCTGACCATCTCGCTGGTGGCGGTGTTCCTGCCGCTGCTGCTGATGCCCGGTGTCACCGGCCGGTTGTTCCACGAATTCGCCTGGGTGTTGAGCATCGCGGTGACGCTGTCGATGCTGATCTCGCTGACGCTCACCCCGATGATGTGCGCCTACCTGCTCAAGCCCGATGCGCTGCCCGAAGGCGAAGACGCGCACGAGCGGGCGGCCGCGTCCGGCAAGACCACCGTGTGGTCGCGCACCGTCGGCGTGTACGAACGCAGCCTGGACTGGGTGCTCGAGCATCAGCCGCTGACCCTGGCCGTCGCCGCCGGCGCACTGGTGCTGACCGTGGTGCTCTACATCGTGATCCCCAAGGGCCTGCTGCCCGAGCAGGACACCGGCCTGATCACCGGCGTGGTCCAGGCCGACCAGAACATCGCCTTCCCGCAGATGGAGCAGCGCACCAAGGCCGTGGCCGAAGCGCTGCGCGGCGACCCGGCGGTGACCGGCGTGTCGGCCTTCATCGGCGCCGGCACCATGAACCCCACGCTCAACCAGGGTCAGCTGTCGATCGTGCTCAAGGAGCGCGGCGACCGCGATGGGCTCGATGAGATCCTGCCGCGCCTGCAGAAGGCCGTGGCCGGCATCCCCGGCGTGGCGCTGTACCTCAAGCCGGTGCAGGACGTCACCCTGGATACTCGCGTGGCCGCCACCGAGTACCAGTATTCGCTGTCGGACGTGGACAGCGCCCAGGTCGCGCTGCAGGCCACGCGGATGACCGAGGCGCTGCGCCAGCGTCCGGAGCTGGCCGACGTGGACAACAACCTGTCCAACCAGGGCCGCGCGCTCGAGCTGACCATCGACCGCGACAAGGCCAGCGTGCTCGGCGTGCCGATGCAGACCATCGACGACACGCTGTACGACGCCTTCGGCCAACGCCAGATCTCGACCATCTTCACCGAGCTCAACCAGTACCGCGTGGTGCTGGAAGTGGCGCCGGAATTCCGCACCAGCACCGCGCTGATGAACCAGCTGGCGGTCGCCTCCAATGGCGCCGGCGCACTGACCGGCAGCAATGCGACCAACTTCGGCCAGGTGACCTCGTCCAACTCGTCCACCGCCACCGGTATCGGTGCGCAGAACACCGGCATCCCGGTCGGCGCCGGCAACATCATCCCGCTGGCCGCGCTGGCCGAAGGCCGGGTCACCAGCACGCCGCTGGTGGTCAGCCACCAGCAGCAGCTGCCGGCGGTCACGGTGTCGTTCAACATCGCGCCCGGCTACTCGCTGTCCGATGCGGTGAAGGCGATCGAAGAGACCAAGGCCAGCCTGGACATGCCGTCGCAGGTGCACGCGCAGTTCATCGGCAAGGCCGCCGAGTTCACCGGCAGCCAGACCGACGTGGTGTGGCTGCTACTCGCCTCGCTGGTGCTGATCTACATCGTGCTGGGCGTGCTGTATGAGAGCTACATCCACCCCTTCACCATCATCTCCACCCTGCCCCCGGCCGGTGTCGGCGCGCTGCTGGCGCTGATGGTGTGCGGGCTGCCGCTGTCGGTGGACGGCATCGTCGGCATCGTGCTGCTGATCGGCATCGTCAAGAAGAACGGCATCATGATGGTCGACTTCGCGATCGAGGCACGCCGCACCGGGGCCAACGCGCATGAAGCGATCCGTCGTGCCTGCCTGCTGCGCTTCCGCCCGATCATGATGACCACCGCTGCCGCCATGCTCGGCGCGCTGCCGCTGGCGCTGGGCACCGGCATCGGCTCGGAACTGCGTCGTCCGCTCGGCATCGCCATCGTCGGCGGCCTGCTGCTGTCGCAGCTGGTCACGCTGTACACCACGCCGGTGATCTACCTGTACATGGAACGCTTCTCCGAGCGCCTGCGCCAGCGGCGCGAACAGCGCGCGCTGCGCCACGGCCATGGTCCGGTGCGGGAGCCGCAGGCGTGATGATGAGCACCGCAGACCGCTGCGGAGGCGTTCGATGAACATCTCCGGCCCGTTCATCCGCCGCCCGATCGGCACCGCCCTGCTGGCCATCGGCCTGTTCGTGGTGGGTGTGATCTGCTACCTGCAGCTGGGCGTGTCGGCGCTGCCGAACATCCAGATCCCGGTGATCTTCGTGCATGCCAACCAGGCCGGCGCGGATGCCACGACGATGGCCTCCACGGTGACCGCGCCGCTGGAGCGCCACCTCGGCCAGCTGCCGGGCATCGACCGCATGCGCTCGTCCAGCTCGGAAGGCAGCTCGCTGGTCTTCATGATCTTCCAGAGCGACCGTGACATCGATTCGGCCGCGCTGGACGTGCAGACCGCGATCAACTCGGCGCAGTCCGACCTGCCCGCCGGGCTGGGCACGCCGATGTTCCAGAAGGCGAACCCGAACGACGACCCGGTCATCGCGATCGCCCTGACCTCGGAAACGCAGTCGGCCGACGACCTCTACAACGTGGCCGATTCGCTGCTGGCCCAGCGCATCCGCCAGATCACCGGCGTGTCCTCGGTGGATATCGCCGGCGCCTCCACGCCGGCCGTGCGCGTGGACGTCAACCTGCGCCTGATGAACGCGCTCGGCCTGACCGCCGATGACCTGCGCAACGCCGTGCGCGCCGCCAACGTGACCTCGCCCACCGGCTTCCTCACCGATGGCAACACCACCACCGCGATCATCGCCAACGACTCCGTCGCGCGCGCGGCCGATTTCGCCCAGCTGGTGATCAAGACCGCCGACGATGGCCGCGTGATCCGCCTGCAGGACATCGCCAACGTCTACGACGGGCAGCAGGACGCCTACCAGGCCGCATGGTTCAACCACAAACCGGCGGTGGTGATGTACGTGTTCACCCGCGCCGGCGCCAACATCGTGGAAACCGTGGACCGGGTGAAGGCGCAGATCCCGACCCTGCGCGACTACCTGCAGCCGGGCACCACGCTGACCCCCTATTTCGACCGTACCCCGACCATCCGCTCGTCGCTGCATGAAGTGCAGATCACCCTGCTGATCGCGCTGGCGATGGTGGTGCTGACCATGGCGCTGTTCCTGCGCCGGCTCGCCCCGACCCTGATCGCCGCGGTGACGGTGCCGCTGTCGCTGGCCGGCGCGGCGCTGGTGATGTACGTGCTGGGCTTCACCCTGAACAACCTGAGCCTGCTGGCGCTGGTGATCGCGATCGGCTTCGTGGTCGATGATGCGATCGTGGTGATCGAGAACATCATGCGCCACCTCGACGAGGGCATGACGCGCATGCAGGCCGCCCTCACCGGCGCGCGCGAGATCGGCTTCACCATCGTCTCGATCACCGCCTCGCTGGTGGCGGTGTTCATCCCGCTGCTGTTCGCCAAGGGCATGATGGGCGCGTTCTTCCGGGAGTTCACCGTCACCCTGGTCGCGGCCATCGTGGTCTCGATGGTCATCTCGCTGACCCTGACGCCCGCACTGTGCAGCCGCTTCCTGAGCGCGCATGCCGATGCCGGCGCACCGAGCCGCTTCGGCCGCCTGCTCGATGCCGGCCACGACCGCATGCTGCGCATCTACGTGAAGCTGCTGGACTTCTCGCTGCGCCATGCGCTGCTGCTGTCGCTGACCCCGCTGCTGCTGATCGGTGCGACGGTGTTCCTGTTCGGTGCGGTCAAGAAGGGCGCGTTCCCGGCCCAGGACACCGGCCTGATCTGGGGCCGCGCGAATTCCAGCGCGACCGTCTCCTTCGAAGACATGGTCAACCGCCAGCGCCGCATCACCGACATGCTGATGGCCGACCCGGCGGTGAAGACCGTGGGCGTGCGCCTGGGCAGTGGCCGCCAGGGATCCAGCGCGCAGTTCAACGTCGAACTGAAGTCGCGCAAGGACGGCCGCCGCGAGACCACGGCGGAGGCCTTGGCCCGCCTGAGCGCGAAGGCCGACCGCTACCCGGACCTGCAGCTGCGGCTGCGTGCGATCCAGGACCTGCCCAGCAATGATGGCGGTGGCGCCAGCCAGGGCGCGCAGTACCGCGTCTCGCTGCAGGGCAACGACCTGGCCCAGCTGCAGGAGTGGCTGCCCAAGCTGCAGGCCGCGCTGAAGAAGAACCCGAAGCTGGCCGACGTCGGCACCGACGTGGACGCTGCCGGCCTGCGCCAGAACATCGTGATCGACCGCGCCAAGGCCGCACGCCTGGGTGTGTCGGTCGGTGCGATCGACGGCGCGCTGTACGGTGCCTTCGGCCAGCGCCAGATCTCCACGATCTACTCGGACATCAACCAGTACAGCGTGGTGGTCAACGCCCTGCCCGAACAGACCGCGACACCGGGGGCGCTCGACCAGATCTACGTGCGCGCCGGCAATGGCGAGATGGTGCCGATCACGGCCGTGGCCGAGCAGGTGCCGGGGCTGGCCCCGTCGCAGATCACCCACGAAAACCAGTACACCACGATGGAGCTGAGCTACAACCTCGCCCCCGGCACCAGCATGGGCGAGGCCAAGGCCATCATCGACAGCACGGTCAACGGCATGCGCATGCCCGGTGACATCCGCCTGGCCGAGGACGCGGGCTTCGGTTTCGATTCGGACCCGATGGCGATGCTGATCCTGGTGATGGCGGCGATCATCACCGTCTACCTGGTGCTGGGCATGCTCTACGAGAGCCTGATCCATCCGGTCACCATCCTCTCCACGCTGCCGGCGGCGGGCGTGGGCGCGCTGCTGGCGCTGTACGGCACCAACACCGAGCTGTCGGTGATCTCGATGATCGCGCTGGTGCTGCTGATCGGCATCGTCAAGAAGAACGCGATCATGATGATCGACTTCGCGGTGGTGGCGCAGCGCGAGCACGGCAAGACCCCGCTGGAAGCGGCACGCGAAGCGAGCATCGTGCGGTTCCGCCCGATCATGATGACCAGCATGGTGGCGATCCTGGCGGCGGTGCCGCTGGCGATCGGCCTCGGCGAAGGCTCCGAGCTGCGCCGCCCGCTGGGCATCGCGATGATCGGTGGCCTGCTGTTCTCGCAGAGCCTGACCCTGCTCAGCACCCCGGCGCTGTACGTGATCTTCTCGTGCCTGCGCGAGCGCTGGGTGGCCCGTCGGGCGCGGCGCCGCGAGAAGCGGGCCCTGAAGCGCAGCGCCATCGCCCGGTAGGTACCGACCGTTGGTCGGTACACCAGGTCGTTACCCCTCGGTTTGACGCCACGTAACAAAACGACAACAATTCTCATCCAGCCACGGTCCTGCATCGCCCTCTGCGATGCCCCCGCTGCCGGTTCCCGGCCAGCCTGCGCGATCCAGCCATCGACCCTCCCCCGCCCTCTGTAGATCGCGGACGGCGTTGTGCTGTCCGCCAAGGAACCCATCGATGCTGTCGTCCTCCCTGCCCCGCCTGGCCACGTTGGCCGTTGCGCTGTCGCTCGCCTGCGCCGCCCATGCCCAGTCCGCGCCCGACGGCGGCGCCCGGGCGCGCTCCGCCACCGACCTGGATGCCATCAAGGTCACCGCCGAACGCACCCACACCGACACCGGCGCCCTGGGTGACCGCGCCGTGCGCGACACCCCGTTCGCGATCTCGGTGGTGGGCCGGGAAGACATCGAGAAGCGTCAGGTGGTCTCGCTCGGCGAGGCCTTCCTGACCGACCCCTCGGTGGTCACCCAGGTCAGCGCCTATGCCAGCGGCTGGAGCTCGCCGATCCGCAACCGCGGCATCGACCTGAGCTACGACAGCTACCGCGTCAACGGCCTGCAGGTGTCCTCGTGGGGCACCGAGTGGCCACTGGAAGTCATGGAGCAGGTGGAACTGCTGAAGGGTCCCGGCGGTTTCATGTACGGCTTCGGCCAGCCCGGCGGCATCGTCAACTACGTCACCAAAAAGCCCACCGAGGTCACCACGCTGTCGGCGCAGCTGGGCTGGCGCGAGGCCGGCATCGTCAGCGGCCAGGTCGATGTGGGCGGGCGCTTCGGCAACGAGGACATGTTCGGCTACCGCTTCAATGCCTACCAGGAGAAGGGCGAGACCTTCAACGGTGGCGACGTGGACCGCAAGGTTGGTGCGCTGTCGCTGGACGCGCGCCTGAGCGACCGCCTCACCTGGACCTTCGATGGCGTGTTCCAGTCGCGCGATCTCGGCAACGAATCCCCGCAGTACTACTTCATCGGGCTGACCGGCCTGCCGCGTCCGCTTGCGGGCGACATCGACAACAGCATCGACGGCAGCTACTACGACACCCGCTCCAGCCTGCTCTCCACCGCCCTGGACTGGCAGATCAACAGCGACTGGAAAGCCAGCCTGAGCTATGGCGTGACCACCTCCTGGAACGACGTCAACAAGATCTTCGCCTACGTCGATGACGTCAACGGCGATTACGACGTCAACACTTACGAGCTCGGCGGCAAGAGCGAGTGGAAACTGGCCCAGGCCCTCGTGCAGGGCCGCTTCCAGACCGGCCCGCTGTCGCACCAGGTCGTTGCCGGCGTCTCCCACCAGACCGGGCTGGGTTGGGACCGCCCGTACGAATGGAACACCCTCGGCCGCGGCAACATCTACCAGCGCCCGACCCTGCGCCACGACGCGGTGGGCTCCCGCGTGCTGACGCGCGGCAGCGAGACCGTGCAGCAGGCGGTGTTCGTCAGCGACACCGTCAGCTTCGCCGATGGCTGGTCGCTGCTGGCCGGTGCGCGCTACAACGACTTCGAGAACAAGGGCGCGTACCACACCTATCCGGTCACCCCGACCTACGCCCTGATGTACAAGCCGGCCGATGCGGTGACGCTGTATGCCAGCTACGTCGAATCGCTGGAAGCCGGCAGCCGCGTGGGCAGCGACTACATCAACGCCGGTGACGTGCTCGACCCGACCATCAGCAAGCAGTATGAGATCGGCGCCAAGATCGAGTACCCGCGCTGGAGCGCGAATGCGGCCGCCTTCCGATTGGAGCGTGGCGCGAACATCGATCTGATCACCTCCGCCGGCAAGCGGCTGGTGCAGGACGGCATCACCCTGTACGAAGGCGTGGAAGCCAGCGCCGACGTGCGCCTGACCGATGCGTTCACCCTCGGCGGCGGCGTCACCTGGCTGGACCCGACCTACGACAAGCTCTCCCCGGGCAGCGCGGCCCAGGAAGGCAACCGTACCGCCGGCGCCGCCCGCTGGCAGGGCGTGCTGCATGCCGATTACAGCGTCCCGCAGGTCGAGGGGCTGAGCGTGTATGCACTGGCCCGCTACTACGGCGACGTCTACTACGACGCCGACAACACCCTCAAGCTGCCCGACTACACGCTGGTCAACGCCGGCGTGGGCTACCGCATGCAGGCCGCGGGCCACCCCGTCACCTGGCGCGCCGGCGTGGAAAACCTCGCCAACCGAAAGTACTGGTCCAATGCAGGCGTGGGCCTGCCAAGGACCTTCGCGGTAAGCGTGCGCTTCGACATGTAACCGGAAAACCCACAGGTAGTGCCGGCCGCTGGCCGGCTCCCGACCATGCCGGGCTCCCAACCATGCCGGGCTGCCAACCATGCAGGACAGCCGGCCAGCGGCCGGCACTACCCTCGGCGGTGAAGGTGTCCCCTTCACCCCGCACCGGCAATAATGGCGGCCTCTCTTCCGCCGAGTCGCCATGCCTTCGTTCGAAACCCGCGTCAGCCGCCTGTGGGCGCATGAGAAGGCCAGCTATGGCCTGCGGGTGTTCATCGCGCTGTCCGCGGCGATGGGGCTGTGCTGGTACCTGGACCAGCTGCCCGCCCTGCCCGGCGTGTTCCTGGGCATCATCGCCAGTGCGATCGCCGAGACCGACGACAACTGGTGGGGGCGGATCAAATCGGTGGCGCTGTCGCTGCTGTGCTTCGTGGCCGCGGCGGCCGCGGTGGTGCTGCTGTTCCCGCATCCGTGGTGGTTCATCACCGCGTTGGCGGCAGCCACCTTCGGGCTGACACTGCTCGGCGCGCTGGGCGAGCGCTATGCCTCCATCGCGCAGGCCACGGTGACGCTGGCCATCTACACCATGATCGGGCTGGAGCAGCACGGCGCGGCCGATCTTTCACAGTCAATCAATGCGGTCAGCCACCTGCTGGCCGGCGCGGTCTGGTACGCGCTGCTCTCGATCCTGTGGACGGCCCTGTTCGCCAATCGGCCGGTGCGCGAGCGCGTGGCGCGGCTGTACCTGGAACTGGGCCGTTACCTGCAGCTCAAGGCCGATCTGTTCGAACCGGTCCGCGATGCCGATGTGCAGAAGCGCCAGCTGGCCCTGGCCGAACAGAACCGGCGCGTGGTCGAGGCGCTGAACATCGCCAAGACCGCGATCCTGGCCCGCTTCGGCCGCTCCGGCCGGCCCGGCGTGCAGTCCGGCCTGTACCTGCGGCTGTACTACATGGCGCAGGACTTCCACGAACGCGCCAGTTCCTCGCACTATCCGTATGGCGCGCTCACCGAGGCGTTCTTCCACAGCGACGTGCTGTACCGCTGCCAGCGCCTGCTCGCGCTGCAGGGCGAGGCCTGCGCCAACCTCGGCCAGGCGATCCGCCTGCGCCAGCCGTTCCAGTACGGCGAGCGCACCAAACAGGCCACCGCCGATCTCACCGATTCACTGACCTGGCTGCGCGCCCAGCACAACCCGCAGTGGCAGCGCCTGCTGGCCTCGCTGGAACTGCTCGGCCACAACCTGCAGAGCATCGAACGCCGCCTGTCCGAGGCCGAGAAGTCCGAGTCCACCCTGGACAACGTCGATACCCGCCTGCGCGATACCAACCCGCACACGCTGCGCGAAATGGGCGTGCGCATCCGCCAGCAGCTCACCCCCGGCTCCGTGCTGTTCCGGCACGGCCTGCGCATGGCGCTGGCGCTGATCGTCGGTTTCGCCGCGATCCGCCTGTTCAATGCCCAGAACGGCTCGTGGGTCCTGCTGACCATCGTATTCGTGTGTCGTCCGCATTTCGGCGCGACCCGCCAACGGCTCGCGCAGCGGATCGCCGGCACGCTGATCGGCCTGGTGCTGACCTGGGCGCTGATGCAGCTGTTCCAGGACCTGCGTATCGAACTGCTGATCGCGCTGCTTTCGGCGCTGCTGTTCTTCTTCACCCGCAGCGATCGCTACCTGGTGGCTTCGGCGGCGATCACGGTGATGGCGCTGACCTGCTTCAACCTGATCGGCGATGGCTTCCTGCTGATCTGGCCGCGGCTGGTGGATACGCTGCTGGGCTGCGCGATCGCGGCCGCCGCCGCGTTCCTGATCCTGCCCGACTGGCAGGGTCGCCGCCTGAACCTGGTGATGGCCCGCGTGCTCGACAACTGCGCGAAGTACCTGCACGCGGTGCTCGGCCAGTACGGCAGCGGCATGCAGGACGATCTGGCCTACCGGATCGCGCGGCGCGACATGCACAACGCCGATGCGGCGCTGTCCACGGCACTGTCGAACATGCTGCGCGAGCCCGGCCACGTGCGCCGCAACCTGGATGCCGGGTTCCGCTTCCTGGCGCTGTCCAACACCCTGCTCGGCCATCTCTCCGCGCTGGGCGCCCACCGCACCCAGCTGGACAGCTACGGCCAGGATCCGCTTGCGCTGTCCGGTGGGGAACGCGTCGAACAGGCGATGCAGCAGATCGCCAGCGCGCTGCAGCAGCGCGAGCCGGTGGCCGAGGATGCCAACGACGGCGACCGCGCCCTGGCCGAGCAGCTGGAGCAGATCCCGGACGACATGCCGCCCAAGCTGCAGCTGATCCGCACCCAGATGGGGCTGATGCTGCGCCTGCTGCCCAAGCTGCGCGGTGCCGCCAACGAGGCCGCGCGTACGCTGCGGTAGGTATCGACCGTTGGTCGATACGGAAGTTGAACGTCTCACGACCCATGGAACGTCTCACGACCAACGGTCGTGAGCCACCCGAGCCCGGGCGCTGCCTGCACCATTCCGCGGCGCTGCCATGCTGCGCCAACAGGGAGAATGCTAGGCTGCGCCGGTTCGCAAGGAGTCTCCATGTCCGGCCATAGTCAGTTCGCTCTGCTCAGGCAACGCCGTTTCCTGCCGTTTTTCATCGTCCAGTCGCTGGGCGCGTTCAACGACAACGTCTACCGCCAGGCCATCATCGCGCTGCTGTTCTTCCTCGGCACGCCGATCGAGGAGCGCTCGCTGTATACCAACCTGGCCCCGGCGATCTTCATCCTGCCGTACTTCCTGTTCTCGGCGCTGGCCGGCCAGATCGCGGAGAAGCTGGAGAAATCGCGGCTGATCGTGATCACCACCACCATGGAGATCGCGATCATGTCGCTGGCCGCGCTCGGCTTCCTGACCGAGAGCATGCCGGTGCTGCTGGTCGCGCTGTTCTGCACCGGCATGCAGTCCACCCTGTTCGGGCCGGTGAAATACTCGGTGCTGCCGTCGATCCTCAAGCCCGAGGAACTGACCGGCGGCAACGGCCTGGTCGAGATGGGCACCTCGCTGTCGATCCTGACCGGCATGATCGCCGGCGGCCTGATCTTCACCCTGGCCGGAAGCCACGGTCCGATCGTGGCGGCCACGGCAGTGATCGTGCTCGCCATCGCGGGCAACCTCACCGCGCGGATGATTCCCAAGGTCGATGCCGGCGCGCCGGACCTGAAGATCAACTGGAACCCCCTGCCCGAGTCGCTGGCGGTACTGCGCATGGCCAAGAAGCAGAAGGCCGTGCGCAACGCGATCCTGGGCGTGTCCTGGTTCTGGTTCGTCGGCACCATGCTGACCTCGCAGCTGCCCACCTATGCCGAGGTGAACCTGGGCGGCGGCTCGACGCTGTACATCTTCGCGCTGGCGCTGTTCTCGCTGGGCACCGGCACCGGCTCGCTGCTGTGCGAGAAGCTGTCCGGGCGGACCGTGGAGATCGGCCTGGTGCCGTTGGGCGCCTTCGGCATGACCGCCTTCATGCTCGACCTGTACTTCGCGCGCGTCGGCGAATCGGCCGCCGCCGGGCTGTCGATCTGGCAGTTCGTGCAGGCCCCGGGCAGCGCGCGCATCATCATCGACCTGATCGGCATCGGCCTGTTCACCGGCTTCTTCGTGGTGCCGCTGTTCGCCCTGATCCAGAGCCGCACCGCCAAGTCGGAGATGTCGCGCGTGTTCGCCGCGCTCAACATCCAGAACTCCGGCTTCATCGTGTTGGCGGCGGGTCTTGGCCTGCTGACCCAGCGCGTGCTGGACTGGTCCATTCCCCAATTGTTCCTGGCGCTGGCGATCGCCAACGCGGTGGTGGCGATCTACATCTTCACGATCGTGCCCGAATTCCTGATGCGCTTCCTCAGCTGGGTGATGGTGCGTGCGCTGTACCGGCTGCGCCCGCACGGGATCGAGGCCCACGTGCCGGACGAGGGCGCGGCGCTGATCGTGTGCAACCACGTCAGCTACATGGACGCGCTGATCCTGTCGGCCACGATCCCGCGGCCGGTGCGCTTCGTCATGTACTACAAGATCTTCAACATCCCGGTGATGCGCTGGATCTTCCGCACCGCCAAGGCGATCCCGATCGCCGGCGCGCGCGAGGATCCGGCGCTGATGCAGGCCGCGTTCGACGAAGTGGACAAGGCGCTGGCCGAGGGTGAGCTGGTCTGCATCTTCCCCGAGGGCGCATTGACCCGCGATGGTCAGATGGGCGCGTTCAAGTCGGGCGTGGAAAAGATCCTAGAGCGCCGCCCGGTCCCCGTGGTGCCGATGGCGCTGCGCGGGATGTGGTCGAGCATGTGGAGCCGGCGCGACACGCGGTTGGGCCGCATGCGCGTGCCCCGCCGCTTCCATGCGCATGTCGAGGTGGTTGCGTCTGCGCCGATCCCTGGCGATGCCGCGACCGCCCCGATGCTGGAAACACAGGTGAGGCAGCTTCGAGGCGATCAGGCGTGAGCCCCGCCCTGCCTGCATGTAACCGTATACATGGACGCAGGTACATCGGTTAGATTACCGCCCGGGGCACCTCGCCCGCGCTGATACACCCACCCAAGCAAATGGAGCTTCGCTGATGAATGCCACCGCCCCCCTGCCGCCCGCCCCGGGCAGCGTTCCGAATCACCTGATCTGGTCGATCGTCGTCACCATCCTGGCGTTCTTCGTGTGCTGCCTGTCGTGCCTGAGCTTCCCGGGCATCGTCACCGGCGTGGTCGCTATCGTGTTCGCCAGCAAGGTCAACGGCCTGCTCAACCAGGGTGACCTGGAAGGCGCGCGTCGTGCCTCCAAGAACGCCAAGATCTGGGCGTGGGTCACCACCGGCTTCCTGATCGCCGGCGTCGTGCTGTTCGTGATCTCGCTCGCCTTCATGGGCGTGGACGGTTACATGGAGCAGATGCAGCAGTTCCAGCAGCAGATCGAAAGCAACAGCTGATGCCTGCGCTGCACGGCAAGCGCTGGTTGCTGGCGTTGCTGCCACCGGCCGCAGTGGCGGCCGGTGCGGGGTTCTGGGTGCTGCGGCACTACGACCCCAACAGCGCCAGCAGCCCGTTCCCGCCGTGCAGCTTTCTGGCGGTCACCGGCTATTACTGCATCGGCTGCGGGCTGACGCGTGCCCTGCACGCGCTGGCCCATGGCGATGTGGTCACCGCGTTCTCGATGAATCCCCTGGCCATGCTGATGCTGGCCATCGCCCCGCTGGTGATCGGTTGGGCGCTGGGCTGGCGGCCACGCGCGCTGCAGCCGTTGATCACGCTGCTGATGAAGCCCGCCTTCTGGCTGATCCTGCTGCCCGCGTACTGGATCGCACGCAACCTGCCGTGGGTTCCCTTTACCTGGTTGGCGCCGGGCTGACCGGTACGGCTAGGTGACCCAACCGGCGATCACCAGCAGCGCCAGCACCGCCATCCACAGCAGCAGCATGCGCCATACCAGGCTCATCGCATCGCGCAGTTCCGGCAGGCGACGCCACACCGGCACCATGCCCGCATCGCTGTAATCGTGCGCATCCTCGCGCAGTTCGGCACTCACGCTTGCCCGCGCGACCGCGCCGAGGAAATGGGTGGAGGCCGACCACTGGTTGCCATGCGCCCCGCGCCAGGCCTTGAAGGCCGTATCGAAATTGCCGACCAGCGCCATCGACAGCGACATCAGCTGGGCCACCGGCCACTCCAGCCAGGACAGCACCACGCGCGCACCGGCGACCGCCTCCACGCTGGCCAGCGACCGCATCGGACCCACCGCGAGCAGGGCCAGCAGGCGATACAGCAGCGCGCCGACCGGGCCCAGCAGCAGGAACCAGAACAGCACCGCGAACCAGCGCCGCAGCGCATTGAGCACGGTGGCCTCGACCAGCGAGGGAACGTCTTCGTGCAGGCTGCCACCGGCCGCCTGCAACTGCGTGATCGCGAGGTGGCGCGCGTGGGCGTCATCGGCATCGATCACCGCCTCGACATCGCGGTCCAGATCGCGCGGGCCCCAGCACATCACCAGCACCAGCACGCCCAGCAGCAGCGAGGGCAGGCCGTAGATGCGGTCATCGAACAGCCACTGGAGCAGGCCGAGCACGGCCACGAACGGCAGCACGGCCAGCCAGGCGCCCTTGCGGCCGCGCCAGGTCCCGTCCTCGGCGGCATGCCGATCCAGCCACTGCAGCCAGCGCCGATAGAGGCCGAAACGCCGCAGCGCGACGGCCGCGCCCGGCGCGACATGGCCCAGGGCCAAGGCAACCAGCACGGCGACCAGGGTGGTGAACATGTAAGCCTCCGGCTCGGGACGTGGAACGCGCCGCTACTATGCCTTGCGGCCCGGCAATTCCCCGGGCCGTTGGTAATGTACCGCGCCGCGTGTTCAGCCTGCGGCAACGGCACGCGACAGTCAGGCGACCTGCTGCTGGTACCAGTGCTCGATCAGGCTGCGCGAGATCGAGATCGGCGGGGACAGGCGGATGCCCTCGCCGTCGTCTTCGACATCCCGGGCCAGCGCCGCGCCCACTTCCTCGGCGGTGAACCAGCGCGCATCTTCCAGCTCCCCGTTCACGGTCGGTACGTCGTCTTCGGCCGTGGCGGCGAAGCCCAGCATCAGTGCGCCGGGGAACGGCCACGGCTGGGTGCCCAGGTAGCGGCACTCGCGCACGCGCACCCGGCTCTCTTCGAAGACCTCACGGACCACCGTCTGCTCAAGCGATTCGCCGGGTTCCACGAAACCGGCCAGCACCGAATAGCGGCGCGGGGCCCAGTTGGCCTGGCGGCCGAGCAGCAGCCTGCCCTGGTTCTCCACGGCGACGATCACCGCCGGATCCACGCGCGGGTAGTGCTCGGTGGCGCACTGGCTGCAGCGGCCGACGAAGCCGCTGCGGCTGAAGGTCACCGCGCCGCCGCATACCCCGCAGAAGCGCGTGCGCGACTGCCAGTAGGACATGCCGCGGGCGTAACAGAAGGCGGTGGAATCGGCGATGGACCAGGTGGCGGCGGACTGGCGCAGGTCGACCCGCTGCGGCGCCGTCACCGACAGCCCGGCAGCCTCCATCGAGAACCAGGCCTGCTCACCGCGCAGGCCGAGGAAGATCGCGGTGCCCGGGCCACCGCCCAGATCGGCGCCGGTCAGTGGCAGCGGCTGACCGTCATCGCCGGCCAGGGCCGTGCCATCCTGGTCGAGTATCAGTACGCGCGCGTCCGGCCACAGCCGCGACAACGCATCGGCGTCATCGCGCAGGGTATCGGCGCGCTCCAGCGGCTCGCTGACGAAGGCGAAACCGGAAAGCTGCGAAGAGAAATTTGACATCGCAAGAGCCTGCCCACATTCGGCGGGACTGGCAAGCGGCAACCGGCGTTCGGCCGGTTGCGCGCGCATCACATGCTGAAACTGCTGCCGCAGCCGCAGGTGGTCTTCGCGTTCGGATTGCGGATCACGAACTGCGCGCCGGTCAGGCTTTCGGTGTAATCCACTTCGGCGCCCATCAGGTACTGCAGGCTCAGCGGATCCACCAGCAGGGTAACGCCGGCGGTATCCACCGCCAGATCGTCCTCGGCCCGGTTCTCATCGAACTCGAAGCCGTACTGGAAGCCGGAACAGCCACCGCCTTCGATGTAGACGCGCAGGGCGAGGGCAGCGTTGCCCTCATCCTGGATCAGCTCCTTGACCTTGGCCGCGGCGGCCTCGGTGAAGTTCAGCGGACGGTCCAGGGACTGGTAGTTCGGCGCGGCGGCGGGTGCGCCGGGCAGGGAAACAAGCGTGCTCATGCCCCCAGCATGGGGCCGCATGAGCACGCTTTCAAGTTCAGGCCATCGCCTCGGCCAGCTTCTTGCGGGCGGCGGTGTCCTTGCCCTTGCCCTCCTCCGCCTCCCCGGACGGCGGCGGCAGGGCCATCTGCGCCGAGCTGTGGATCAGGCGGCCGGTCAGCTGGGCGCCGGCGTGCATTTCCACCATCTGGTAGTGGATGTTGCCCGTGACCCGGGCGCTCGGGGTCAGCTCGACCCGCTCGGTAGCATGCACGTCCCCGTCCAGGCGGCCGCTGATGACCACGACCTGGGCGCGGATCTCACCCTCGATGGCGCCGTGCTCGGCCACCGTCAGGGTGGCGTTGCTGGCGCCGTCCTGGGCGATCACCTTGCCCAGGATGGTGCCTTCCACGTACAGGCCACCGCTGAATTCCACGTCCCCGCGGATCACCACCTGCGCGCCGATCAGCGCGTCCACGACCAGATGTCCGTCGCGGTTGGACTTGTTGCTGCCAAACATGGGCTTACTCCCCTTCTTTTGCCGATGCCGCCGGTGCTCCGGCCTGCTTCCAATCGAATACCTGGGTGGCGCCCCCCGCGCCCGATCCCAGCGTGACCCGCACACGTTGCGGGGTGAAGCCTTGTGGCAGCATCACACTGCCGGTGAGCTGCTGGAAGTACCGGAAGGAATACTCCTGGCCCGGCACCTTGGTGCGCTGGTGCAGCTCGTCCCAGCTGACCGAAGTCAGCTTGCCGTCCTTGACCCCTTCCACCGTGAAGCGCATCTGCCCTTGGCTGATCGCCCCGCGGTTCAGGTTCTGGGTCAGCACCACGGCGTACTGCCAGGTGCCGCCCGTTTCCGGCGAGAACTCCACCGAATGGGTGTTCAGGCCCTTGCGCTGGCTGGTCGCACCGACCAGCCGCTCGTAGAAGGCCACGTCGGCGCGCAGGCCGGCGATCTCTTCGTCGCGCTCGCCCAGCGACGTCTGGACCTCGTTGTTGGCGGCGCGGCTGATCCGGTCGGAAGCCTGCAGGGTCGCCTGGCGCTGCTGCAGTTCGATGAGCTGCTGCTGGAGGCGCTCGTTGCGGGTCTCCGCCGCCTTGAGCTGGGTGCCGACGTCGCCGCCGGGCGAGCCCAGCCAGGCGCCGAGCAGCACGGCAAGGATCAGCGACAGCAGCCACGCCCCGCCCAGCACCAGCAGGCGCTTGCGGTCCTGCACGGGCGGCATGCCCGGCCGGCGGATCTGGATGCGGGAAGGTGCGGGTTTATTCATGGCAGTCCTGGGCGACCGCGCCTGCGGGCGCTGTCGCAACGGCCCCTGTCTGGAACGACGGGCTAGTGTAAGTCAGGGAAAAGGCCTTGTCCGCGCAGGCCCGGGATCGGGGCAGTGGCGTTCATGGACGTCATCCCCGATAGTGTGCGCCTGTGCACATTCTGCAGCCGGAGCGCGTGCCATGACCGAAGCCCACCTGTTCGTGATCGGCATCCTGCTGGCCTGGCTGGCCGGCATCCGCGTCTACCTCACCGTGTTCGGCGTCGGCCTGGCCGGGCTGCTCGGCTGGGTCGACCTGCCCCCTGCGCTGCAGGCCACGGAATCGTGGTGGGTGCTGGGCACCTCGGCCGCGCTGGCCATCGCCGAATTCTTCGCCGACAAGATTCCCGGGGTCGATTCGGTCTGGGACCTGGTCCAGACCCTGGCCCGGGTACCGGCCGGTGCCTTCCTGGCGGCCGCGACGCTCTCGCCCACTGGCGAGCTCAGCGGTACCGCGCTGGTCGCCGGGGCCGGCGTCGCGCTGGCCAGCCACGGACTCAAATCCGGCACCCGTGCCCTGCTCAACACCTCGCCCGAACCGGCCAGCAACTGGATGGCCTCTGCGGCGGAGGACACCGTGGTGGTCGGCGGGCTGGCACTCGCGCTGGCGCACCCGTGGCTGGCGCTGATCCTGGTGGTGGCGTGCAGCCTGATCGGCGCGCTGATCGTGTGGATGATCTGGCGGACGCTCTGGAAAGGCATGCGCTGGCTGATGCGTCAGGCCGACAGCGGCCAGACGCAGGTCAAACCGGGAACCCTGCCACGGTAATGCGCGCCCTGCCCATGGGCGTTCATCGCATAATTGCGGCGCAGACTGGGAGTACTGATGGCCGTTCACGACAACGTTGTTGCATCCACCCGCGCCGCGCGCGCTGAAACGCCGCCGGCCGACCACTGGCAGCGCTGGCAGAGCCAGCCCTCGCCCGCTCCCGCGGCGCCCAGCAATGTCGTCGCGCTCACGCCGGCGCCGGCCAGCCCACCGCCCCTGCTGCCGCCGATGCACGCCGAGACCGGCACCCTGCCGCCGCCGGGCATCGACTCTCCGTACCGCGTGCTGATCGTCGAAGACGACCGTTCGCAGGCCCTGTTCGCGCAGAGCGTGCTGCACGGTGCCGGCATGGAGGCACTGGTGCACAGCGATGCCGAGGGCGTGCAGCAGGCGATCGCCGAGCATCGGCCCGACCTGATCCTCATGGACCTGCATCTGCCCGGGCTGGATGGCATGCGCCTGACCGCGCTGATCCGCCAGCAACCCGGCCAGCAGCTGCTGCCGATCGTGTTCCTCAGTGGCGACCCGGATCCGGAGCGCCAGTTCGAAGTGCTCGACAGCGGCGCCGATGATTTCCTCAGCAAGCCGATCCGCCCGCGCCATCTGATCGCGGCGGTCTCCAACCGGATCCGCCGCGCACGCGCACAGGCAGCCTCGCAGGCGGGCAATGAGGGCGCGCCGGCCATCAACAACCCGGAGACGGGGCTGCCGACCCGCCACCACGTGATGCAGCAGCTCGGCGCGTCGCTCAACCATCGCGATCGCGGCGGCCTGTTTTTCATCGAGATCGCCAGCGCGCTCGGCCTGCGCGAGCGCTATGGCTATGCCGCGTTCGAACGGCTGATGGCCCAGGCCGGCCAGCGCCTGGCCGACGCCGCGCGGCCGCATCTGCTGGCGCGCCTGAACGACAACAGCTTCCTGGTGCTGGCCCGCGATGTCGACGAGGACACGCTGGATGCGATGGCGCATGCGCTGCGCCAACAGCTCTCCTCGCGCGCCTTCGTGATCCGCGATGACGAATCGGTGCACCTGCGCGGCGTGGTCGGCCATGCCCAGCTCTCGCCGGGCTTCCCCGATGCGGGCAGCGCACTGGAAGCGGTCGAGCGCACCACGCTGCAGGCGCGCCTGCTCACCGCCGGCGTGGCCGCCTATGTGCGCCGCGAAGACGTGGCTGCGCAGGAGCACCTGGCCCTGCTCGAAGGCCAACTGGAACTGGCCTACCAGCCGATCGTCGCCGTCGCCGGCGGCAACACCGCGCAGTACCAGGTGCTGCTCCGCCTGCGCCAGGCCGATGGCAGCGTGCTGGCCGCCGGCCAGGTGATCCCCGCGGCCGAAGCGGCCGGGCGCATCGCCGATCTGGACCAGCAGGTGCTCGACCACGCGCTGGGCCTGCTCGATCTCTACCGCCACGCCGCGCAGCCGCTGCACCTGTTCGTCTCGCAGTCGCTGCGCACGCTGGCCCGCGATGCCTTCGGCGACTGGCTGCTGGAATCGCTGGCGAGCCGGCAGATCGATGGCAGCGCGCTGGTCATCGATGTGCGCCTGCCCGATGCGCTGATCCACACCGTCACCCTCCAGCAGTTCTGCACACGCATGCATGCGGCCGGCGTGCGCTTCTGCCTGAGCCAGTTCGAGCCGGGCGATGAAGCCAACGCACTGATGGCGCACCTGCCGCTGGCGTATGTCCGCATGGCCGCGCGCTTCTCCAACAGCCACACCAACCAGCAGACCCGCGACGAACTGCGCGCGGCGATCGACCGCGCGCACCGCGCCGGGCTGCGCATCATCGGCCAGCAGATCGAGGATCCGCAGGCCGCGGCGGCGATGTGGATCGGCGGGGTCGATTTCATCCAGGGCAACATGGTCCAGTCCGCCGGGAGCGAACTGAACTTCGACTTCCAGAATTCGGTGCTCTGAGCATGGGACGCCACGGACGGCCACCCCACTCGCCCACGCCGGCCTCGCTCTGGATCAGCGCCGCGGCGGCCGCCGTGTGTGCCACTGCCGCGGTGATGGCGCGCATCGGTGCCAATGGGCCGTGGATCGACATTGCCGCCGGCAGCGGCGTGCTGGCACTGATCGCCGGCATCCAGGCGGTACGCCGCTGGCGTGAAGCGCAGGACCAGCTGGAGCTGCTGCAGCGGCGCAATGAGGCGTTGGTGCTCGAGCGCGATCAGCTGCAGCAGCGCCGACAGCAGCAGAACCAGCTCGAACAGGAACTGCTCACCGCCAAGCAGGCCGCCGAAGCCGCCGCGCTGGCCAAAGGGGAGTTCCTGGCGACGATGAGCCACGAGATCCGCACGCCACTCAATGGCATCCTGCCGATGCTCGACCTGATCGCGCGCGGCCAGCTCGGCAACGACCAGCGGCAGATGCTGCAGACCGCCGCGACGAGCTCGCAGCAGCTGCTGCGCATCGTCGATGACATCCTCGATTACTCCCGGCTCGAGGCCAAGGGCCTGAACCTGGAGATCACCACCTTCAACCTGCGCGAGCTGCTCGAAGGCCTCGTGCAGTTGATGCAGCGCGCCGCCGATCCCAAGGGCCTGCAGCTCTCGCTCGAGCTGGAACCGGCCGTCCGTCTGTCGGTCCGGGGCGACCCGGTGCGGCTGCGCCAGGTGCTGAGCAACCTGCTGGTCAACGCGATCAAGTTCACCGAGCGTGGCCAGATCCGGCTGCGCGTGCAGCGCCAGGGCGAGACGAACGCACAGCACCAGCTGCGGTTCGAGATCGCCGACAGCGGCATCGGCATCGACGACGCGCTGCAGGCGCGCCTGTTCCAGTCCTTCAGCCAGGCCGACGCCTCAACCACGCGCCTGTATGGCGGTACCGGGCTGGGACTGGCGATCTGCAAGCGCATCATCGACCTGATGCAGGGCCGCATCGGTGTGCACTCCACCCCGGGGCACGGGGCCACGTTCTGGTTTGAGATTCCCTTGTTCAAAGTGATCGGCGACCTGCCGGCTGCGCTGAGTACGCGCCGCGCCCTGCTGATCACGCGCGACCCGCTGCTGGCCCAGCGCATCGAGCGGGTGACCCAGCACCATGACCTGCGCCTGCACACGGTGGAGACCAGCGCCGAGGCGCTCGACGCGCTGCGCGCACCGCAGCGGCGCGGCATCGATCCGGCCCTGGCCTGGGTGATCGCGGATACGGACGGCCTGCGGCATGGCATCAGCGCGCTGCACAAAGCGGTGGCCGAGCCTGGCCGGCATCCGGAGGCGAAGCTGCTGTGGCTGTATGGCGATGAGGCGCCCGCACCCGAAGCGCTTGGTCCCGGACCGGCGCTGTCGCGGCTGGCGGCCGAGAGCGAGCTGCACGCGCTGCTGCGCCCGGTGGTGGCCAGTGCGCGCCCAGCCGCATTGCTGGCTGAGGTGGAGTACGCAGGCTCGCCCACCGCGCTGCCCCAGTTCCCGTTGCGGTTGCTGCTGGTCGAAGACAACAGCGTCAACCTGCTGGTCGCACAGCGCCTGCTGCAGGTGCTCGGCTGCGAGGTGGAGACCGCCACGCAGGGCGAGCAGGCGCTGGAGGCGCTGCACGCCCGGCCGTTCGATGTGGTGCTGATGGATTGCCAGATGCCGGTGCTGGATGGCTATGCGGCCACCCGCCGCTGGCGCGCGCATGAGGCCGCACAGGGCATGGCGCGGCTGCCGATCGTCGCGATGACCGCCAATGCCATGGCCGGCGACCGCGAGCGCTGCCTGCAGGCCGGCATGGACGACTACCTCTCCAAACCGATCAACCGCGAAACGCTGCAGGCCTTGCTGGCGCGCTGGGGCCGTGCGATGGCCGACGACGCGATGGCTGACGACACGGCCCGCGTGTCCCCGGCTCCGGCGCCGCAGGGCGCGGACGCATCCGCACCGCCTCCCGCGCGCGACGCGTCACCCGCCCCGGTGCTCGACCAGGACGTGCTCGATGAACTGCTGGAGGTGATCGGCCCGGATACCGTGCGCATCATCGGTGTGTTCCTCGATGACACCCCGCCCTTGATCCGGCAGCTGCAGGACGCCTCGGTCGCCGCGGACCTGGACCAGCTGCGTGCGTTGGCGCACAGCCTGAAGTCGGCCAGTGCGAATGTGGGTGCGATGGCCTTGTCGGCCGCGGCCTGGCGGATCGAGCACGATGCACGTGCCGGCACGCTGGAGCGCCCCGCCGTGGCGGTTGCGCTGTTGATCGCCGAATTCGCGCGTGCGCGGATCGCGCTGGCCGGCTATCACGCCCACCTGCGCGCGCCGCTGCAGGGCTGACTCAGTCGTCGATCTTGGTCAGCAAGTAGTTCGGTTCGCCGATGCGCTCGATCAGGTCCAGCTGGGTTTCCAGCCAGTCGATGTGCTCTTCCTCGGACTCGAGGATTTTCACGAACAGCTGGCGGCTGACGTAATCCCCGATCGAATCGGCATAGGCCACGGCCTCGCGCAGCGTGACCACGCCATCGCGTTCCAGGCTGAGGTCGCACTGCAGGATTTCGGCCGGGTTCTCGCCGATGCGCAGCTTGCCCAGTGCCTGGAAGTTCGGCAGGCCTTCGAGGAAGAGGATGCGATCGGACAGGATGTCCGCATGCTTCATCTCTTCGATCGATTCCTTGTACTCGTGATCGGCGAGTTCCTTCAGGCCCCAGTTCTTCAGCATCTTGGCGTGCAGGAAGTACTGGTTGATCGCGGTCAGCTCGTTGTAGAGGACCTTGTTGAGGAATTCGATGACTTTGGCGTCGCCCTTCATGAGCGTGCTCCTGCTGCGTGGAATCGCGGGCACTGTAGCGCGTCGCGCGCAGGCATGAAGGAACGCGAATCGTGCTCAGTTGCGCCCCGCAGCCGAGCACGGAGCGCGAAGCGATCTCAGGCGGCTTGCAGGCCCAGGACGGGCAGCGGCAGATCGTGGGTGGCGCTGAATTTGGCCAGCAGGTCCGCCGCCATGTCCAGGCAGGACCCGCAGGTGGCGCCGCAACCGGTGCGCATCGTCAGCTCGGACACGCTCACGACACCGCTATGCGCGGCTTCGCGGATCTGGTGGTCGGTCACCCCGTTGCAGATGCAGACGTACACGTGCGGACTCGGCAGGCAGGCCCGGATTGGCCTGCTGCTATTCCAATGGAAACGCGAATGGTTGTCAATTTCGAACCTGAATCATTCTCGATACGGTTCAGAGCCGCCGGAGATCGCTCAGACCGCGCCCGGCTCGCCCTTGGCCTTGCTGCGCGGCCAGTACCCGCCACCCCGCTTGGGCGTGGTGCGCTTGCGGGGCCGGTCGTGACCGGCGGCGTTGCCCGGCATCCAGGCCTCCTGCGCGGACTTGGGCATCGATTCCACCCCCGTCCCGGCCACCCCCCGCGCCAGCGGCGCCAGATGGCGCAGGGCGCGCGCGTAGACGCCCCGCTTGAACATCACCACATGTTCCACCGGGTACCAGAAATCGACCCAGCGCCACTGGTCGAACTCGGGGCTGTCGGTATGGTCCAGGGTGACGTGGGATTCGTCCCCGGCCAGCCGGAGCAGGAACCACACCTGCTTCTGGCCGATACAGACCTGCCGTTCATTGCGGCGGATGGCCCGTGCCGGCAGCCGATAGCGAAGCCAACCCGGCGTCGCCCCGAGCACTTCAACGTGCTCCGGCAACAACCCGGTTTCTTCCTGCAACTCACGATACATGGCTTCGACAGGCGTCTCGTCGGTGTTCATGCCGCCCTGCGGGAACTGCCAGCCATCCCGGCGCACACGTCGTGCCCAGAAAACCTGCCCATCCTGCCGCATCAGCACAATACCGACGTTCGGTCGATAGCCGTCCGGATCGATCACGATGCGGACTCCTAGAAAAATCTACTGATCGGGACTGTGCCACGCCCGCTGCCCACTCACAAGCGCGGTGAAAAAGTGTTGACAGATTCCGAAGACATCTCCAGAATTACCGGCTCCCTGAGGCTATGTAGCTCAGCCGGTTAGAGCACAGCACTCATAATGCTGGGGTCGGTGGTTCGAGTCCACCCATAGCCACCAAGTCCGCTTGGTTTTTCAGGGAGAAAGTGCAATAATTGCACGCACATTTTGCCCCGTCGCCAAGCGGTAAGGCACCTGACTCTGACTCAGGCATTCGGTGGTTCGAATCCATCCGGGGCAGCCAAACAAACAGAAAAGGCCGATCGAAAGATCGGCCTTTTCTGTTTGTTTGGGCGTTTGTCCGGGCGCATCGCGCCCGGACCCCACCCCTTGCGCAGCAAGGTGTGGGCGCCCACCCGCCCCTGCCACATCCCCGCGCCGGACGGCGCGCCCCCGTGTACTCCAAGGGGGCTGTTTCACCAGAGAGAGGACGGCCAGCCGACACCCCGCCCATGCCCGGCCGCGAGAGTAGCCGAACAGCGGTCGGCACTACCGCCCCTATGAAACAGCGGCGAGCGCAGCAGTGCCGCCGGAAGCATCGCCATCCCTCGCTGCATCCACCTGACAACCAAGCGATCTGCGGGGACGAAACCCACCCCCCGGAAACGACAAAAGCCCGGCCGAAGCCGGGCTTTTGCGTACCTCCCAGCGGGATCCCGAAGGATCCCACGCCAGGCGCGATGGATCAGCGCTTGGAGAACTGGGTGGCGCGACGTGCCTTGTGCAGGCCGACCTTCTTACGCTCGACTTCACGGGCGTCACGGGTCATGAAGCCAGCCTTGCGCAGCTCGGACTTCAGGGTTTCGTCGTATTCGATCAGCGCGCGGGCGATGCCCAGACGGATCGCACCGGCCTGACCCGTGGTACCACCGCCAGCGGCGGTGACCATGATGTCGAAGGTTTCGGTGTTCTTGGTCAGTTCCAGCGGCTGACGCACGATCATGCGCGCAGTCTCACGGCCAAAGAACTCGTCCAGCGGACGGCCATTGACGGTGATGTTGCCGGCGCCCTTGCGCAGGAACACGCGGGCGGTGGAGGACTTGCGGCGGCCGGTGCCGTAGTTTTGCGTGATAGCCATGATTAGATATCCAGAACCTGAGGCTGCTGAGCGGCGTGCGGGTGCTCGGAACCCGAGTACACCTTGAGCTTGCGGTACATGGCGCGGCCGAGCGGGCCCTTCGGCAGCATGCCCTTGACGGCGGTCTCGATGACACGCTCCGGATGGCGCTCAAGCGCCTGGGCCAGAGTTTCGGTCTTCAGGTTGCCGATGTAGCCAGTGAAACGGTGATACAGCTTGTCCTGCAGCTTGTTGCCGGTGACGACAATCTTTTCTGCATTGATGACAACCAGGTAATCACCGGTATCAACGTGAGGGGTGTAAACCGGCTTGTGCTTGCCGCGCAGACGGCGGGCCAGCTCGGTGGACAGACGGCCCAGCGTCTTGCCGGATGCGTCGACGAGATACCAGTCGCGCTGGACGGTCTCGGACTTTGCAGTGAAAGTGCTCATGAAAGAACTCTAGTAGGTCGGGCTCATTACGGCGCAGTACGGCCGGAACTCTGCCACGCGTTGTGAAGAGGCGGGATTGTACTGGCCATGCCCACCACATGCAAGTTGACCGGATCCCGGCTTGGCACGCCGGTCCGCGGGGGCGAGAATCGACAGTCCCCCGCCGCGACACCGCCTGCCATGACCGCGCTCCGCCAGATCACGCCGCTCGACCACCTGCTGACCGAAGCCCAGCGGGCCCTGGATACCGTGTTCGGCAACCCGCCGGCCAGCCGCCCCTACCCCGCCGAGGCCACCCCGGACGTGCAGATGGCCGATCCCGAGCGCCGCCACGCGGCCGGGCTGATGCGTATCAACCATGTCGGCGAGGTCTGCGCCCAGGGCCTGTACTTCGGCCAGGCTGCGGTCGCCAGGGAGCCGGAAACCCGCGCCCACCTGCTCGATGCCGCCCAGGAAGAGACCGACCACCTGGCCTGGTGCGCCCAGCGCCTGCGCGAACTGGACAGCCGCCCCAGCCTGTTCAATCCGATCTGGTATGCCGGCAGCTACACCATCGGCACCCTGGCCGGCCTGCGTGGCGACGGCTGGAACCTGGGCTTCGTGGTCGAGACCGAACGCCAGGTCGAAGCGCATCTGGATGAACACCTGGACACCCTGCCCCCGGCCGACCTGCGCAGCCGCGAGGTGATCAAGGTGATGAAGATCGACGAGGCCCGCCACGCGGACCACGCCGAGCATGCCGGCGCGCGGAAGCTGCCTGCACCGATCCCGTCGGTGATGGCGCTGGCCTCCAAGGTCATGAAGACCATCGCGTACCGGTTGTAACGGCGTATCGACCAACTTGTAACGGCGTATCGACCAACGGTCGATACCTACCGGAACGGCGCGCGCGGCATGGGTTGCGGGCCGGCTTGCCACCGGTAGCGCCCGACCGTTGGTCGGGCGACGATCAGGCAGAGACCAGCTTCAGGCCGATCACGCCGGCCACGATCAGGCCGATGCAGGCCAGCCGCGACGGCGAGGCACTGTCGCCGAACAGGGCGATGCCGAGCATCGCCACGCCGAGCGCGCCGATGCCGGTCCAGATCGCATAGGCGGTGCCGACCGGGATGGATTTCATCGCCTGGCTCATCAGGTACAGGCTGACCAGGGCGGCGGCGACGGTGGCCAGGGTGGGAAGCGGCTTGCTGAAGCCTTCGGAGTACTTCATTCCGATGGCGAAGCCGATCTCGAACAGGCCGGCGAGCAGAAGATAGATCCAGGGCATGGGGGGATTCCTTGGGTTAACAAAAGCAAAACGGCCCGGTGTCTTCACACCGGACCGTCGTCGGTAGCTGCCGTGAAACCGGGTTTTGCGCAAACACCGGTTCCACAGGGCGGGCCGTCCCGCCTGGACGAGGCCGCCCGGGCAGCGCCCGGGACGACATCGCAACGTGCCTTACTCGGCCAGATTGCGCCCATGGAACAGCTCTTCGATCTCACGGCGCAGCAGCGCCTCGATCTTCATGCGTTCCTTGAACGACAGGTTCTTGGCCTTCTCTTCGAACAGGTACTGATCCAGGTCGAAGTCCTTCAGGTGCATCTTCGTGTGGAAGATGTTTTCCTGGTAGACATTGACGTCGAACATCTCGTAACGCGACTTGATGTTCTTGGCCAGGAAGTTCTGGATCGAGTTGATCTTGTGGTCGATGTAGTGCTTCTTGCCCTTCACGTCACGGGTGAAGCCACGCACGCGGTAATCCATGATCACGATGTCCGATTCCAGACTCTCGATCAGGTAGTTCAGCGCTTTCAGCGGGGAAATCACGCCACAGGTGGCCACATCGATGTCCGCGCGGAACGTGGCGATGCCCTCCTGCGGATGGGTTTCCGGGTACGTATGGACCGTGATGTGACTCTTGTCCATGTGCGCGACCACGGCGTCGGAGATCAACTCCTTGCCGGCCTGCTTCTTGTCGATCACCGGCTCTTCCGAGATCAGGATCGTCACCGAGGCACCCTGGGGGTCGTAGTCCTGGCGGGCCACGTTCAGGATGTTCGCGCCGATGATCTCGGCAACGTCGGTCAGGATCTGAGTCAGCCTATCGGCGTTGTACTCTTCATCAATATATTCGATGTAACGCTGGCGCTCCTCTTCGGTGCGGGCGTAACAGACGTCATAGATGTTGAAGCTCAGCGCCTTGGTGAGGTTGTTGAAACCTTGCAACCTCAGGCGAGGCAACGGCTTGACCACGGCGGTCGATCCTGTGTGTGGTGGGAAAGAAGCAAGTATGGGGCAAAGTGATCGGTGGCGAAACTTGCATTGAAACGAATACCTGTGCTCGGTTTGCCCTTAACAATTCGGATCGTTAAGCTCCCGGCACATAGCCGTGAATTCTTCATGAGCAATCGGAGCGCCTCAACGTGTCAACTGTGCGCCTTGCCACAAGTCCATTGGCCCTGGATATCGCAACAATCGATCGCTTCCTGGCCCACAGCCACCGCCGCCGTTACCCCGCCCGCACGGACGTGTTCCGTCCAGGGGATCCCGCCGGCACCCTCTACTACGTGATCAGTGGCTCAGTCTCAATAATGGCTGAGGAAGATGACGATCGTGAGCTGGTGCTGGGCTACTTCGGATCGGGCGAGTTCGTCGGTGAAATGGGCCTGTTCGTCGAATCGGACCGCCGCGAGGTGATCCTGCGCACCCGTACCCCCTGCGAGCTGGCCGAGATCAGCTACGAGCGCCTGCACCAGCTGTTCCTGGGGCCGCTTTCGGCCGATGCCCCGCGCCTGCTCTATTCGATCGGCCAGCAGCTTTCCAAGCGCCTGCTCGACACCAGCAGGAAAGCCAGCCGCCTGGCCTTCCTGGATGTCACCGACCGCATCGTGCGCACCCTGCATGACCTGTCGCGCGAGCCGGAGGCGATGAGCCACCCGCAGGGCACCCAGCTGCGCGTCTCGCGCCAGGAACTGGCCCGGCTGGTCGGCTGCTCGCGTGAAATGGCCGGTCGCGTGCTGAAGAAGCTGCAGACCGACGGGCAGCTGCATGCCCGCGGCAAGACCGTCGTTCTATACGGCACCCGCTGATCGGGCCTTGGTAGTGCCGGCCGCTGGCCGGCAACCACGCAGATCCGGATCAAGCCCAAACCAACCGGGACGGCGAAGTTGCCGGCCATCCGCCGGCATTACCCCCTGAATGCCGCTAGGCTGTTGCGATGGAACTGGGTAGCGAATTCTATTGGTTCATCCTGATCGGCCTCGGCGCGCAGCTGGTCGACGGCGCGCTGGGCATGGCCTTCGGGCTGGTGTCCTCCTCGGTCCTGCTCAGCATGGGCCTGCCGCCGGCGGCGATCAGTGCCAGCATCCATACCGCTGAAGTCTTCACCACCGGGGCCTCCGGGGTCTCGCACCTGGTCGCCGGCAACGTGGACCGCCGGCTGTTCCTGCGCCTGGCCCTGCCCGGCGCGGTCGGCGGCGTGGTCGGTGCCTACGTGCTGACCCAGCTGCCCGGTGACGTGATCCGCCCCTTCATCTATATGTATCTCCTGGTGCTGGCGATCTTCATCCTGCTGCGCGCGGCCGGACGGATGCTGCCCGCCCAGGAAGTGAAGCGCGTCCCGCTGCTGGGATTCGTGGCCGGCCTGCTGGATGCCAGCGGCGGCGGCGGCTGGGGTCCGGTGGCGACCTCCACCCTGCTCGCCCGCGGCGGCCAGGCACGCACCACCATCGGCACGGTCAATGCGGCCGAGTTCGTGGTGACGCTGGCGGTATCGATCACTTTCCTGCTGACCATGGGCGTGCAGTACCTGAACATCGTGGCCGGCCTGCTGATCGGCGGCATGATGGCCGCGCCGGTGGCCGCGATCCTGGTCAAAAAGGTCAAGGAACGCTGGGTGCTGGTCGCCGTCGGCGTGCTGGTGCTCGGCATCAGCCTGTTCCAGATTGGCCACGCCATCGTGCAGTGGCGCGCAGGCTGAGCCGGACGCGACACCTTTTCAGGCCTTCCCGGGTGTTTTCAGCGCCGGATCAGACCGGATCGCCGGCCCGGTCGACACAGCCCCAGTTGAGCACCGGGGTACCCGGCGGCAGCACCTGGCGGAAGTACGCCACGCGCGAGGCCTTCGGATTGACCACGACCGGTGCGGCAGCGGCCAGCAGCAACGGCAGGTCGGCGCTGCTGTCGGAGTAGGCGACATCGATCTCGCCATAGCCGCGCTCGCGCAGCATCCGCATCTTTTCTTCGTTGTGGCAGTGACGGGTGGCGATGACCGCGCCCAGCAACGGGCCGACCTCGCTGCCGATCACCGGCACGCCCTGGTGGGCGACAAAGGCCAGGATCGCGCGGGCCAGCTCCGGCGGGGCGCCGGTGGCGACCACGACGCGGTCGCCGGCGGCACGATGCCGGGCAAACACCTCCAGCGCGACCGGCAGCAGCCGGCGGCGGATGTCGGCCTCGTGCTTGAGCACGTAGCGGTCGATGACCTTGTTGAACTCGCGCGCCCGGTGCAGGCCGAACGTGGCGATCCAGACGTAGCCGGAGATGCCGCGGCGGCGGGTCGGCAGGAACGCCACCAGCGGGCCGAGCAGCGGCGTGGCGATCAGGGCGGCCAGCAGCCGCAGCGGGTTGCGCTTGATCAGCCAGGCGAACAGATGGCTGCCGGAATCGCCGTCATACAGGGTGTGATCGAAGTCGAAGACCACCAGCGGGGCGTCGTCGCGCGGCGTTGGGTAGATCGCTGTCATGCGCTGAAGAATAGCTGACGCAGGCCCTCGCCGGGCTCTTCCACGCGCATGAAGGCCTCGCCGACCAGGAAGGCGTTGACCCCGGCCTCGCGCATCACGGTGACATCGGCCGGGCCGAGGATGCCGCTTTCGGTGACCAGCAGGCGGTCGCGCGGCACGGCCTGGCGCATGTCCAGCGTGGTCTGCAGCGATACCTCGAAGGTGCGCAGGTTGCGGTTGTTGATGCCGATCAGCGGCACCGGCACCTGGATGGCGCGCTCGAGCTCGTCGATGTCGTGCACTTCCACCAGCACGTCCATGCCCAGCTGCATGGCCAGGTCGGACAGCTCGGCCAGCTGGCGATCGTCCAGCGCAGCCACGATCAGCAGGATGCAGTCGGCGCCGAGCACGCGCGCTTCGTACACCTGGTAGGCATCGATCACGAAGTCCTTGCGCAGCACCGGCAGCGTGCAGGCTTCACGGGCCTGCTGCAGGTAGGCGTCGCTGCCCTGGAAGAAATCCACGTCGGTCAGCACCGACAGGCAGCTGGCGCCGCCGAACTCGTAGCTCACCGCGATGTCGGCCGGATGGAAGTCCGGACGGATCACGCCCTTGGACGGGCTGGCCTTCTTGATCTCGGCGATCACGGCCGGGTTGCCGGCGGCGATCGAGGCACGCAGCGCATCGGCGAAGCCACGCACCGGCGGGGCCTGCTCCACGCGCGCGATCAGCGCCTCCAGCGGCACCTGGGCACGGCGTGCGGCGACTTCTTCGGCCTTGCGGGCCAGGATGGTATCGAGGATGTCGCTCATGTCATTGGGGTCCTGGAGACCGGCCATTATCGGCCAGCCCCGCTGAATTCAGAAAACGCGGGCTCAGACGGCCCCGCGGATACGGCGGGTGGCGGCCACGTACTGCTCCATCCGCGAACGCGCACTGCCATCGGCCAGCACCGCGCGGGCGCGGGCCAGGCCATCGGCGATGGTGTCGGCGACACCGGCCACGTACAGCGCCGCGCCGGCATTCAGCGCCACGATGTCCAGCGCGGGGCCGGGCTGGTTGTCGAGCACGCCACGCAGCATCGCGATGGATTCTTCCGGGCCGTCGACCTTGAGGTTGCGGCTGGCCGACATCGCGATGCCGAAGTCCTCCGGATGGATCTCGTACTCGCGCACCTTGCCGTCGCGCAGCTCGCCGACCAGGGTACCGGCGCCGAGCGAGATCTCGTCCATGTTGTCGCGACCCCACACCACCAGCGCGCGCTCGGCGCCGAGTTCGCGCAGCACGCGCGCCTGGATGCCGACCAGATCCGAGTGGAACACGCCCATCAGCACGTTGGTCGCACCGACCGGATTGGTCAGCGGGCCGAGGATGTTGAAGATCGTGCGCACCCCCATCTCGCGGCGCACCGGCGCGACGACCTTCATCGCCGGATGGTGCATCGGCGCGAACATGAAGCCGATGCCGGTTTCGGTGATCGCGCGTGCGACCTCGTCCGGACGCAGATCGATGACCGCGCCCAGCGCCTCGACCGCATCGGCACTGCCGGACTTGGAGGAGACACTGCGGTTGCCATGCTTGGCCACCTTGGCGCCGGCCGCGGAGACCACGAACATCGCGCAGGTGGAGATGTTGAAGGTGTGCGAACCATCCCCGCCGGTGCCGACGATATCCACCAGATGCGTCTTGTCCTCCACCGGTACCGCGAGGGCGAGCTCGCGCATCACGGTGGCGGCACCGGCGATCTCGCCGATGGTTTCCTTCTTGACCCGCAGGCCGGTCAGGATCGCGGCGGTCATCACCGGCGACACTTCACCGCGCATGATCTGCCGCATCAGGTCGACCATTTCGTCGAAGAAGATTTCGCGGTGCTCGATGGTGCGCTGCAGGGCTTCCTGGGGGGAGAAGGTCATGCGGGGTCCTTTGTGATGCAGGTGCGGCGCGCTCAGCGCTGCAGGAAATTCTTCAGCAGGGCGTGGCCATGCTCGGTGAGGATCGACTCGGGATGGAACTGCACGCCCTCGACCGGATGTTCGCGATGGCGCAGGCCCATGATCTCTTCGATCGAGCCGTCCTCGTTCTCGGTCCAGGCGGTCATCTCCAGGCACGCGGGAAACGTGGTCTTGTCGACCACCAGCGAGTGGTAGCGGGTGGCCTGGTAGCGGTCCGGCAGGCCGGCGAAGACGCCCTTGCCTTCATGGCGGATCGGCGAGGTCTTGCCGTGCATGATGTTGGTGGCGCGGATGACATCACCGCCGTACACCTGGCCGATGCTCTGGTGGCCCAGGCACACGCCCAGGATCGGCGTGGTCGGGCCGAGCCGACGGATCAGCTCCAGCGACACGCCCGCTTCGTTCGGCGTGCACGGGCCGGGCGAGATCACGATGCGCTCGGGCGCGAGCGCGGCGATCTCATCGACGCTCAACGCGTCATTGCGCACCACCTTCACCTCGGCGCCCAGCGTCTGCAGGTACTGCACGAGGTTGTAGGTGAAGCTGTCGTAGTTGTCGAGCATCAACAGCATGTCATTGACCCTTGTCACAGCTGCGGGTCTGGATCGCCCTGCGATCAGACACCGTGGTAATAGTCCAGATGAACCGGCCGACCCCTGTCGGCCCTTCATCACATCATTTTCCGTCCACCGGCACGGGAAGCCCCACCTCGGCAAGGTCCTTGGCATGGACCTCCGCCAGCCTGCGTCCCATGTAACGCGCAAAGCCCCATGACAGATGATGCTGGTCATAGAACGCCGGCTCTCCGTCCGCCTCCACCGCGCACCCGGCCAACGCGCTGTCCTTGCACAACAGCGCGTATTTGCTGATGTACAGGTAATCCAGCGAGTGCACTTGCGGAATCGGCGATTTCGCCTGCTCGTCCACATTGATGTAGTTGACGAACTCCGGACGTCGGCAGGCGTCGTACGTACCGTATCGGTTGTAGAGCGACGCACAATCCGTGCTGGTCTGCAGGTAGGAGCCGATCGCAACGATCCGGAGGGAGGGATTCCTCTTCTTGAGGATTTCCAGGATCTTCCACAGATCCCCGGCGACCGCATCGAACCCTTGATGGGTATTGAATACGATGACATCCAGGGCCTGGATCAGGCGATCGCTGTCCAGCACCGCGAAGCGCTTGTCGCATGCCAACTGGGAGGTCGTAGAGGAAATCGAATTCGCCCCCAATACAACCTCGCAGTCGTTCACGGTGCCGAAATTGATCAGATTGACGCGCGAATCCTTGCCATAGATCTCGTCGAATGCATTGAAGGCATCAGGCTCGTGCGAATTCCCGAACAGCAGGACCTGGGCAGGTCTGTCCATGAAACAACGCGAGGGGTCGTCCAACGTTTCGACATTGCAGGCGGCCATCAATTTCTCGAACCGCTTGGCCTTGCCAGCGTCGATTTCCGCGGCTCCCAGGGGTCGGAAAGAGCCGCTGTTCACCGGCGCCACGTCGGCATGCCTGTCCGACGCCTGGGCTGAGGATGTCGCCGAGCCTTCCCCGCCATGCAGGATGGCGCCCGGCGTGAAGTACTGATAGCGCCAGGTCATGCCGTCGGAAATGAGAAACGCAGCCCCCATGGCACAACACAGCATGGCCGCGGCCAGCGTGCGCCCCACCGGGCCTCCCCCCACGGCCGAACGGCCCGAATGACGAAAGCGGACCTCCACCAGGTAGTGCAGCGGAATCGCAGCCAGCAGTGACAGCACGGCCATGATGGCGAAACGTGTGGTCCAGTGGCTTGCGGTCATGTACTGCCCCGCGAAGACCACCACCGGCCAGTGGGTCAGGTACAAGGAGTAGCTGATCTTGCCGATCCAGACCGCGACCGGGTTGCCCAGCAGGAGCCTGGCCGCGCTCGACTCCCGGGCAGCGATCACCAACAGCGTACCGATGCAGGGGGCGATTGCGTTCACGTAGGGGAACACGTCGCCTTCTTCCAACGCCACGATCGAGTAGACGATCAGACCGATGCCGACCGCGAGCAGCCCTTCCTGCACCGCACGGGAGGACGGCAGCTTCCTGATCACATAGAAGCCCATCGCACCGATGGCGAACTCGAACACCCGGAAATGCGGCAGGAAGAACAGGTCCGATCGATACCCGATGCCCTGCCGGGTCACGGCAACGTAGTTGGCGAGGAAACTCAGCAGGCCGGCGGCAACGATGCCCCAGAACAGCCCTCGCTTTCCGAAGAACCGATGGCACAGATACAACAGTGCCGGCCAGACCAGATAGAACTGTTCTTCAACGCTGAGCGACCAGGTATGCAGCAGCGGCTTGGTCTGTGAAGCAGTGTCGAAGTACCCGCTTTCCGACCAGAACTGCAGGTTGGACAGCGAGACCGCCGATGCCACCAGCGACTTTCCATAGGCCACCAGATCCGCCGGCGTCAGGATCACCCACGCAAACGCCGAGGTCACCAGCAGCGTGGCGATCAACGCCGGCAGGATCCGCCTAACCCGGCGCGCGTAGAAGTTCCGGAAGTTGAACTCTCCGGTACTCACCATTTCCCCAATGATGATGGAGCTGATCAGGTAGCCACTGATGACAAAGAAGATATCTACGCCAACGTAGCCGCCACCCAGTCCAGGGACACCGAAATGGAACAGAAGGACGGCCATGACCGCGACACACCGGAGCCCGTCGATGTGCGGCATGTATTTGAAATCATTGGTTTTCATTGGAATCGATGATCAAGTCCATGTAGATCGAACCGGCATCAGACCACCTGCCGGGGTTTGGCACAACGCAGACGATCCTGCCTACAGCCCCTTGGCCGCCTGCGCGACCGCACGGAACAGCGCGCGCCCCTTGTTCATCGTTTCGTCCCATTCCTTGCCGGGATCGGAGTCGTAGACGATGCCGGCGCCGGCCTGCACGTGCAGGCGGCCGTCCTTGATCACCGCGGTGCGGATCGCGATCGCGGTGTCGGCATCGCCGTGCCAGCCGATGTAACCGATGCTGCCGGCGTAGACGTTGCGCTTGATCGGCTCCAGCTCGCGGATCACTTCCAGCGCGCGGATCTTCGGCGCGCCGCTGACGGTGCCGGCCGGGAACGTCGCGCGCAGCACGTCGGCATAGCTCAGGCCCGGCTGCAGCTGCCCGGTGACTTCGCTGACGATGTGCATGACGTGGCTGTAACGTTCGATCACGAACTGCTCGCCCACTTGCACCGTGCCTGCCTTGGACACGCGGCCCGCATCGTTGCGGCCCAGATCGATCAGCATCAGGTGCTCGGCGCGTTCCTTGGGATCGGCCAGCAGTTCGGCTTCCAGTGCATTGTCTTCTTCCACGGTGGCGCCACGCGGGCGGGTGCCGGCGATCGGGCGTACGGTGACTTCGCCATCCTGGAGCCGCACCAGGATCTCGGGCGAGGAGCCCACGACCTGCACATCACCGGTATCGAGGAAATACATGTACGGCGAGGGATTGAGCGCACGCAGAGCGCGGTACACATCCACCGGGCGTGCCTTGAACGGCACGCTCAGGCGCTGGCTCAGCACCACCTGGAAGATGTCGCCGGCGCGGATGTATTCCTTGGATTTGTCGACCGCGGCGATGAAGCCTTCGCGGGTGAAGCCGGAGACAAAATCGTTCTCGTCCAGCACATCGCGGGTGATTGGCGCGGGGTAGCCGGCGCCGGGGGCGCGCAGCTTGGCGACCAGCGCATCCAACTTGGCCTGGGCGTCCTCCCATGCACCGGGCTGGCCCGGGTCGGCATGCACGATCAGGTACAGGCGGCCCTTGAGGTTGTCGAACACCGCCAGTTCTTCGGAGTGCAGCAGCAGGATGTCCGGTGTGCCCAGCTCATCGCGGCCACGCGGCGGTGCCAGGCGCGGTTCGATATAGCCGATGCACTCGAAACCGAACCAGCCGACGAGGCCACCGGTGAAGCCCGGCAGACCGGCCAGCTTTGGCACCGAGTGGGCGCTGCGCAGCGCCTCGACCTCGGTGAACGGGTCGGCGACCTCACGGGTTTCCACCACCGTGCCGGACTCGCTGATGCTCAGGGTATGGCCGTGGAAGGCATACACCCGGCGTGCCGGCAGGCCGATGATGGAATAGCGCCCGAAGCGTTCGCCGCCCTCGACCGATTCAAACAGATAGGTATGCGGGCCGTCGGCGAGCTTCAGATAGACCGAAAGCGGCGTGTCCAGGTCGGACAGCACTTCACGGACGACGGGGATGCGGGTGTGGCCTTCAGCGGCCTGCTGCTGGAACTGCTCGAGCGTGATCAAGACGACTTTCCTTCCGGGAAACGGCGGTGGCGGGACGGACGACGGCAACAGGCCACCATCGCCACCAACGGCGAGCGGAAGAAAGGGTATGCGGGGTCGTCAGAATGGACACCCGGCGACTGTACCGCATTGACGGCACCGGATGGAACCCGGCGCCGCCCGGCGCATCAGCCGCGTGACAGCAGCGGGCTGTCCAGCGCCACATGCAGGTTGACCCGCCCGGGCACGCAGTCGATGCGGAAATGCCGGGCCTGGACCGGCTCGCCATCCAGGTTGAGCGTCAGCGGCAGCTCGGCCTCGATCTCCACCCACGGTGACTGGACGCGCTCGGCCACCTGCTCCAGCGCGCCGCGCTTGCCGCCCTTGACCAGTGCCGCGAGGGTCGACGTCACCTCCCCGCTCAGCTCCGGAATGACCGTGACATCCAACAGTCCGTCATCGATCAGGGCCTCCGGGCACAGGACCTGCCCGCCGCCGGCCTGGCGGCCATTGCCCACGCCGAGCGCGATGAAGCCACCGGCCCACGCGAACCCCGGCGCCCGGACCTGCGCCTGGATCGGATCGATGCGCCCCAGCCGCGACACCCCGGTGACCAGATAGGCCAGCCCGCCGAGCACTTTCTTCAGGCCCTCGTCGGTCTCCACTGTCACGTCGGTGCCGAAGCCGCCACTGGCCACGTTCGCGCACCACCACACCTTGCCATCGGCATCGATGCGCAGCAGATCGACCGGGCGTGCCGGCGCGTGCGCGATCATCTCCAGCGCCGCCAGCGGTGCATCTGGAATCTCGGCCGCCGTGGCGAAATCATTGGCCGTGCCCAGCGGCAACAGCCCCAGCGAAGGCAGCGCGTCGGCGGACTCCTCGCGATGCGCCAGCGTCTCGGCCACCTCGCTGAGCGTGCCATCACCGCCGGCCGCGATGATCGTATCGACCCCGTGCGCGATCGCCTCGGCCACGTAGCGCTCGGCATCGCCCGATTCCCAGGTCACCCGCACCTCCAGCTGCACCCCCCGCTCGCGCATCGCCGCCACCGCCTCGCGCACATCCTCATTGCCGGTGGCCTTTCCGTTGAGGATCAAACGCCAATGGGGACGGCTCATGCGGTACTTCCAGGGAGTGGGGAAGCGAAGGCTAGCAGCGGACGGCGTGGCCGCCGGTGAACGTCATCAAAGCGTCACCGATCCCCCGGAGAATGGAAGGCCATAGCAGGGAAGATGGATGGAGGCAGGATCAGCCTCCCGCAGTTCCCAGGGCCGTACCAGCAATGGTGCGGTCTTTTTTTTTGAAGACGGCTCAGCCTGCGGCAAACATCCGCAGCGCCTCGCCTTCCATCCGGTACACCGTCCACTCGCTCTGCGGCTTCGCACCGGCGGCTTCGTAGAACTGGATCGCCGGTTCGTTCCAATCCAGCACCGACCATTCGAAACGGCCGCAGTTCCCGGCCACCGCGATCCGCGCGATGTGCTGCAGCAGCGCCTTGCCCGCACCACTGCCGCGATGCTCCGGACTCACGTACAGATCTTCCAGGTAGATCCCGTTGCGGCCCAGCCACGTCGAGTAGTTGTAGAAGTACACCGCATACCCGATCGCCACGCCGTCGGCCTCGCAGATCAGCGCGTGGGCCTTCGCCTCCGGCCCGAACAGGCTCGCGCGGATGCCCGCTTCGTCGGTCTGCACCGACGCCTCGGCCTTCTCGTAGATCGCCAGTTCGCGGATGAAACGCAGGATCAGCGCCGCATCGTCAGCGGTGGCCACGCGGATCGTCACGGCAGCCACCGGTCCCATGGCTCAACCCCGCGCCGCGGCGACGTTGCCGCGCATCTGCGCGATGATGTCCTGGTAGCTCGTCTTCGCATTGAAGATCGCCGAGCCGGCCACGAACGCATCCGCACCGGCCGCCGCGATCGCACCGATGTTGTCCGCCTTTACGCCACCGTCGATCTCCAGGCGGATGTCCTTGCCGCTGGCGTCGATCTTCTTGCGGATGGCGCGCACCTTGTCCAGCGCCGACGGAATGAACGCCTGGCCGCCGAAGCCCGGATTCACCGACATCACCAGCACCAGGTCCAGGTCATCGAGCACCCAGTCCAGGATGTCCACCGG
Source organism: Stenotrophomonas sp. TWI1183 (assembly GCF_039673115.1). Classification (NCBI taxonomy): domain Bacteria; kingdom Pseudomonadati; phylum Pseudomonadota; class Gammaproteobacteria; order Lysobacterales; family Lysobacteraceae; genus Stenotrophomonas; species Stenotrophomonas sp. TWI1183. The sequence continues at coordinate 329,365 of NZ_JBDJKZ010000002.1, forward strand.
CGTGGCCGGATTGAGCACCACGCCCGGCTTGCAGCCCAGCGAACGGATCAGCTGGATCGTGCGGTGCACGTGGCGGCTGGCCTCCGGATGGAAGCTGATGTAGGTCGCGCCGGCCTCGGCGAAATCCGGGATGATCCGGTCCACCGGCTCCACCATCAGGTGCACATCGATCGGCGCGGTCACGCCGTGCTTGCGCAGCGCCTGGCAGACCAGCGGGCCGATCGTCAGGTTCGGCACGTAATGGTTGTCCATCACATCGAAATGCACCCAGTCGGCGCCGGCCGCGAGCACGTTGTCCACTTCCTCGCCCAGGCGGGCGAAATCGGCGGACAGGATGGAGGGGGCAATGATGCAGTTGGACATGGCCGGGGCCTTCAGGATGTTGAAAGGGGGGCGCCGCGCGGAATCAGCGCTTGCGCAGGGTCTTGATGCGGTCGTAGGCGGCATTGAGCTGGCGCGACTTGCGCTCGGCCTGCTGGCGCAGCTCCGGCGCTGCGCCGACCACCTTGTCCGGGTGGTACTGAGACATCAACCGACGGTAGGCCAGGTCGATCTCGGCATCGGTCGCCTCGGAGGTCAGCCCCAGCTCGCGGTAGGGGTTTTCCCTGTTCAGCCGGAACCAGTCGGCATCGAAGGCATGCCCCAGCAGCAGCCCGACCACGGCCCCGAACAGCGGATTGGGCCTGAACAACAGGGCGCCAGCGATGAATCCGAGCAGTTTTCCGTACCAGCGCATGGTGGTCTGGGCAGCCGAGGCGATAAAGGATCCTCATTTTACGTCACAGCGGGCCCAACCCGCTTTACACTAGGCCGCCCGCTGTCTGTGCGGGCCCTCCGGGTCCCCTGGACAGCTGTCATGACGAAGCCTCAGGAGTGCCCGTGCCGACCACGTTGTTGCAATCCGATCTCCCCGGCCTGCCCTTGCGCCATCGCGGCAAGGTGCGTGATGTTTTCGACATTCCGCGCGACCGGCTCCCCGCCGGCACTCCGCCGGGGGACTACCTGTTGATGGTCGCGACCGACCGTCTGTCAGCCTTCGACGTGGTGCTCCCCGATCCGATTCCCGGCAAGGGCGAAATGCTCTGCCAGGTCTCGAACTTCTGGTTCGCCAAGACCGCGCACCTGATGCCCAACCACCTGACCGGCATCGATGTCGCCAGCGTGCTGCCCGAGGGCGTGGATCCGGCCCTGTACGCCAAGCGCGCCGTGGTCACCCGCAAGCTCAAGCCGGTCCCGGTCGAGGCCATCGCCCGCGGCTACCTGATCGGCAGTGGCTGGAAGGACTACCAGCGCACCGGCAAGATCAGCGGCATCGAGCTGCCCGATGGCCTGCGCCAGGCCGAACAGCTGCCCGAACCGATCTTCACCCCCTCGACCAAGGCCGCCGTCGGCGACCATGACGAGAACATCGATTTCGATGCGATGGTCAAGGCGGTCGGTGCGGACCTGGCCGAGCGCGTGCGCGACGCCACCCTGCGCATCTACGCCTTCGCGGCGGAGTATGCCCGCGAGCGCGGCATCCTCCTCGCCGACACCAAGTTCGAGTTCGGCACCGATGCCGACGGCCGTCTGTACATCATGGACGAGATGCTGACCCCGGATTCCTCGCGCTACTGGCCGGCCGACGAGTACGAGGTGGGCACCAGCCCGCCGAGCTACGACAAGCAGTTCGTCCGCGATTACCTGGAGACGCTGGACTGGGGCAAGACCGCGCCCGGCCCGAGCATCCCCGCCGAGATCATCGAGCGCACCCGCGCCAAGTACGCCGAGGCGCTGCAGCGCCTGGCCGGCATCTCGGTCGACTGATTCCCTGCGCCCCCGGCCGACGTGGCTGGGGGCGTTGCCGCGGGTAGTGGGGGGGGGCGGGCGGCCACCCCCACAACACCGCGAAGGGGCGTGTGGGGGGCCGGGCGCGCCGCCCCAACCCCTTCGTGTTCTGGGGGGGGGGGCGCCCCCGGCCCCCCCACTACCGTTGTCCGAGGAAGCGACGCAGTATGCAGACCGCCACCCAGCTTGCACGCCCGATCGACCGCTACTTCGCCAGCTATTCCGACGATCACCGCAATGTGCTGAACCAGCGCATCCACATCGTGGCCGTCCCGGCGATCCTGTGGTCGGTGATCGGCCTGCTGTGGTGCCTCCCGCCGCTGATCACCTGGTTCCAGAACGGGATCTGGGCCGGCCTGGCGATGTTCGCCGCCTGGTGTTTCTACAACCGCCTCTCGCGCACGCTGGGCTACGGCATGCTGGCGGTCTTCTTCGTCAGCGGCTGCGTGTGCCGCCTGCTGGAAGCCGAGATCGGGCTGGTGAACCTGTTCTGGCTGGCCCTGGGGGTCTTTGCCGTCGCCTGGGTCGCGCAGTTCATCGGACACAAGCACGAAGGCCGCAAGCCGAGCTTCCTGACCGATCTGGTCTATCTGCTGATCGGCCCGCTGTGGGTCCTGGCCAAGGTCTACCGCCGGATGGGTTGGCGCTACTGACCTGTTTTTCCTGAACGAGCGGGCGCGCTCACCGGCACTCCACGCCGGACCGTCCAGCATCGTCCGCAGTGGCCCTTCGAGCGTCGGTCACCGTTCATCTTCGTGCACATCCCGGCCGTCCCGCAGCCCCTGCGACGACTGGTTCCGGACCCGTTTCGATGGCCTCCGGGCGGCCACAGTCGGCAAAGTCGAGGGTGGGCCTCCATACGGCCTTCGACGGACCCGAATGGGCCATGCGCCGCCCCGAAAAAATGAATCAGTGCACGTTAGATGCAATTGAGGGCGTATTCGGGTGTATCGGCAGCAATTGCCTGCCTGTTAGACTGAACGACCTGCTCGTGAATCCCGCATTCCCTGCATGAATCCTAGTCTGCTCCTGCTGCTCGCCCTGCCCTTCCTGATGGCAGTGGCCGTCGCTTCATTCCGCCGCACCTCCCGCTCCACGGCCGCCTGGGTAGCCGCGGCCGCTCCGCTGGGAGGACTGGCGCTGTTGGCGACGATGACCCCGGCGATCATGGACGGCGGGATCGTCCGCAGCTACGGGGAGTGGATTCCGCAGATCGGGCTGGCCTTCTCGCTGCGCCTGGACGGCCTGGCCTGGATGTTCGCCGGGATGGTGCTGGCGATCGGCGCGCTGGTGGTGATGTACGCCCACTACTACCTCAGCGCCCGCGACAGCGCCCACCGCTTCTACTGTTACCTGCTGCTGTTCATGGGCGCCATGCTCGGCATGGTGCTCTCGGGCAACCTGCTGCTGCTGATGGTGTTCTGGGAAATGACCAGCATCAGCTCGTTCCTGCTGATCGGCTTCTGGTCGCACCGCCAGGACGCCCGCGAGGGCGCCCGGATGGCCCTGGTGGTCACCGGCGGCGGCGGCCTGGCCCTGCTCGGCGGCGTGCTGCTGATCGGCCGCATCGTGGGCAGCTTCGAGCTGGACGCGGTGCTCGCCGCCGGCGATCTGATCCGCGCCAGTTCGCTGTACCCGTATGCCCTTTTCCTGGTCCTGGCCGGCATCTTCACCAAGAGCGCCCAGTTCCCGTTCCACTTCTGGCTGCCGCACGCGATGGCCGCGCCGACTCCGGTCTCGGCCTACCTGCATTCGGCGACAATGGTCAAAGCCGGCGTGTTCCTGCTGGCCCGGTTGCACCCGGCGCTGGCCGGCACCGATCTGTTCTTCTATACGGTCAGCGGCATCGGGGCGATCACCCTGCTGATCGGCGCCTGGAACGCGATCTTCCAGCATGACCTCAAAGGCCTGCTGGCCTATTCGACGATCTCCCATCTCGGCCTGATCACCATGCTGTTCGGCCTGTCCACGCCGATGGCGGTGGTGGCCGGCGTGTTCCACATCCTCAACCACGCCACCTTCAAGGCGTCGCTGTTCATGGCCGCCGGCATCATCGACCACGAGACCGGCACCCGTGACATGCGCAAGCTGGGCGGCCTGCGGCGGTTGATGCCGATCACCAGCGCGCTGGCGATCATCGCCTCGCTGGCGATGGCCGGCATTCCGCTGCTCAACGGCTTCCTGTCCAAGGAAATGCTGTTTGCCGAGGCGCTGACCGCGGGCGGCCCGGAAACCATGCGCGTGGTGATGTCGATCGCCGCGCTGCTGGCCGGCGTGTTCGGCGTGGCCTACAGCCTGCGCTTCGTGCACGACACCTTCTTCGGCAAGGGCCCGCATGATCTGGACCGGGTGCCGCACGAACCGCCGCGCTTCATGAAGGTGCCGGTGGAGATCCTGGTGGTGGTCTGCGTGGCCGTCGGCGTCGCGCCGGCGATCACCATCGCGCCGGTGCTGCATGCTGCCGCGTCGTCGATCCTGGGCCCGGCGATGCCGGCCTACAGCCTCTCGGTCTGGCACGGCTTCAATACCCCGTTGATGATGAGCATCGCCGGCGTGATCGGCGGTATCGCGCTGTACTTCGGCCTGCGCCGCCTGATCAACCTGCATGCGGTGGTCAGCCGCAGCATCGGCCGCAACATTTTCCACAAGCAGCTCGACCTGGTGTTCGGCTTCGCCCACCGGCTCACCCAGGGCCTGGCCAACGGCAGCCTGCAGCGCATGCTGATGGCGCTGGTGGTGGTGGCGATCATCGTCGCCGCCGCGCCGTTCGTGGCCAACCCGGCTTCGCCCAACTGGCCCTCGCCGCAGCCGATCCCGCTGCTGGGCTGGGCGCTGTGGCTGGTGATGATGGCCTGCGCGCTGGGCGCGCTGTTCGTCTACCGGCAGCGCCTGCTGGCGGTGCTGGTGGTCGGCGGCGTCGGCCTGATGGTCTCGCTGACCTTCGTGTTCCTGTCCGCGCCCGACCTGGCGCTGACCCAGCTGCTGGTGGAAATGGTCACCCTGGTGCTGATGCTGCTGGGCATGAACTACCTGCCGATCCAGTCGCCGCCGGAGAAGTCGGTCTGGCGCAAACGGCGCGATGCGGTGATCGCGATCGTCGCCGGTGGCGGCCTGGCCGCGATGGCCTACACCGCCATGACGTTGCCGCCGAATACCATGGCCGGCGAGCTGCTGGCGCGTGCGCTGCCGGAGGCCTATGGGCAGAACGTGGTCAACGTGATCCTGGTCGACTTCCGTGGCTTTGATACCTTCGGTGAGATCACCGTGTTCGGCATCGCCGCGCTGGTGGTGCACGCCATGCTGCGCCGCTCGCGGATGGCGCCGGAACAGATCATGCCCGGCCCGCCGATCAAGCTGCCGGTGCCGGCCGATCTGGCCCAGATCATGTTCCCGCTCACCCTGACTGTCTCGATCTTCCTGTTCCTGCGCGGCCACAACGCGCCCGGCGGCGGCTTCATCGCCGGCCTGGTGCTGGCCGTGCCGCTGCTGATCCAGTACGTCATCCAGGGCACCACCTCGGTGGAATCGCGCTTCGGCTTCGATTACACCCGCTGCATCGGTGCCGGCCTGCTGATCGCCATCCTCAGTGGCTGCGCCTCGATGCTGTTCGGCGTGCCGTTCCTGACCAGCGGTCACCTGGACCTGCACCTTCCGCTGATCGGCGAGGTACCGCTGGCCAGTGCGATCGGCTTCGATACCGGCGTGTACCTGGTGGTGTTCGGCGGCGTGATGCTGATGCTCTCGATGATGGGCACGATCAAGCCCTCGCGCACCCGCAACGCCCGCAAAGGCGAGATCGATCCCACCCGCCGTTCGGCAAAAACCGGGGAGATGCACTGATGGAACTGGCCCTGGCAAGCGCCATCGGCGTACTGAGCGCGATCGGCATCTACCTGCTGCTGCGCGCGCGCAGCTTCGATGTGATCCTCGGCATGACCTTCCTCTCGTATGCGACCAACCTGCTGATCTTTGCCGGCGGCCGCCTGGTCCAGGGCAAGGCGCCGGTGCTGCGTGAGGGCATCGACAGCGACCTGGGCAACTACACCGATCCGCTGCCGCAGGCGCTGGTGCTGACCGCCATCGTGATCGCGTTCGCGATGACCGCAGTCAGCATCGTGCTGGCGATGCGCAGCCGCAGCGACAACCACAGCGACCACGTGGACGCGCACGAAGAAGAAGAACTCCCCGCCGACACCGCGCCGGGCCGGGAGGGCGGCGCATGAACCATGCGGTGATCCTGCCCATCCTGATTCCGCTGTTCGGCGCAGCCTGCTCGCTGTTCGTCGAGCACCGCCGCTATGGGCCGAAGGTGCAGCGCACGGTGGCGTGGACCACGCTGACCGCACTCGCCGCCGCCGTCGCGCTGCTGTTCGCGCAGACCGCCGACGGCAGCATCGCGGTGTACCTGCTGGGTGACTGGCCCTCGCGCCTGGGCATCGCGCTGGTGGCCGACCGCCTCTCGGCCTGGATGCTGGTGACCACGCTGCTGCTGGCCATCCCCTGCCTGCTGCATGCCTGCTCGGGCTGGGACCGGCGCGCGCCGCACTTCCACGCGTTGTTCCAGTTCCAGCTGGTCGGCCTCAACGGCGCGTTCCTGACCGGCGACATCTTCAACCTGTTCGTGTTCTTCGAGGTGATGCTGATCGCCTCCTACGGCCTGCTGCTCAGCGGCGGGCGCGGCCTGCGTATGCGCATCGGCCTGCACTACGTGGTGTTCAACGTCACCGCCTCGACCCTCTTCCTGATCGCACTCGGCCTGCTGTACGCCTCGCTGGGCTCGCTCAACATGGCCGAGCTGTCCCAGCGCATCGCCGAAGTACCGGCGTCGCACCTGACCCTGGTCAAGGCGACCATGGGCCTGCTGCTGCTGGTGTTCTGCAGCAAGGCCGCGCTGATGCCGCTGTACCTGTGGCTGCCGGAAGCCTATGCACGTGCACCGGCCGCCGTGGCCGCACTGTTCGCGATCATGACCAAGGTCGGCCTTTATGCAGTGCTGCGGGTCAGCACGCTGTGGTTCGGCGAAGGCGCGGGCCCGATGGCCGGCTACGGCAGCCAGTGGCTGCTCTGGGCCGGCGTGGCGACGCTGGTGCTGGGCGGCCTGGGCGTGCTCGCCGCCGCGCGCCTGCGCGTGCTGATCTCCTACCTGGTGGTGGTCTCGGCGGCGACGCTGTTCATCGCCTTCTCGGTGCGCACGCCGGAAGTCCTCTCGGCCGGCCTGTATTACCTGCCGCACAGCACCTTCGTGGCCGCCGCGCTGTTCCTCATCGCCGACCTGATCCGCCGCCGTCGTGGCGGTGCCAGCGACCGCAAGGAAGTCATCGCGCCGATGCCGGGCAAGGAAACGCCTGCCGTGCTGTTCCTGATCGGCGCCGTCTCGGTGGCCGGCCTGCCACCGCTGTCCGGCTTCCTGGCCAAGGCCGCGCTGCTGGCCGGCATGCCGGCGCAGTACACCTGGGCGGTGTGGGCCGCGGTGCTGGGCAGCAGCCTGATGGTGATCGTCGGCCTGACCCGGGGCGGCATCCGCCTGTTCTGGCGCGTACCGGTCGTCGAAGAAGGCGCGCCCAAACCGCGCAAGGCACCCACACGCACCGTGGAACTGTTCGCCGCCGCGCTGCTGCTCAGCTATGGCATCGCGATGAGCGTGTTCGCCGGCCCGCTGATGCAGCACACCGATGCGATGGCCACCCAGCTGCTGCAGCCGCAGGACTACGTCGGTGAACTGCGCGCCACCACGCCGGAGATCCGCCAGCCATGACGCGCAAGCCTTCCCTGTACAAGCGCATCCTGCCCTCGCCCTCGCTGAGCGTGATGGTGGTGGCGTTCTGGCTGTTGATGTCCGACAGCTTCACGCTGGGCCAGTTCGTGCTCGGCATGATCCTGGGCGTGGTGGTGCCGTTGTTCGCGGCGCGGCTGGACCGCGAATTCGCGCGGATCGGCTCGCTCAGGCCGTTGCCCAAACTGGTGTTCGTGACCCTGTGGGACATCCTGGTCTCCAACATCCGGGTGGCGATCCAGGTGCTGGGCCCGGAGCGCCGCATCCACCCCGGCTTCATCTGGCTGCCGCTGGATATCGCCAACATCCACGGCATCGCCGCGCTGACCAGCATGATCACGCTGACCCCGGGCACGGTCTCGGCCGCGCTGTCGGATGACCGACGGTACCTGCTGGTGCACGTGCTGCACCTGGATGATCCGGACGAGCTGATCCGGCAGATCAAATCCCGCTACGAAGCCCCGCTGATGGAGATTTTCCCATGACCGGACATATGTTCATCCAGACCACGATGGTGGTGTGCATGCACGTGGTAGGCCTGGCGATGCTGCTGGCCACCTGGCGCCTGCTGCGCGGCCCGACCGTGCCCGACCGCATCCTTGCCCTGGACACCTTGTCGGTAACGGCCATCGCCGAGCTGATGCTGTTCGGCATGTACCTCAACTCGGCGGTGTACTTCGAAGCCGCGCTGATCATCGCCATGCTCGGCTTCGGCAGTACGGTGGTGCTCAGCAAGTTCGTGCTGCGCCGGGACATCGTCGAATGATCACCTTCATCCAGATCGTGCTGTCGATCCTGCTGCTGTTCGGCTGCTTCTTCATCCTGGTCGGCGCGCTCGGCCTGGTGAAGCTGTCCACGTTCTTCAAGCGCCTGCATGCACCGACCAAGGCCAGCACGCTGGGCGTGGGCTGCGTGCTGGTGGGTTCGGTCTGCTATCACATCTTCCTCGGCGAAGACCCGCAGCCGCGCGAGCTGCTGATCACCGTGTTCCTGTTCATCACCGCGCCGATCAGCGCGCACATGATGGCCAAGGCCGCGCTGTCGCTGCTGATGGAAACCCGGCCGGAGTTGCCGGGCCACAAGACCGCCAAGGAAGAACAGCTGCCGCCGCCGGAACCGCGCCGCGACGACGACGCCGATGATGCGAAGGCGCCCATTTCCCGCGACAGCCAGTAGTGCCGGCCGCTGGCCGGCTTGAACAAGCCCGCACCGCTGTAGTGCCGGCCGCTGGCCGGCTGCAACATGCCTGCGAAACGGTAGAGCCGGCCGCTGGCCGGCTGCTTCAACGGTTGGCCGTCAACCCCACACGCCGCCGATCAACGCCAGCTCCAGCGCGATCCAACCGACGAACGCCACGACCAGCACCGCGCCTTCGCGCCGGCTGATCGTCAGGTCACCGCGCAGCATCGGGTAGAGCACCAGCACGAAGGCGATCGCCGCCGGCAGCTCCAGCTTCACGAACGACGCGGGCAGCGCCAGCGGACGCAGCGCGGCCATGCCGCCGACCACCACCAGCAGATTGAACAGGCTCGAACCGATCACGTGGCCCAGCACCATGTCGCCCTGGCCACGGCGTGCCGCAGCGACCGCCGCGGCGACTTCGGGCAGCGCGGTGCCGATCGCCACCGGCAGCAGGCCGACCAGCAGCGGCGACCAGCCCAGCCCGGCGCCGAACACCGGTGCGGCCTGCACGATCCAGCGCGCGCCGAGGTACAGGCACACCGCCGCGAACAGCAGCCGCAGGATATTGAGGAACAGCCCGGTGCGGGTCATCGCATAGCCGGCGATGGCCTCGCGCACCGGCTCGGATTCCGCCCGCGCGCGGCGCAGCAGGAACACCAGCAGGGCGACGAAGGCGAGCAGCAGCACGGCCCCTTCCCAGCGCGCGATCACCCCATCCAGGCCGAACAGGATCAGCAGCAGGCTGGCCGCCGCAAGGCACACCAGCAGCGGCGAGAGCAGGCGCGCGCGGACCAGCAGCGGCGCGGCCAGGGCCGCCAGGCCCAGGGTCAGCCCGACATTGACGATGTTGCTGCCCACCGCGTTGCCCAGCGCGAGTTCTTCCGCCCCGACCACGAAGGCCCGGGCATTGACCACCAGCTCGGGCAGCGAGGTGCCGAAGGCGACCAGCAGCAACCCGGCCACGAAGGGCGAGGCGCCGAAGCGCTGGGCCAGCCCGGAGGCAGCCTTGACGATGGCATCGCCCCCCAGTGCCAACAGCACCAGGCCCAGCACGAACCAAACAGTGGCAGCGATCATCTGGTGCTCCCCGGTGACAGATGTGAGCCGATTCTAGGGCCAGCCCACGCCCAACGGTGAAGGCCCGCCCCGGCGCCGCGGCCGGGGCGGTGCGGGTGGCTCAGGAGCAGCCTTCCACGTAGTCCACCTGCGGGGTCTTGCCGACCCGCCAGGCGGTGACGTTGCCATCGCCATTGATCTCGAAGTTGACCAGTGCACCGCCCTCGGTCGCCGGGCGCACGCGCAGGTTGTGGCCTTTCTCGTCGTACTTGTGCGGGGTCAGGTCGCCGCGGTCCGGGTACAGCGTCTGCAGCTGGCCGAGCGACATGCCGACCTTGCCGCCGCCCGGGGCGACGATGCGATCGTTGCGCACGTCATAGCGCACCAGGCGCCTGCCTTCGATCATGAAGATCACGTCCTCGGCCTGCGCGCCTTCGGGCCGCAGCGCATGGCAGTAGTCGTCGGCGACCTCGCCCTGCAGCGGTTCCTTCCATGCCGCGCGTACCTCGTCCAGCGTGCTGCCCAGCGCCACGGGACCGTAGCCATCCAGGCGCGCCGGTCCCTGCGTTGCCGTGCCCGGTGCCGCCGTGGCGGGCGCTGCGGGCGCAGTGTCAGCCGCCGGTGCAGGCACGGCCGCCTCGGCATCGCTGGACGGGGTTTCGGGCGCGCGCCCGCACGCGGCCAAGGCCAGCACCATCCCCAGTGCCATCACACTTCCCAGCTGTTTCATGCCTGCATCCTCCCGTTGAATGGGCGCAGCCTAGCGCGAGGGCCGTGTGGGCGACATGCACGGCATCGCTGTCATCCGCGTTTCACCTGCCGCGTTCAGGCTCGGCCTGCACCGCATCGACCCCGCCCCCATGCAACCGCAGAAGACCGATCTCGCCCGCACTGCGCTGCAGGCCCACCGTGCTCCCCTGGACATGCGCCAGCGCCGGCTGTTGATCCTGTGCGACGGCCAGCGTGACCTGGTCCAGCTCGGCCAGCTGGTGGGACCGGAAACCGCGGCGATGGTGATCCAGCTGATCCAGAGCGGTTACCTGGTATCGCGTGCGGTCGCGGAGGTCGCCGTTGTCGCGCCCGCCGCGCCCGCGGCTGGCGTGATGCCGACCGTGGCACCGGTGCCGGTGACCGAACGCCGCCGCTCGCTGGTCGCTGCCCGCATCTACCTGCTGGACATCCTGGAACTGCAGCGTCATCCGCAGGCGGCGGCGCTGTTCCATACCCTGCAGCAGTCGCGCAGCGATGACGCGGTCATGGCCGCGCTGCACGCCGCCCTCGAGGCGCTGCCCGGGCTGACCTCGACCGGCTATGCCGAACGGGTGCGGCAGCGGTTGCTGGAGGTGCTGCCGAAGGAGCATGCCGACCGGTTCCAGATCGACGTGGTTTGAGACGGCGTCAGCCCGAGAAATTCGCCTTCAACCCCTGCCAGCACTGCTGATACCCGCGCTGACGGTGCGCCGCCTCCATCGCCTGGGCGGTCGGACGGATCACGCCGCGGGTTTCGAACATGAAGGCCATCGTGTCCTTGATCACGTCCGGCCGGCTCAGGTCGGCCGCGGAGGCCTTCTCGAAGGTGGGCGCGTCCGGGCCGTGGCCGCTCATGCAGTTGTGCAGCGAGGCACCACCCGGCACGAAGCCTTCCGCCTTCGCATCGTAGGCGCCATGGATCAGGCCCATGAACTCGCTGGCGATGTTGCGGTGGAACCACGGCGGGCGGAACGTGTCCTGCGCGACCAGCCAGCGCGGCGGGAAGATCGCGAAGTCCATGTTGCTGGTGCCCGGCGTGTCGCTGGGCGAATGCAGCACGAGGAAGATCGAGGGATCGGGATGGTCGTGGCTGATCGAGCCGATCGTGTTGAAGCGGCGCAGATCGTAGCGATACGGCGCGTAGTTGCCGTGCCAGGCGACCACGTCCAGCGGCGAATGATCGATGTCCGCGCGCCACAGCTGGCCCTCGAACTTGGCGACCAGTTCGAACGCGCCGTCGAGGTTCTCGAACGCCGCATGCGGGGTCTCGAAATCGCGCGGATTGGCCAGGCCGTTGGAGCCGATCGGGCCCAGGTCCGGCAGCTTCAGCAGCGCGCCGAAGTTCTCGCAGACATAGCCGCGCGCGTCGCCATCGGGCAGTTCGACACGGAAGCGCACGCCACGCGGGATCACCGCGATCTGCTGCGGCTCGATCTCGATCACGCCCAGCTCGGTGAGCAGGCGCAGGCGGCCGAGCTGCGGCACGATCAGCAGCTCGCCATCGGCGTTGTAGAAGTAGCGGCCCTGCATGTCCCGGTTGGCGGCATACAGGTGGATGCCAACGCCGCCGTGGGCGTCCGGCGAGCCGTTGCCGCCCATGGTGTACAGCCCTTCGATGAAATCGGTGGGCGTGCCAGGCAGCGGCAACGGATCCCAGCGCAGTTGGTTGGGCGAGACCGCGCCATGCGCGAAGTCGCCGTGCAGATGCGGCTGGATGAAGGGGGTGAATTCGCCGTGGGTCACCGCCGGGCGGATGCGGTACACCCAACTGCGGCGATTGCTGCCGCGCGGCGCGGTGAACGCCGTACCGGACAGCTGTTCGGCATACAGGCCATGGGCGACACGCTGCGGAGAGTTCCGTCCCACCGGCAGTGCGCCGGGCACCGCCTCGGTGGCGAACTCGTTACCGAAACCGGTCTGGTAACCGCGCGATGACATCGGGTTGTTCATGGTCCTGCTCCGCCGGAGGCGTGGATGGCAAGGGAATACAGCCAGTGACACCCGCGCGGGCGCGGATGCCACCGTTGGAGCGTAACGCGGGTGGCGGCCGAGTGCCTTACAGCACGCCGCGCTTCATCTGGTCGCGCTCGATGCTTTCGAACAGCGCGGTGAAGTTGCCTTCGCCGAAGCCTTCGTTGCCCTTGCGCTGGATGATCTCGAAGAAGATCGGCCCGATGCAGTTGGTGGTGAAGATCTGCAGCAGCTTGCGCTGGTGGGTCTCCGGGTCGGCGTCGATCAGGATCTTGTTCTTCGCCAGTCGGGCCACGTCTTCACCGTGGTTGGGCACGCGCATGTCGATCACATCGAAATACGTGTCCGGGGTGTCGAGGAACTCCACGCCCTGGGCGCGCATCGCTTCCACGGTCTCGTAGATGTTCTCGGTGAAGCAGGCGATGTGCTGGATGCCTTCGCCCTTGTAGGCGTCGAGGTATTCGTTGATCTGGCTCTTCGGATCGGAGGATTCGTTGAGCGGGATGCGCACGATGCCGTCCGGCGCGGTCATCGCCTTGGACACCAGGCCGGTCTTGAGGCCCTTGATGTCGAAGTAGCGGATCTCGCGGAAGTTGAACAGGCGCTCGTAGTAATCCGACCACTGCTGCATGTTGCCGAAGTACAGGTTGTGGGTCAGGTGGTCGATGAAGGTCAGCCCGAAGCCCTTCGGGCGCAGGTCGACGCCCTCGATCGGCGCGTAGTCGGTATCGAACATGCTGCCGCTGGCGCCGTAGCGGTCGACCAGATACAGCATGCAGTCGCCGATGCCCTTGATGATCGGCGCGGCGACGGCGCGCGTCTCCGGCTTGAAGTCGATCGCTTCGGCACCGTTGCCCAGCGCCATCTGGTAGACCTCGTCGCCCGGCTTCTTGAAGCGGATCGCGAAACCGCAGGCACAGGGGCCGTGCTTCTCGGCGAAGTCCGAGGCGAACGAATCCGGCTCTTCATTGACCAGGAAATTCACGTCGCCCTGGCGATAGACCGTGATCGCGCGCTGCTTGTGGCGCAGCACCGCGGTGAAGCCCATCTTGCGGAAATAGGCGTGCAGTTCCGCGCCACGGCCGGCCGGGGCGGCGAACTCGACGAACTCGAAACCATCGATGCCCATCGGGTTTTCGAAGGTGGTGACCTGCATGCCCGGATCGGGTGCGTAGGACGCGGTGCTCGTTTGGCTGGTCATGCTGTGGCTCCAAAGCAGTCCGCATCGGAAAAAACCAGGTGCGGTAGGAAGGCAGACCCGCGAGAATGCGGTGTCCGGAACGTAGGTTATAGTTTCATATGAAACCACCATCAAGGTGCACCGCAGCATGAGCCCGCCCGATCCCAGCAGTCACAGCATCCGCGCCTCGCACGCCCTGCTCGATCTGGAGCAGTTCCTGCCATACCGGCTGAGCGTTCTGTCCAACCGGGTCAGCGGCAATATCGCCAAGCTGTATGGGGACCGCTATGGCCTGGCGATCCCCGAGTGGCGGGTGATCACGGTCCTGGCGCTGTATCCGGGCTCGTCGGCCAGCGAGGTGTCCGATCGCACCGCGATGGACAAGGTCGCGGTCAGCCGCGCCGTGGCCAGACTGCTCGAACGGGGCTTCATCAAGCGTGAAACCCATGGCGACGACCGCCGCCGTTCGGTGCTGGCGCTGTCGGCCGCCGGATTCGAGGTGTACGAGACCATCGCCCCGCTGGTGATCGACATCACCCGCAAGCTGATGTCCGTGCTCAGCGAAGAGGAAGAGCAGATGCTGGAAACGCTGATCCTGCGCTTGGCCGGCGAAGGCCTGCAGCGGATGGACGAGGCCTGATCGCAAGGCGTACCCACCCACGGTGGGTACCTGCGCGATGCCGGTGGGACCTACGCGATGCCGGTAGGCAACGACCGTTGGTCGTTGCGCCTCCGTTGCGCCTCAGCTCAGGTGCTTGCGCCGTGCATGCACCCACGGCGCCGCCAGGGCACCGATCGCGCCGCCGGCAAAGCCCAGCGAGGCGGCGACGGCGGCGGCTTCGATCGCGCCCGGCAGGGCCAGCGCGGCGACCACCAGCAACAGCGACGGCAGGCCGATGAAGGTGGCCATGAAGTAGCGCCAGCGCGGTGCCCAGGTGCCGACCTGGAGCAGGCTGACCGGCATCCAGGCTTCGCCCGACGCGTCCTGGGCGACCTTGGCCGCCACCTTGCCGAGGTCCGCTTCGACCGGCCCCTTGCCGCCCCGTGCGGCGGCCAGCATCGCGGCCACCTCCTCCACCGCCGGGAAGCTGGTCGGCCAGGTCTGCGGGGCATTGACCCCGTAGGCGGTCAGCAGCGGCACGCTGATCCACGGTGCCAGCAGCGGGCGCACCTTGCGCCGGTCCAGCACGCACCAGATCTGGGTTACCCCGTGCGCGGTGACGCTGTACAGCGCCAGCTGCGCTGCCGCCGGATACGGCAGCAGGTGCACGCGCGCGGCCATGCTGTCGTACCCCATCGCGCGCAGGAAGCCCGGGCGGGTGCGCCCTTCGTGCGCCCAGGCCAGGCCGAGCGCGCCGACCAGGTACACCTCGGCAGGATCCTTCGTGCCGGCGCTGGCGCGATCATCGCTGGCCAGGAAGAACGCCAGCGATCTGGGCTCCTCCACGTCGTGCTGGTCCCAGCGCCCGGCATCGCCGAGGACGTGCTTGAGCGGCAGGCGTGCCGGGGCGGTTTCGTCCTTGCTGGCGTTCTGCAGGAACGGCACCACGCTCAGCACGAAGCCCTGCAGGTCCACGCCGCGGATGCCGCTGCCCTGCCACTCGGCCGGGATCAGGCCGGGCAGGTTGCCCTGGCGTGCCAGCGCATCCAGCTGCGCCTTCTGCTCCACCAGCTTCTGCACCGCGGCCTTGAGCAGCACGTTGTCGGGCACGGAGACCATCGGCAGGCGGTAGCGGATCGCGCCCGGGGCCGGCGTCCCGGCCTCGCCATCGAGCGCATCCGGCGCGGTCTGGTCGTCGAGCAGGACATCGACCGGCGGCAGGCTCACGCCGGCCGGCGCATCAAGGGAAACATCGGTGGTGCTGTCGCTGGTGCCCGGCTGCATGCGTCGAATTCCGTCGGTTGCCCGCCACGAACAGCGCGGCATGAGGTCCTTGGGGGTAGCGGCAGCAGGGCGCGGAAATTGAGGGCAAAAAAAAGGCCGCGGAATCCGCGGCCTCTTCGATCACGACGCCTTCGGGGGCGCCCATTGCTTCATGAAGGCGAAGAAGCGGCCACGGTCGTAGCCCTTCTTCTGCCCCTTGTCGGCCTCCAGCTCGCCGGTGAACTGCGAGTGCAGCAGCTTGCCGTCAGCATCGAGTACGAACAGGTGCGGGTAGCCCTTCACCGCCGGGAACTGCGACAGGAAGGCCGCGTTCTCGTTCTCTTCGCTGTAGTTGACCTTCATCCAGACGTAGTTCGCATCGCGGAAGCTGCGGATCTCCGCATCCCCTTCGATGAAACCGTCCATCAGATGGCACCACGGGCACCACTCACCGCCCACGTCCACGATGATGCGCTTGCCGCCGCGCTGGGCCTCGACCTTGGCCGTGGCCAGGTCGGCGACCGGATCGCGGGCGGGATCGAACTGGGCGTTGAGCGCCGCGATCGCGGCGATGTCCGCCGCGGCCGGGGTGTTGCCCGAGGCAACCGGTTCGCCGGGATCGGCGACCGGGGGTTTCTGCTCGGAGGCATCCAGCGGCTGCGCAGGTGCAGCGGTGGGCGCCGACGACGGCGAACAGGCGGCCAGCAGGCCGGCCGCGATCATCGACATCCCCACGGCTTTCATGCGCATCGCAGACCTCACTTGACGCCGTGCATCAGCTTGTTGATCAGCGGCGCGACCAGGAACAGCACCACGCCGGAAATGATCAACGCCCAGAAGCCGAAGGTGTAGCCCTTCAGCGCCGATTCCACGGTCATGCCGCCTTCGCCGCTGACCACGCCGGCAAAGATGCCGGACATGTTGTTGCCGATGCCGGTGGACAGGAACCAGCCGCCCATGCCGAAGCCGACCAGGCGCACCGGAGCCAGCTTGGTCACCATCGACAGGCCGATCGGCGACAGGCACAGCTCACCGACGGACTGGATGACGTAGACCATGAACAGCGTCCAGAACGGAATCTTGCCGTCCACGACCATGCTCGACAGCGCCACCATCAGCAGCGCGAAGGCCGCACCGTTGAACAGCAGGCCCAGGCCGAACTTGCGCGGGATCGACGGGTTGGCACGGCCCAGCTTGATCCAGATCCAGGCAATGATCGGCGCCAGCGTGATGATCGCCACCGAGTTGACCGACTGGAACCAGGCGGTCGGGAATTCCCAGCCGCCCAGGTTGCGGTTGACGATGTTGTCGGCCAGGAAGGTGAACGAGCTGCCGGCCTGTTCGAAGAACATCCAGAACATCACGTTGAAGGTGAAGATGATCAGCATCGCGATCACACGGTCGCGCTGCACCTTGCCTTCGCGGATGCCTTCGACCAGCAGCAGGATCGCCAGCGCGATGAACATCGCGCCCAGGATCCAGGCCAGCGCGGTGGCGCCGGTGGAGAGCAGGAAGAACGCGATCGGGATCGCCACGATCGCACCGATGAACACCATCACGATGCGGCCATAGCCCTCGGCACCGGCCGGCGGGGCGCCGATGCCCTTCAGGCCGGCGCGGCCGACGTAGAACCAGGCCAGGCTGATCAGCATGCCGATGCCCGAGGCGATGAAGACCATCTTGTAGGACGGCATCGCCTGGGTGCCGAACACGCGCTCGGCCAGGTACTGGGTCAGCACCGGGGCGATCATCGCGCCGATGTTGATGCCCATGTAGAAGATGGTGAAGCCCGAATCGCGGCGCTCATCCTTCAGGCCGTACAGCTTGCCGACCATGGTGGAGATGTTCGGCTTGAACAGGCCGTTGCCGATGATGATCGTGGCCAGGCCCAGCTCGAAGATTTCCTTGTTGGGCATGGCCACCATGAACAGGCCCGCGGCCATGATCACCGCGCCGGTCAGGATCGAGCGTTGGTAGCCCAGTACCCGATCGGCCACGTAGCCACCGAAGATGGCGGCGGCGTAGACCAGCGCCAGATAGGCACCGTAGGTCCGGCTGGCCGCGGCCTGGCCGGCCGAATCACCGTCGAAGAACTGCGCGACGATGTACAGCACCAGGGCCCAACGGATGCCGTAGAACGCAAAGCGTTCCCAGAATTCGGTCATGAACAGCATCCACAACGGGCGCGGATGGCCCAGCGTGGTCTTGAACTCCGGCAGCGCCGGATCGGGAACGGATTTCGCGGCGGCGTCTACGCTCATGCGGGATTCCTGGGTTCGGTGGAAGACATGCACGTCCGATGTGCGAAAGCAGCGCGGGAGAATCCCAGACCAACCACGTTCACGTCAAATACACGCTGATGTGTGCCGCTGGCGGCACGGTCGCTGAACTTGCATCTGCAACTGCCGGTCCGGGACCGGCAGCGCAGCAACGACGGGGCCTGCCGCACCGTACGGCGGATGGGGCCGCTAAATATGAATAGGCTTATTGCGGTCGATGCCGGATCAGGCGTCCGGCGGCATCGGATCGTCGTTGCGGATCGTGGTGCGCACCTGGAACAGCTCCGGGAAGAAGGTCAGCTCCAGCGCCTGGCGCAGGAAGCCGACCCCGCTGGAGCCGCCGGTACCGCGCTTGAAGCCGATGATCCGCATGACCGTACGCATGTGGCGGAAGCGCCAGAGCTGGAAGGCGGTCTCCAGATCGACCAGGTCCTCGCACAGCGAATACTCGCGCCAGAAACGGTCGGTGTTCTGGTAGATCCGCTCGAACACCGGGTGCAGCGCATCGTCGGCCACGTGCGGCTGCTGCCAGTCGCGGCCCTGGTAGCCGGCCGGGACCGGATGGCCGAAGCGGGCCAGGTAGCGCAGGAACTCCTCGTACAGGCTGGGGGCATCGAGCACCTCCTGCAACTGGGCCTGGCCGGCCGGGTCATGCGAGAACACCTGCAGCATCTGCGCGTTCTTGTTGCCCAGCAGGAATTCGATGTAGCGGTACTGCAGCGACTGGAAGCCCGAGGACGGACCCAGCACGTCGCGGAAGCCCATGTACTCCGAGGGCGTCAACGTCTCCAGCACCGACCACTGTTCGGTCAGCTGGCGCAGTACCTGCTTGCTGCGCGCCAGCACCTTGCGGCACTGCCACACCTCGTCGCGCTGCAGGAAACCGATCGCCGCGCGCAGTTCGTGCGCCAGCAGCTTCAGCCACAGCTCCGAGGTCTGGTGCTGGATGATGAACAGCATCTCGTCGTGGTGCGGCGGGTTGGACAGCGGCTGCTGGGCCGACAGCAGCTGGTCCAGGCGCAGGTAACCGCCGTAGGTCAGCCGCCCCTCCAGATCGGTATGGATACCAGCTTCGAGATCGCGTTGGTTCTTGTCGACGGACATGGCAGGGACCGCTTGAGGGGCAGAAAGGGTAGCGCAGTGGCCGGGTGGCCGCCCGTCCGCCCGTCAGCGGCTCAGCGCTCCGCCAGATCGGCCGAGCCCACGATCCTGACGCCGGGCGTCGGCACCAGCACCGCCTCGACCAGCGCGGCGGCAATGGTCTCGGCCGGATTGATCCGCCACGCGCGCGGCAGCACCGGACCCAGCACGCCCAGCACCACACTGGCCAGATGCTCGCCGGTACGCCGCTCGGCACGCTCGCCTCCGATCAGCCCGGGGCGGACCAGGGTCAGCGACGGATAGTCCAGGTCCCGCAGGTCCTGCTCCAGCCGCCCTTTGACCTGGTTGTAGAAGATCCGCGAGCCCGCGTCGGCGCCCATCGCCGAATTCAATGCGAAGGCATGCGCGCCGTGGGCACGCGCCCGCCGCGCCACGGCCAGCGGGAAATCATGGTCGACCCGGGAAAACGCGTCCTTGCTGCCGGCCTGCTTGATCGTGGTGCCGAGCGCGCAGATCACGGCATCCACCGCCCACCAGGCGGCCTCGGCCGGCAGCTGCGCGAAGTCCACCACGGGATTGAGCAGCGCCGCATCGGTGACGCCCACCGGCCGCCGGGTCGGGGCCACCACCGCATCGCAGCGCGGGTCGTCCAGCAGTTGCCGCAGCACATGACCGCCGACCAGTCCGGTCGCTCCCACCAGCATCACCTTCATCGCACGCTCCTGCCATTGCCGTGCTTACCATCCTGCCATGCAGGACCGGTTCAAGCCCGACCCGACTGCGCCGATACTGTTCCCACCTCTCCACCGCTCCGGCCCTTGGCCGTGCCCTGCAAGGACCTGCCGCATGACGGACCCGCACGATGCTCCCCCCAGCCCCGGTACCGCCGTCGGGCGGCTGCTGTCGCGGCGGCAGAGCGTGGGCACGGTGCTGGACACCGCCAGCGAGCCGGCGCCCGGGCCCAAGGGCGGCAGCAGCGCGATGCTGCAGCGCCTGTTCGCCGGCATCGATACGCCCGAGCCGCTGCTGGCCGCCTTCGCCAACGGCATGTCCACCCTCCCCGGCGAGCTGGGCGACATGGGCCTGCGCCTGCAGTCGGCGCAGCGCAGCGCCGACTGGGTCAGCTACGGCCGCGCGATGCGCCAGCTGATCGACAAGTACATCCGCACCATCGAGCAGGAAACGCCGGACGGCCAGCCGGACAGCCTGCGCCTGCGCGAGCTGCTGCGTCACACCGTCGGGGTGACCGTGGCCAGCCTGCTGCAGAACATGCCCGAGCTGCGCGAGGAGCCGGTGCAGCTGGCCGGTGAACTGCGCCACTGGCATCCGGGCCAGCCGCTGCAGCCGATCGAACAGCGGCTGCGCGAGCTCTCGCACCAGATCGGCGTGCGCAGCGATGGCTGGCAGGAACAGCAGGAGCTGCTGCTGAGCCTGTTCGATCTGCTGCTGGACAACATCAGCGAGCTGCTCGATGACAGCAGCTGGCTGCACGGCCAGGTGCACGCGGTGCGCTCGCTGATCGGTGGCCCGCTCGATCGCGACTCGGTGGAACAGGCACGCGCCAACCTGCGCGAAGTGATCTACAAGCAGGGCCTGCTCAAGCAGGGCATCGTCGAATCCAAGGCGGCGATGAAGAACGTCATGGGCGGCTTCATCGAGCGCCTGGACGGCATGGCGGTCAGCACCGGCGAGTATCACGACCGGATCAGCAGTTACGCGCTGGCCCTGAAGGAGGCACGCAGCATCGCCGATCTCAACCAGCTGCTGCAGGACGTCCTGCAGGATACCGGCCGGGTCCAGGACCAGGCCCTGCAGGCGCGCGACCACCTCGGCAACGCGCGCCGCGAAGTGGAGCAGGCCGAACAGCGCATCGCCGAGCTGGAGCAGGAGCTGCGCGAGGTGTCCGGGTTGATCCGCAGTGACCCGCTGACCGGTGCGCTCAACCGGCGCGGGCTCGACGAACTGCTCGAGCGCGAACGCGCGCGCGCCGCCCGCCACGGCCATCCGCTGGCGCTGGCCCTGCTCGACCTGGACGATTTCCACCAGACCAACACGCTGCACGGCCATGCCGGCGGCGATGCGGTCCTGCGCCACCTGGTCGAGGTCTGCCAGCTGCACCTGCGCAGCAGCGATGCGATCGCGCGCCTGGGCGGAGATGAGTTCGTCCTGCTGCTGCCGGAAACGCCGGCGGCGGACAGCATGTCCACCCTGCTGCGCCTGCAGCGCTCGCTGGCGCAGCGGCCGCTGCCGCTGGATGGACAGCGGGTGCCGGTGCACTTCAGCGCCGGGCTGGCGCAATGGCAGCCGGGCGAAGCGGCGGATGCGCTGCTGCGGCGCGCCGACGCGGCGCTGTATGCGGCCAAGCGGGTCGGCAAGAACCGCGTGCAGGCGGCCGAACCCCCGGCGGGCTGATCCCGTGGCTGTGATATTCCGCGCACCGGCGCGAATCACCCGGGTATGGACATGACACTGCCCGCAAGCGACACCGACCTGCGCCCGCGCTTTGCCGCGCTGCTGGAGCAGCACCGCGGCATCGTGCTGAACGTGGCACGCGGCTACTGCCATCATCCCGAGGATCGGCTCGATCTGGTCCAGGAGATCAGCGTGCAGGCGTGGGCGGCGTTCGAAGGGTTCGACCCGGCGCGCGCGCGCTTTTCGACCTGGCTGTACCGGGTGGCACTCAACGTGGCGATCTCGCAATGGCGGCGGCAGCAGTACAGGCATCAGCACCACGCGCCCCTGGATGACGATCTGCCCGCGGCCGACGAGGCGCTTCCGCCCGAACAGCGCCACGCCCTGCATCAGCTGGAGGTCGCCATCCATGCGCTGCCGCCGCTGGACCGTGCGCTGATGCTGCTGCACCTGGACGACCACGACCATCGCCAGATCGCCGAGGTACTGGGCATCAGCGTCGCCAACGTCTCCACCCGCCTGCACCGCCTGCGCCAGCAGCTGCGCACGCGCCTGAATCCCACGGACCGAGGAGCCCGCCATGCAACCGGATGAACTCAAGCAGTTGTGGAACAGCGTCGGGAACCCAACTGATGCGCAGGAGGCCTTCGCGCTGGCGGCGTGGCGCAGCCATCGGCAACGCAGCGTCCAGCGCCAGCTGGGCCTCTTCAGCCTGTGGCAGGCACTGCAGCTGGTGCTCTGGCTGGGGTTGGCGGTGTACTGCGGCAGCCAGTGGTGGCAGCAACCGCCGCTTGCAGTGATGCTCAGCGCGCTGGCGCTGCATGCCTATTGCATCGCGGTGATCATCGCCAGCATCACCCGCCTGCAGCGCCGCCGGCAGCTGCAGCCGACGCAGACGGTGCTGGAGCAATCGCAGCAGCTGGCCGCGCTGCGCCGGCACACGGCGGTGACCGAACTGCTGCTCGGCCTGCCGTGGTGCTGGCTGTGGCTGGCGGTGCCGGTGCTGGTGGCCTGGCAGGCGTGGGGGGTGGACCTGGGCGCGTTCGCCGCCCCGTGGCTGCTGGTCTCGCTGGGTGCCGGGACGCTGGCCATGCTGGCCGCGCTGGTCATGGCCCGGCGTTGGGTCCAGCGCGCACCGGCATCGCCGTGGCTGCAACGCGCGATCGATGCGCTGTCCGGCCGCCGGCTGGCCCGTGCCCGCGCCGAGCTGGACGCCCTGCGCGGATGGGAACCGGCCTGACCCGGCCGCGCCTCAGTGCGCGGGCTTGGCCCCGCGCAGCTTCTGGAACGCGGTGACTGCCCCCAGCACCACCGCACCGATCACCACGCCGACGATCACGTTGCCCAGCGCGTTGATCAGCCAGCCCCAGCTGCCGTCGCCGCCCATCGCCAGGATCGCGTGGTGCAGCGGCGCGATGCTGTGCACCAGGATGCCGCCGCCGACCAGGAACATCGCCGCGGTACCAGCCACCGAGAGGAACTTCATCAGCCACGGTGCGGCCACCAGCAGGCCCCGGCCGATCGCGGCCAGCGCCGCGCCCTTGTTAGACAGGTACAGGCCCAGGTCGTCGAGTTTGACGATGCCGGCGACCAGGCCGTAGACGAACACGGTCATTGCCAGTGCGATCACCACCAAGGCGGTGACCTGGTTGAGGAACGGTGCGCTCGAGACCACGCCCAGCGACAGCACGATGATCTCGGCCGAGAGGATGAAGTCGGTGCGGATCGCGCCCTTCACCTTGTCCTTCTCCCACGCGACCATGTCCACCTTCTCATCGGCCAGCGCCTTGACCCGCTCGGCCCTGCGCTGCTCGTCCTCATCGCGCGAATGCAGGAAACGGTGCGCCAGCTTCTCCACGCCCTCATAGCAGAGGAACGCGCCACCGATCATCATCAAGGGGGTGATCGCCCACGGCAGCCACGCGCTGATCGCCAGCGCGGCCGGCACCAGGATCGCCTTGTTGACCAGCGAGCCCTTGGCCACCGCCCACACCACCGGCAGCTCCCGGTTGGCGCTGACCCCGGTCACCTGCTGTGCGTTCAGCGCCAGATCGTCGCCGAGCACGCCGGCGGTTTTCTTGGCCGCGACCTTGGTCAGCACCGCCACGTCGTCCAGCAGGGACGCAATATCATCGAGCAACGCGAACAGACTGGCACCGGCCATGGTGGATCCAAAGAGGAAGCAGGAGCGCCGATTCTGACCGATCCGCCCCCTCTCGCGGTAGCAGGCACGGATTCACCGGCCCACCACCGCCGCCCCGCCACACTGCCGGTGATCGTCGCCCCGGAGTCCTGCTTGAATACCACGCCCGTCGTCCCCGGTTCGCCGTCGCTGGTCAAGGGCATGAACCGCCGCAGCCAGATCCTGCGCCTGCTGTTGCGCTACCGTAATTCCGGGGTGTTTTCCGGCATGAACCTGGACTCGCGCGCGGTCCACGACGTGCCGCCGGAGGGCAACCCGGAGCAGTTCGTCACCGATCTGGAATCGCTGGGGCCGACCTTCGTCAAACTGGGCCAGATGCTCTCCACCCGCCCCGACATGGTGCCGGTGGAGTTCGCCACGGCGCTGGAGCGGATGCAGGAGAACGTCGCGCCGATCCCGGTCGAGCGGGTCGCGGCCATCATCGAACAGGAGCTGGGGGCCTCGGTATCCAAGCTGTTCGCCAGTTTCGATCCGGTGCCGCTGGGCTGCGCCTCGATCGCCCAGGTGCACCGCGCCGAACTGCACGATGGACGCCAGGTGGCGGTCAAAGTGCAGAAGCCGGAGGTCGCCGCGCAGCTGCGCTCTGACCTGGAGGTGCTGCGCAGCTTCGCGCTGGCCGCCGACCACCTCACCCAGGTCGGCCGTCGCGTACGCCTGCGCGACTGGCTCAATGAGTTCGCCAAGACCCTGATGCAGGAGCTGGACTACCAGGCTGAAGCCGAGAACCTGCAGCGCTTCGGCCAGCACCTCAAGCCGTTCAAGCCGCTGTGGGTGCCGCAGCCGATCTGGGATTACTGCAGCCATCGCGTGCTGACCATGGAACTGGCCCAGGGCGTGCGCGTGGACATGATCCCCGACGTGCGCCGCACCGAGCAGCCGATGGCGCCGCTCGCCGCCGCGCTGATCCGCGGGTATGTCGACCAGATCTTCGTGCATGGCGAGATCCACGCCGATCCGCATCCGGGCAATCTGCGTGTCACACCGGCGGGTCGCCTGGCGATCTTCGACCTGGGCATGGTCGCGCACATGCCGCCGCGCCTGCGCGAACGCCTGCTGAAACTGTTGTTCGCTGCGGTGGATGGACGTGGCGAGGAAGTGGCCGATGAGATCATCGGCATCAGCACGCGGCTCGAGTTCTTCGATGAAGAACGTTACCTGCGCGAGACCGGGCAGATCATCGCGCGCTATGCCGCCAACAGCAGCTTCTCCGAAGGCCGCGTGGTGCTGGACCTGGTGCGCATCGCCACCGCCAGCGGACTGCGGACGCCGCCGGAGCTGAGCCTGCTCGGCAAGGCGCTGCTGAATCTGGAGACCGTGTGCCGCCTGCTGTCGCCGGACCTGGACACCCGCCGCATCGTGGAAAAACAGCTGCAACACGTGATGCGGGCGCGACTGAAGAAATCCCTGTCCGCTGCCAATCTCGCCAGCGAGGCCATGGAGATGCAGCAGCTGCTGCGCGATGGACCGCGCAAGATGACCGACATCCTCGCGCTGCTCGCCGAGAACCGCCTGCAGATGAAAGTGACCGGGCTGGAAGAATCACGCCTGATGGAGAACCTGCAGAAGATCGCCAACCGCGTCTCTGCCGGCATTGTCACCGCCGCACTGATTCTTGCCGCCGCGATGATGATGAAGGTCGATACCGGGTGGCATCTGTTCGGCTATCCCGCCATCGCATTCACGCTGATGCTGATCGGCGTGTTCCTTGGGTTGGGCATCATCCTCAGTGCGTTGATCTTCGATCGTCGTGCGCGCTCGAAGGAAGAACGCGGGCACCGTTGACGCGCTTGCCACGTGCGTCACGCATTCAGACAGAGCATATAAACGCACAGGGAAACGCGCGATGCAGTGCAGCATCGCGCGCACTTCTTCACGCGTGTTTTACGTCGCATATCGCAGTGCGATGCGTGAGGATGAATGTCGTTTTCAACAAACATTTCAGTCAGGTTCGTGCAGGCATGATCGAGTCATCGGCTTGTCATGCATGTGTGGTTGGGACAGCCGGTCGGATGGGAACTGCGTCGTCATGGCGTCCATCACCACCTGTCTCCACTGCCAAAAGTGCTTATGCTCTGGATCCTGCTGCTGTCGCTGTTGCTGCTCACCTGGCTGTTCCTCGCATCTGACAAATGGGTGTGGTGGAAGGCAAGCCTGATGTCATTGCTGCTGCTGACACTCAGTGCATGGTGGTTGATCAACAAGTTGTCCGGTGACGGTCTCAACGCGGCCACGCTGTATCACCTCGGCGCGGACATGGAAGGCGCCGGCGTCGCCGACTTCAAGCACTACATCGCCGGCTTCATCGCACTGGCTCTGGTCTCGCTCACCCCTTTGCTGCTGGCGCGCCTGCGTCGTCGGCACCGCCCCGCGCATGGCAAGGCGGTGTTTGCCGGCTTCATGGCCATGTGGTTCGTCGCCATCGTGGTGAGCCCGCTCTACAGCGATGGCCAGCGCCTGTACCAGCAGATGCGCCCGGTCGACTACAGCATGGTCAAGGCCGAGTACCGCGTGCCGACGCAGCCGCTGACCAAGCCGCGCAACATCGTGTGGATCTACGGCGAAAGCCTGGAGCGCACCTATCTCAATGAAGAAACGTTCCCGGATCTGATGCCCAACATCAACCGGCTGGCCGCGCAGTCGCTGGACGTGCGCGGGCTGGTCTCGGCCGAAGGCGGTGGCTGGACCATCGCCGGCCTGGTCTCCTCGATGTGCGGCGTGCCGTTGACCACCGCCAAGGAAGATGAGAACAGCATGGGCCGCATGGGCAGCTTCCTGCCCGAAGCGGTCTGCCTGGGCGATTACCTCAAGCAGCAGGGCTACACCAATCACTACCTGGGCGGCGCCAACGGCCAGTTCGCCGGCAAGGGGCAGTTCCTGGCCACGCACGGCTTCGATACCGTCGATGACCTTGCCTGGTTCAAGAAGCAGAAGGTCACCCGCGCGCATTTCTCGCCGTGGGGCGTGCATGACGATGTGCTGCTGGACAAGGCCTACGACCGCTTCGTGCAGCTCTCGCGCAAGGGCGAGCCGTTCATGCTGACCACGCTGACGATGGACACTCACCACCCCGCCGGCCACCTGCCGGTGGCCTGCAAAGGCACCCGCTACAAGAGCGAGCACGGCAACATCGGCATGCTCAATGCGCTGAAGTGCACCGACGGGCTGATCGCCAAGCTGGTCGACCGTATCCAGGCCAGCCCATATGGCGAGGACACGCTGATCGTGATCGCCTCCGATCACCTGGCCATGCCGAACGATCTCAGCCACATCCTGGCCAAGCAGGACCGCGAAAACCTGCTGCTGTTCCTGGGCAAGGACATCGCGCCGCGCCAGCTGGCCGCGCCGGCCGGCTCGACGCTGGACTCGGGCGCCACCCTGCTGAGCCTGATCGACCCGGCCATCGATTCGATCGGCTTCGGCCGCTCGCTGCTGCACCCGGAACGTTCGGACAGTGCCAGTGCCGCGGTGTTCCGCGACAACGGCAAGGACTACCCGCGTTACCTGGCGTTCTCGCGCTCGCTGTGGCTGGGCGACAAGACCCGCCAGCTGCGCATCGATGACGACAACCAGGTGGTGATCGGCCTGCAGCATGTGCAGCCACCGGTGCTGCTGGAGTACGACAAGCATTGGGACCTGAAATCGGTCTACCTGGAGAACACCTCCAAGCAGTTCGATCTCGCCGATCCCTCCAATACGCTGGCCTACGTCGACCGCTGCACCGCCTTCGAGGATGGCTCGGCCGATGGCGACTGGTGCGCGATGCTGGTCAACCAGGACAAGGGCATCAAGCTGTTCCGCGATGACCAGCTGCGCGGTGGGGTGGCCGTGGATGGCCCGCTGGATCCGTTCAACGGCCCGCGCCCGAGCATCCGCCAGGCCCACATGATCACGCAGAAGGGCCGCCGCACCCGCGCCGGCCAGTACATGGTGCAGCTGGTGACCAAGCAGTCGCCGGACCGTGGCTTCTGGATCGAGGCGGTGTCGTCGCAGCGCAAGGTGGTGGTCGCCCAGCAGTGGGTGCAGCCGGACGCCGAAGGCCGCATCAACCTGAGCTTCGGCCTGGACCACGAGGTCGATGACCTGGAAGTGCGGGCGTGGTTGAACCATGCCGAGAAGCTCGCCGTGGATACCTTCGCGCTGGTGCCGTCGCGCCGCGGCAACCGCGGCTGATCCGGCCGTCCTGCCGGCGTCGGGCGCTGTCGACCGTCCCTATCGGTAGTGCCGGCCGCTGGCCGGCTCTCGATTCTCTCTGCATCGTGCAGCTGCCGGCCAGCGGCCGGCACTACATGTATCAGGGTGCTGCCGGCCAGCGGCCGGCACTACCTGCATCGCGGCGGTACCGACCGACACCTCGATCGCGACGATACCGACCAACGGTCGGTACCTACCGGCCTGCTTACGCGTCGGGGTCGGGCTTCGCTGCCGGGTCACGCACCAGATGGATATCCGTCGGCGAGGACAGCGCGATCCCGGCAGCGGCGAACGTCTGCAGCATCGTGAAGTACAGCTCGCTGCGCGCTCCGTATACCGCCCGCGGGCCGGAGACGTAGGCGAAGCTGTTGATCGCGATCTGCCCGTTGGCGATCGAGTCGATGAACACCGACGGCGCCGGATCGCTGAGCACGCCCGGGTGCTCGGTGTACGCATCCAGCAGGATCTGGCGCAACGCGGCCACGTCGGTGTTCAGCGGCACCGAGAACTGGATCTGGATCCGGCCCTGCGCGTTGCCCATCGTCATGTTGCGGATGGTCTTGGTGATCAGCTCGGAGTTCGGCACGATCAACGTGGATTTGTCGCCGACCTGGATCTCGGTCGAGCGCACGCTGATCCGCTTGATGTCGCCTTCCTGATCGCCCAGCTTGACCCAGTCGCCGATCTTGACCGGCCGCTCGGCGAGCAGGATCAGGCCGGACACGAAGTTCTGGGTGATCGCCTGCAGGCCGAAGCCGATACCGACCGACAGCGCGCTGACCACGAGCGCCAGCTTCTCGAAGCCGATCCCCAGCGCGGTCAGGCCCCACAGCACCGCGGCGATGATGCCGAGGTAGCGGGTCACCGTGCTGATCGAGTTGCGCGCGCCGGCGTCCAGTTCGGTCTTGGGCAGGTAGGTATCGCTGAGCCAGCGCTGGAACGCCTGCGTCACCGCCCACACCACCAGGAACACCAGCACGGCGTACATCACGGTGCTCGGTGTGACCGTCGCTTCGCCGACCTTGAATCCACCGGTGAGCGAATCCAGCCCGCCGAGGAACGCGTTGAGGTTGCCGAACGGTGCGGCCAGCGCCAGCAGGCCGAGCACGATCACGCCCACGCGCAGCACCGCCGAGAGCAGTACGCCGGCCTGCTCCACCCGCGACTCGCTGAGCCCGGTGGTCAACACGATGGTCTGCCCGGCACGGCTGCTGGGCGCGAGCACCCAGGTGGCCAGGTCGTCGGCGAACTTGAGCAGCAGCGAGACGGCCATCAGCACCACCGCGCCCCAGATCAGCTGCTGGGCGACGAACAGGGCGAAGTTGAGGTAGCCCAGCAGCGTGGCGATCACCGCCGCTGCCACGGCGATATGGCCGGCCAGGCGCGCCAGCACGATCCAGCCGCTGCGGCGCGGCGCGCCCCGCACCTTGCCATCGCCACCGGCCCGGGGATCGGCCCGCGCTTCGGCTTCGGCGGCTTCGGCAGCCTGGCGGTTGTGCATGCGCGCCAGCGATACGAGGATCGCGATGATCAGCGCCATATAGGTCACCGCCATCAACCCATCCGCGGCCACCGTGGTCACCGCGCTGGTACGCGCCGCGCGGTCGAGGGCGACCAGCATGATGCTCAGCCAGGTCAGGCCGGCCGCGCCCCAGGCGTATTTGCGCAGGCGCCAGGCCGCGCTGTCGTCGAGCGACAGCAGGCGCCACGAGGGCCGCTTGGGCACCAGCAGGCAGGCGCTGAGCGCGGCGATGAAGGCGGCCACGAAGGTAGCGACTTCGAACGTCTCGGCCACCGACTGCAGGCGCGGCGGGATCGCCCCGATCGCATCCAGCGACTCGACCAGGGCTACCGCGGCGAGGCCGGGCAGCAGCGTGCCCACCAGCAGCAGCCACACCGCCAAGCCGGAACGGCGCAGACGTCCATCGGGCGCCCGCTCGGAGGCGGCGAAGCGCCGGCCCAGCGCGCGCAGCCACAGCCGCAGCGGGAAGAACATCACCAGGGCCACTGCCAGCCCGATCAGCGGCGCGGTCCAGCCATGTTTGGCGATGGCTTTGCGCGCGGCGTCTTCACCCATGCGGTACAGGATGGCCAGGCGCTGCACGTCGTCCGGCACATCCTTGGCGAAGCTGCGCCACAGCGACGGCGACAACGGCGAGGCGACTTTGCGCGTGAGCTGTTCGCTGAACTGGGTGACCCGCATCTTCTCGACGCGCTCGCCGAGCTGCTTGGCATCCACCGAGAGCAGCTTGGCGCGGGCGATCTGCGCGTTGATGTCGGCCTTCTGCTGGTTCAGCGCCTTGCGCTGTCGGCTGACTTCCGGCGGCTCGACGGTGCCTTCGGCGACCTCACCGAGCTGGGACAGGCGCGCATCGACCTGCTTCAGCTGCGGGTCCAGCGCCGTCTGCAGGCCATCCGCATCGCGCTGGACGGACAGGGCGCGGTCGGACAGCGTCTTGAGCGTCTCGGTGGTGGCCGCATCTTCCAGATCATCATTGATGGACCGGAAGGTCTTCTCGGCCTCGGCCAGCTGCTTGGCCGGGTCCGGATCCGCATCACCGGCCTGGGCCAGCGCGATCGGCGCGGCCCCCAGCCAGGCGAACAACAGCAGCCACGACAACGACCGCACCACAAACGAAGAATGACGAAGCGACACGCCAGCACCAACGGTTCGCGCGGACCACCGCGCCTGCCCGCGACTATAAACCGGGCCCCGTTCAGAACAGGTATGCGGCCCTCAGTACTTCAGGCGGAGCTCTTCGACCTGCGGCTGCAGACGGGCATACCAGTCCTGGAACTCCTCCTCGGTGATCTCCTCGGGCGCGTACACCGCGATCTCGTCCCAGGCGTGATCGGTCGGCAGCGGCTGCCTTGGGCCGGCCCGCAGCGTATAGCTCACGCCCTCATGGTCGATCACATCGTCGGCCGTTTCCCGCTGCTGGCGGGCAACGCCGGTTTCGCTCTTGAGCAGAATCACCTGGTACATCCGCATCTCCATCGCTGTTGAAAGAAGCGCCCGCGGCGCTCCGGCCCAGCATAGCGCCGCCATCGGAAGCGGAACATGACGCGGCCACAACGGACTGTCTCGACGCCGCAATCGCCCGGGCTTCACCCGGCCGTGGCAGCGGCCCCGGCATCGTGGGATCGCACTCCCACCAGCCGTCCCCCATGACCACACATCCCGACCTGAAAACCGTTCCCGACCTCAAGCTGCCGCGTTACCTGGGCACCTGGTATGAGATCGCCCGCCTGCCGATGAAGCACGAGCCGGAAGGCTGTACGGATGTCTCCGCGCATTACAGCCTGAAGGACAACGGCCATGTGGCCGTGCTCAACCGCTGCCGCATGGGCAACGAGATCGAAGAAGCCGACGGCGAAGCCTGCCCGGTGGACAACGACCCGGCCCGGCTGGAAGTCAGCTTCCTGCCCAAGGGGCTGCGCTGGCTGCCCTTCACCAAGGGCGACTACTGGGTGATCCAGATCGCACCGGATTACAGCGTCTCGCTGGTTGGGAGCCCGGACCGCAAGTTCCTCTGGCTGCTCTCGCGCACCCCCACGCTCGACCGCACCACGCAGGAACACTACCTGGCCCAGGCGCGCCTGCAGGGCTTCGACCTGAGCGCGCTGATCCAGACCCCGCATACCGGCCACCCCACCGCCTGAGGCTTCAATGGACCTGAAGAGCGGGTACCCGTTCTGGGCCGTGCGCAACGGCCTGATGCATGCGTTTCCACCGCTGGAAAACGATCTGAACTGCGAGGTGCTGGTGGTGGGCGGCGGCATCAGCGGTGCGCTGATCGCCGACGAGCTGTGCGCGCACGGCCACGATGTCGCCCTGATCGAACAGCGCGATATCGGCTGGGGCAGCACCGCGGCCAGCACTGCACTGCTGCAATACGAGATCGACACCCATCTCATCGATCTCGCCCAGCGCTATGGCGAGGACGCCGCCGTGCAGGCCTATCAGGCCTGTGCCGAGGCGATCCCGGCCATCTGCGAGATCGCCGCACCGTTCCGCGACGTGGATTGCCACCGCATGGCCAGCCTGTACTACGCCAGCAAGCGCGGGCACCAGGCGGTGCTGGCCGAGGAATGCGCGCTGCGGGCCAGGCATGGCTTCGATGTGCGTTGGCTGGACAGCGAGGCGGTCGCGGACGCGTACGGCATCCGCGCACCGGGCGCGATCCTCAGCGCACTCGCTGCACGCATCGACCCCTATCGACTTACCTATCGGCTGCTGATGCGGCTGCACAAGCGCGGCTGCGGCGTCTACGACCGCACCGTGCTGGATACGCTCACCCCGACCCCGCGCGGCGTCACCGCGACCACCCTGGGCGGCGCGCGCATCCGTGCCCGCCACGTGGTGCTGGCCACCGGCTATGCCGGGCAGCGCTGGTTGAAGCCCTCGGTGGCCCGCAACCGCAGCAGCTACGCCTTCATCACCGATCCGATCCACCCGGACCTGCTCGGCCCGCTGCGCGAGACCATGGCCTGGGAATCGGCGCGGCCGTATCTGTACCTGCGCAGCACCGGCGACCACCGGCTGCTGATCGGTGGTGAAGACGACGCCATCGATCTCCCGGCCCGGCGCGACCGGCGGGTGGAGAGCAAGACCGGCAAGCTGCTCAGGAAGACCGCGAAGCTGTTCCCGCACCTGCCGCTGCAGCCGGCGTTCTCCTGGGGCGGCACCTTCGCCGAGACCCACGATGGCCTGCCATTCTTTGGTCCGCACCCGCAGTGGGGCCCGCGGGTGCTGTTCGCGATGGCCTATGGCGGCAACGGCATCACCTATTCGATGATCGGCGCCGGGCTGCTCCGCGCGCGCATCGAACGGCGCCGGCATCCGCTCGCCGAGCTGTTCGGATTCGACCGGCTGCGCTGAGTTCCCCTTGCAACCCACGCCATGACAGGCATCATTCAAACTACGGCTGCTAGCGTCAGCGCTGTCGGCCGTCCCGCCTGTCTGCTCCGGAGCCTCTCATGATCCGCCTGCTTCCCCTGCTGCTGTGCCTGTCCCTGCCCGGCGTGGCGCTGGCCCAGTCAGCCGCAGGCGCCACCGGCCCGCAGTCCTCGACCGGGCTGGACCTGAGCATTCCCGATGCGCCGCTGCAGTACCTGAGCGATCAGTCCCTGCGCGGGGATCCGCCGGGCACGTTCTACGGTGACCGGACCGGCCGGCGTTCCACCGACCGGGCGGCCAACGGGATCGCCCACGTGACCGATGACAAGCTGCGGGTCAACGGCAGCTTCACCACCGGCATCGGCTATTCCGAGAATTACGGCAACAGCCACTACAACGCGGCCGAGCTCAATCTGAGCAAGAACTACACCACGGACGAGGGCAACACCCGCAACGTCAACGTCAACATCCGGGTGAGCGAGGGCAAGGGCCCCGGCTTCTTCGGCCCTTACGGCTACGACGGGTTCGATGGCTACGGCGGCTACGGCCGCGGCCCGGGCTACTGGGATTACCCGGCGCGCTGGTAAGCGCTGCCGCCCTCAGGCACGTGCGCGGACGGCCGGGGAAACCCGGCCGTTCGTACATCCAGCGCGCGGTGGCGCGGCCGGATCAGTCCCACCAGCCATCGCGCTTGCTGGCCAGCACGCGGCCGTCGTGACCGCTCATGCGCACTTCCACGCGCTGGTTGCGGGCATTGCGCGCATCCAGGGTCCAGGTGGCGCCATCGCGCTCGAGCGAGTCGATCTGCTTCAACCCGGCCTTGCCGGCCAGCGCCAGGATCTGCCCGGCATCCAGCAGCGCGCGGCCGTCGCGCGGGTCGAAGATCTCGCCCTTGGTGTCATCGATGAGCACTTCATCGACGCTGCCGTCCTTGCGGGTCACATCCGCTTCCCACACGCCATCGTCGTGCTCCAGTTCGTGCACCTGGGTATAGCCGGCGGCGCTGAGCTTGGCCTGGACCTGGGCGGCCGAGAGGTTGGCGGCGAAGGCCGGGGTGGCGAACAGGGCGGCGGCCAGGGCGGTGGCGGCAATCATCGTCTTCATGGGAATCCTTGAGGGGGCGCCGGTCCATTCCGGCACCGCCAGTCTGGCCACCGCGCCTAACCGGATCATGAGGGCGGCTGTTAGATACTGTTTAGACATCCCCGGTATACCGGTGGCCTGCCCCTGCCCTGCGTGCCCGCATGTCCGCCCTGTCCCTGATGCTGCCCCTGCTGTTGACCCTCGCCCCGCAGGACCCGATGCGGGTGCTCGACGGTGGCAGCCGCCAGCAGGACAGCGTGCGCCAGGCGGTGCGTCAGGGCCGGTTCGTGCCGCTGGAACAGGTGGTCGCCGATGCGCTGCGGCGCTACCCCGGCAAGCTGATCGAAGTGGAGCTGGATGACGCCAAGTACGAGATCGAGATCCTCGGCCCCGATGGCGTGGTGATGGAGCTGGATTACGATGCCGCCACCGGCCGCCTGCTGAAAATGGAAAAAGACTGATGCGCGTGCTGCTCGCCGAAGATGACACCCTGCTCGCCAGCCGCCTGCAGACGCTGCTGGAGGAAGCCGGATACGTGGTCATCCATAGCGCCGAGGGCCGGGATGCCGAATACCAGGGCCAGATCGAGGACATCGCCGCGGCGGTGGTCGACCTCGGCCTGCCGGGCCTGGACGGACTGAGCGTGATCGAGCGCTGGCGCCAGGCCGGGCGTGACTTCCCGGTGCTGGTGCTGACCGCCCGCGCCCGCTGGCACGACAAGCTGGCCGGCTTCGATGCCGGTGCCGATGACTACCTGACCAAGCCATTCCAGCCCGAAGAACTGCTGCTGCGCCTGCGCGCCCTGATCCGCCGCAGTGCCGGCCACGCGCATCCGCGGCTGCAGTGCGGTCCGCTCGTGCTGGACGTCAACGCCGGCCGCTTCGAGCTGGACGGCGCGCCGCTGGCGCTCAGCGCGCAGGAGCACCGCATCCTCAGCTACTTCATGCACCACCCCGATACCGTGCTGAGCCGCGCGCGGCTGGGCGAGAACGTCTATGAAGATGGCTTCGATCCGGATTCCAACACGCTCGACGTGCTGATCGGGCGTATCCGCCGCAAACTCGGCAGCGAGCTGATCCATACCCACCGCGGCCAGGGCTTCCGCCTGTCGGCGACGCCATGAGCACCGGCTCGCTGCGCACGCGCCTGCTGGTCGCCGGTGGTCTGGGCCTGGTGCTGGTCTCGGCCCTGGCAACCTGGTGGCTGGGCGCGATGTTCGAGCGCTCCGCACGTACCGCGATGGACGAGCGCCTGGGCAACGATCTGATCGCGGTCCTGGCGCTGGCCGAGAGCGATGCCGACGGCCGGCTGCAGTGGCGCCAGACCCTGGCCGACGAGCGCTACCGGCGTGTGTTCTCCGGCGACTACTGGCAGGTGCTGGACCCGCAGGGCCAGCCCCTCGGGCAGTCGCGCTCGCTGTGGGACGAATCGCTCGCCGCCCCGGTGGGGCTGCAACCCGGCCCGGCGCAGGCGATCGATCTCACCGGGCCGCTGCAGCAACCGCTGCGGGCGTTGGCCCAGCAGGTGACCCTGCCCCGCGCCGCCGCGCCGGTGATCGTGATGGTCGCCACCGACCGCAGCCAGCTGGATGCCCAGGTCGCCAGCTTCCGGCAGCGCACCGCGCTTGCCCTGGCCGTGCTGATCGCGCTGTGGTTCGGCGTGCTGGTCACCCAGGTGCATTACGGCCTGCGGCCGCTGGCCGAACTGGGCCGCATCGCCGGGCAGGTGCGCAATGGCGAGAACGTGCGCTTCCCGCAGCAGGGCCTGGTGAAGGAAGTCGCGCCACTGGCCGGCCAGCTCAACGCGCTGCTCGATCATCACCAGCGCATGATGGTGCGCGCACGCCGCAGCGCCGAAGATCTCGCGCACGCGCTGAAGACGCCGCTGACCGTGCTCACCACCGAAGCCGAAGGCGACGGCAGCGACTGGCGGCAGACCCTGCGCAGCGAGACCGCGCGCATGCAGGCGAGCATTGATCGGTATCTGGCCGCAGGCCTGGGCGCGGACAGCCAGCAGCGCACGCCGGTCGCACCAGTAATGAGCGCGCTGTGCGGACTGATGCAGCGCGTGCATGCGGCGCGCGGGCTGCGTTTCGAATGCGACGGCGATGCGGCGGGTGTTTTCGCAGGCGCGGGCGAGGATCTGGAAGAGATGCTGGGCAACCTGCTCGACAATGCGGGCAAGTGGGCCGCGCAGGCCGTGCGCGTGGACGTGGCACGGGAGGGTACGCAGCTGCGCATCACCGTGGCCGATGATGGTCCGGGACTCCCGCCAGAGCAGCTGGAGCGCGTGCTGGAACGCGGCGTGCGGCTGGATGAGCGTGCGGCAGGCAGCGGGCTGGGATTGTCGATCGTGGCGGACATCGCCGAGAGTTACGGCGGCACGCTGGTGCTGGCCAATGCCACGCCGGGATTGAGCGCGACGTTGACGTTGCCGGCGGGGTAAACGCGCCGTCGCTGGCGGCATTGCGTTTGCCGTTGGTAGTTCCGGCCGCTGGCCGGCTCCCGACGCTGCGTGGAGCCATGGGTAGTGCCGGCCGCTGGCCGGCTCCCGACCCTGCGTGGAGC